>NZ_JAOTNY010000005.1:0-396312 GCF_036346455.1 Pseudomonas sp. AM14(2022)
CGTCTGGCCGTTGGACAGGCTTACGGTCACTGGCGAACCGGTGACCGGAGCGCCGACAGTGGCGGTGTAGGTGACGGTGCCACCCTCGGCCACAGTACCCGTGGCGGTGAGTTTCACGCCCGTGGTGTCGATGGTGTCGGTGACGCTGGTCACGGCTGGCGTGGTGCTCGGCACCAGGTTTTCGAAGTTGCCACCGCTGGCGTTGGTGATGGTTGCCTGCACGGTGCCGGCGTCTTTGTAGACGTCATCAGCCGGGGCAGGAACGGTCACGGTGCCAGTGGTTTTACCGGCGTCGATAGTGATGACTGCGCCGTTGCTCAGGGTCACGGTGACTGGCGAGCCAGCAGCGTTGGTCAGGGTCGCGGTGTAAACGATCGAGCCACCTTCGGCCACGGTACCTGTAGCGCTGAGCGACAGGTTGGTTGTATCGACAGTGTCGGTCACGGTGGTGCTGACCGGGGTCTTGTCGGCTACGAGGTTTTCATAGTTGCCGCCGCTGACGTTGGTGATCGCGTTGGTCAACGGTGCATGACCGGTCAACACGTCGTTCGGCGCAGTGGTGGTGACGGTACCCGTGGTTTTACCCACTTCGATGGTGATGTTCTGACCATTGGCCAGAGTAACGGTCACTGGCGAACCGGTTACCGGTGCACCAACGGTCGCGGTGTAGGTGACGGTACCACCTTCAGCAGCAGACTCGGTCGCGGTCAGTTTGACCGTGGTGGTATCAATGGTGTCGGTGACGTTGGTGACGGCCGGAACAGTGCTCGGCACCAGGTTCTCGAAGTTGCCACCGGTAGCAGTCGAAATGGTCGCTTCGACTTTGCCAGCGTCCTTGTACACGTCATCGGCAGGCGCCGGAACGGTCACGGTGCCGGTAGTTTTGCCGGCGTCGATGGTGATCACGGCGCCGTTGCTCAACGTCACGGTAACTGGCGAACCGGCAGCGTTGGTCAGCGTCGCGGTGTAAACGATCGAGCCGCCTTCGGCCACGGTACCGGTCGCGGACAGCGACAGGTTGGTGGTGTCGACGGTATCGGTGACCGTGGTATTGACCGGGGTCTTGTCGGCAACGAGGTTTTCGTAGTTGCCACCGCTGACGTTGGTGATCGCGTTGGTCAACGGCGCATGGCCGGTCAGCGCATCGTTCGGTGCAGTGGTAGTGACGGTGCCGGTGGTTTTGCCGACTTCGATGGTGATGTTCTGACCATTAGCCAGAGTTACCACGACTGGCGAGCCAGTCACTGGCGCACCAACGGTCGCGGTGTAGGTGACGGTGCCACCTTCGGCAGCAGACTCGGTCGCGGTCAGTTTGACCGTGGTGGTGTCGATGGTGTCGGTGACCTGAGTCACAGCTGGCACGGTGCTCGGTACCAGGTTTTCGAAGTTGCCACCGGTAGCGTTGGTGATCGTTGCCTGAACGGTGCCGGCGTCTTTGTAGACGTCATCGGCAGGTGCCGGAACGGTCACGGTGCCAGTGGTTTTACCGGCTTCGATGGTGATCACAGCGCCGTTCGACAGGGTCACGGTGACTGGCGAGCCAGCCGCGTTGGTCAAGGTCGCGGTGTAGATGATCGCACCGCCCTCGGCGACCGAATTGGTTGCGCTCAGGGACAGGTTGGTGGTGTCGACTGTATCGGTAACGGTGGTCGAAACCGGGGTTTTGTCGGCGACCAGATTCTCGTAGTTGCCACCGGTCACGTTAGTGATGGCGTTGGTCAACGGCGCATGGCCGGTCAGCGCATCGTTCGGTGCGGTGGTGGTCACGGTACCGGTGGTTTTACCCACTTCAATGGTGATGTTCTGGCCGTTGGCCAGAGTCACGGTCACTGGCGAACCGGTTACCGGTGCACCGACGGTTGCGGTGTAGGTGACGGTGCCACCTTCAGCAGCAGACTCGGTCGCGGTCAGTTTGACCGTGGTGGTGTCGATGGTGTCGGTGACGTTGGTGACGGCCGGAACGGTACTCGGCACCAGGTTTTCGAAGTTGCCACCAGTAGCGGTGGAAATGGTTGCTTCGACTTTACCCGCGTCTTTGTAGACATCGTCGGCCGGTGCCGGAACGGTCACAGTGCCGGTGGTTTTGCCAGCCTCGATGGTGATCACGGCGCCGTTGCTCAACGTCACGGTGACTGGCGAACCAGCGGCGTTGGTCAGGGTTGCGGTATAAACGATCGAGCCGCCTTCGGCCACGGTACCGGTCGCGGACAGCGACAGGTTAGTGGTGTCGACGGTGTCGGTGACGTTAGTGCTGACCGGGGTTTTGTCAGCCACGAGGTTTTCGTAATTGCCACCGGTGACGTCGGTGATCGCGTTGGTCAGAGGAGCATGACCGGTCAATGCATCATTAGGCGCAGTGGTAGTCACGGTGCCAGTGGTTTTACCCACCTCAATAGTGATGTTCTGACCGTTTGCCAAGGTCACGACCACAGGCGAACCGGTCACTGGCGCGCCGACGGTTGCGGTATAGGTGACGGTGCCGCCTTCGGCTACCGAGGTATCGGCAGTCAGTTTGACGGTCGAGGTGTCGATCGTGTCGGTGACTTCGGTGACAGCCGGCACGGTACTTGGCACCAGGTTCTCGAAGTTGCCACCGGTGGCGGTGGAAATGGTCGCTTCGACTTTACCGGCATCTTTGTAAACGTCGTCCGCCGGAGCTGGAACAGTCACGGTGCCGGTGGTTTTGCCGGCCTCGATGGTGATGACAGCGCCGTTGCTCAGCGTCACGGTAACTGGCGAGCCAGCGGCGTTGGTCAGGGTTGCTGTGTAAACGATCGAACCGCCCTCGGCGACCGAATTGGTAGCGCTGAGCGACAGGTTGGTGGTGTCGACGGTGTCAGTCACGGTGGTGCTGACTGGCGTTTTGTCGGCCACCAGATTCTCGTAGTTTCCGCCAGTCACGCCGGTGATCGTGTTGGTCAGAGGAGCATGACCGGTTAACGCATCGTTCGGTGCGGTGGTGGTGACCGTACCGGTGGTCTTGCCGACTTCGATGGTGATGTTCTGACCGTTGGCCAGGGTCACGACCACAGGCGAGCCGGTTACCGGAGCACCGACGGTGGCGGTGTAGGTGACGGTGCCACCTTCAGCAGCGGACTCGGTCGCGGTCAGTTTGACCGTGGTGGTGTCGATGGTGTCGGTAACGTTGGTGACGGCCGGAACGGTGCTTGGCACCAAGTTCTCGAAGTTGCCACCGGTAGCGCTGGAAATGGTCGCTTCGACTTTACCCGCGTCTTTGTACACGTCGTCAGCCGGAGCTGGAACGGTCACGGTGCCAGAGGTTTTACCGGCCTCGATGGTGATCACCGCGCCGTTGGACAGGGTCACGGTGACTGGCGAACCAGCGGCGTTGGTCAGGGTTGCGGTGTAGACGATCGAGCCACCCTCGGCCACGGTGCCGGTCGCACTGAGCGACAGATTGGTGGTGTCGACGGTGTCGGTGACATTGGTCGAAACCGGCGTTTTATCCGCCACGAGGTTTTCGTAGTTACCGCCGCTCACGTCGGTGATGGCGTTGGTCAGCGGCGCGTGGCCGGTCAACGCATCGTTCGGCGCAGTGGTAGTCACGGTGCCAGTGGTTTTACCCACTTCGATGGTGATGTTCTGACCGTTCGCCAAAGTCACTACGACCGGCGAACCGGTCACTGGCGCACCGACAGTCGCGGTGTAAGTGACGGTGCCACCTTCCGCAGCCGATTCGGTCGCGGTCAGTTTGACCGTGGTGGTATCGATGGTGTCGGTCACGTTGGTGACGGCCGGAACGATGCTAGGCACCAGGTTCTCGAAGTTGCCACCGGTAGCGCTGGAAATGGTTGCTTCGACTTTACCCGCGTCTTTGTACACGTCGTCAGCCGGAGCTGGAACGGTCACGGTGCCCGAGGTTTTACCGGCTTCGATGGTGATCACCGCGCCGTTGGACAGGGTCACGGTCACCGGCGTCCCGGCCGGATTGGTCAGGGTCGCGGTGTAAACAATCGAACCACCCTCGGCCACCGAGTCGCTGGCGGTCAGGTTCAGGTTGGTGGTGTCGACAGTGTCCGACACCGAGGTGTTCGCCGGTGTCTTGTCGGCCACCAGGTTTTCATAGTTGCCGCCGGCAACCTTGTCGATGGCCACGCTCAACGAGCTGCCGCCCGCCAATGGGCTGTTCGGCGCGACGAAGTTCACGCTGCCGGTGGTCTCACCGACGGCGATGGTGATGGTCTGGCCGTTGGACAGGGTGACCACAACTGGCGAGCCGGTTACCGGTGCGGTGACGCTCGCGGTGTAGACCACGGTTTCGCCTTCGGCGACGTTGGCGGTGGCGGTCAACGACACGGTGGAAGTGTCGATGGTGTCGTTGACGGTGGTCACCGCCGGCGTGTTGCTGGTCACCAGGTTTTCGAAGTCGCCACCGGTCGCGCCCTTGATGGTCGCCTCAACGGTGCCGGCGTCCTTGTAGACGTCATCCTTCGGCGCATCGACGGTCACGGTGCCGGAAGTTTTGCCGGCGTCGATGGTGATCACCGCGCCATTGCTCAAGGTCACGGTCACCGGAGTGCCGGCGGCGTTGGTCAGGGTGGCGGTGTAGGTGATCTGCCCGCCTTCGTTCACCGCCGGAGTCGCGCTCAGCGACAGGTTGGTGGTGTCGACGGTGTCGGTCACGGTGGTGCTGACTGGCGTCTTGTCGGCGACGAGGTTTTCGTAGTTGCCGCCGCTGACATTGGTGATCGAGTTGTTCAGCGGCTCGTGACCGTTCAACGCATCGTTCGGTGCGGTGGTCGTCACGGTGCCGGTGGTCTTGCCGATGTCGATGGTGATGGTCTGACCGTTGGCCAGGGTCACAACAACAGGCGCGCCAGTCACTGGAGCGCCAACAGTCGCGGTGTAAGTGACAGTGCCGCCTTCAGCCACCGAAGTATCGGCGCTCAGCTTCACGGTCGAGGTATCGATGGTGTCGGTGACTTCGGTAACGGCTGGAACGGTGCTTGGCACCAGGTTCTCGAAGTTGCCGCCTGTTGCATCCTTAATCGTGACTTCGACCTTGCCGGCGTCTTTGTAGACGTCATCGGCTGGCGCTGGAACGGTCACGGTGCCGGTGGTTTTGCCCGCGTCGATGGTGATCACGGCGCCGTTGGACAAAGTCACGGTTACCGGCGTACCGGCCGGGTTGGTCAAGGTTGCGGTGTAGACGATCGAACCGCCTTCAGCGACGGTGCCGGTCGCGGCCAGCGACAGGTTGGTGGTGTCGACGGTATCGGTCACGGTGGTGCTGACCGGGGTTTTGTCGGCAACCAGATTCTCGTAGTTGCCGCCGCTCACGTCGGTGATGGCGTTAGTCAGCGGCGCATGACCGTTCAACGCATCGTTCGGTGCGGTGGTGGTCACGGTGCCGGTGGTCTTGCCGACTTCGATGGTGATGTTCTGACCGTTAGCCAGGGTCACGACCACAGGCGAGCCGGTTACCGGAGCACCGACAGTGGCGGTGTAGGTGACGGTGCCACCTTCAGCAGCGGACTCGGTTGCGGTCAGTTTCACCGACGTGGTGTCGATGGTGTCAGTGACTTCAGTCACTGCCGGAACAGTGCTCGGAACGAGGTTCTCGAAGTTGCCGCCGGTTGCACCGTTGATGGTGACTTCGACTTTGCCGGCATCTTTGTAGACGTCATCGGCTGGTGCTGGAACGGTCACGGTGCCGGTAGTTTTACCGGCTTCGATAGTGATCACCGAGCCGTTGCTCAGGGTCACGGTGACTGGCGAGCCTGCAGCGTTGGTCAGGGTCGCGGTGTAGGTGATCGAACCGCCCTCGGCGACCGAGTTGGTGGCGCTGAGCGACAGATTCGTCGTGTCTACGGTGTCAGTGACGGTGGTGCTGACCGGGGTATTGTCAGCGACCAGATTCTCGTAGTTGCCACCGGTGACGCCGGTGATCGAGTTGGTCAGTGGTTCGTGACCATTCAGCGCATCGTTTGGCGCGGTGGTGGTGACAGTGCCGGTGGTTTTACCCACTTCGATGGTGATGGTCTGGCCGTTCGCCAGGGTCACGGTCACCGGCGAGCCAGTGACAGGTGCGCCGACGGTGGCGGTGTAAGTGACAGTGCCACCTTCAGCGACCGAAGTATCGGCCGTGAGTTTCACGGTCGAGGTGTCAATGGTGTCGGTGACTTCGGTGACGGCTGGAACCGTGCTCGGCACCAGGTTCTCGAAATTGCCGCCTGCGGCGTCTTTGATCGTAACTTCAACCTTGCCAGCGTCCTTGTAGACGTCATCGGCTGGCGCTGGAACGGTCACGGTGCCGGTAGTTTTACCCGCTTCAATGGTGATCACCGAGCCGTTCGACAGGGTCACGGTCACCGGCGTACCGGCCGGATTGGTCAAGGTCGCGGTGTAAACGATCGAACCACCTTCGGCAACGGAGCCAGTGGCGCTCAACGTCAGGTCGGTGGTATCGACGGTGTCGGTAACGGTGGTCGAAACCGGGGTTTTGTCAGCGACCAGATTTTCGTAGTTGCCACCGGTGACGCCGGTAATCGAGTTGGTCAGCGGTTCGTGACCGTTCAGCGCATCGTTTGGCGCGGTGGTGGTCACGGTGCCGGTGGTTTTGCCCACTTCGATGGTGATGTTCTGACCATTGGCCAAGGTCACAACAACCGGCGAGCCGGTTACCGGTGCGCCGACGGTGGCGGTGTAAGTGACAGTCCCGCCTTCAGCTACCGAAGTGTCGGCGGTGAGTTTGACCGTCGACGTATCGATGGTATCGGTAACTTCGGTAACAGCCGGAACGGTGCTCGGCACCAGGTTCTCGAAATTGCCGCCTGCGGCGTCTTTGATCGTGACTTCAACCTTGCCAGCGTCTTTGTAAACGTCATCGGCTGGTGCTGGAACGGTCACGGTGCCGGTAGTTTTACCGGCTTCGATAGTGATCACCGAGCCGTTGGACAAGGTCACGGTCACCGGCGTACCGGCCGGATTGGTCAGGGTCGCGGTGTAGACGATCGAACCGCCTTCCGCCACGGTGCCGGTCGCAGTCAGCGACAGGTTGGTGGTGTCGACGGTGTCGGTCACGGTGGTGCTGACCGGCGTCTTGTCGGCGACCAGATTTTCGTAGTTGCCACCGCTCACGCCGGTGATCGAGTTGCTCAGCGGCGCCTGGCCGTTCAGCACGTCGTTCGGTGCGGTGGTGGTCACGGTGCCGGTGGTTTTACCCACTTCGATGGTGATCGACTGACCGTTGGCCAGAGTCACGACAACCGGCGAGCCAGTCACAGGCGCACCAACGGTCGCGGTGTAAGTGACGGTGCCACCCTCGGCGACCGAGGTGTCAGCGGATAGTTTGACCGTCGAAGTGTCGATGGTATCGGTCACTTCGGTGACCGCAGGGACAGTGCTTGGCACCAGATTTTCGAAGTTGCCGCCGGTTGCACCGTTGATGGTGACTTCGACTTTGCCGGCGTCTTTGTATACGTCATCCGCAGGCGCCGGAACCGTCACGGTGCCGGTGGTTTTACCGGCTTCGATGGTGATCACCGCGCCGTTGCTCAGGGTCACGGTGACCGGCGAGCCGGCAGCATTGGTCAACGTCGCGGTGTATTCGATCGAGCCGCCCTCCGCCACGCTGCCGGTCGCCGTCAGCGACAGGTTGGTGGTGTCGACGGTGTCGGTAACGGTGGTCGAAACCGGAGTTTTATCGGCGACGAGGTTCTCGTAGTTACCGCCACTGACATTGGTGATGGCGTTGGTCAGCGGTGGGTTGCCGGTCAACGCATCGTTCGGCGCGGTGGTGGTCACGGTGCCAGTGGTCTTGCCGACTTCGATAGTGATGGTCTGGCCGTTGGCCAGAGTCACGACAACCGGCGAGCCAGTCACCGGCGCACCGACAGTGGCGGTGTAAGTGACGGTGCCACCTTCAGCCACCGAAGTATCGGCGGTCAGTTTGACGGTCGAGGTGTCGATGGTATCGGTAACTTCGGTAACAGTCGGAACGGTGCTCGGCACCAGATTCTCGAAGTTGCCGCCGGTTGTTCCGGTAATGCTGACTTCCACTTTGCCGGCGTCTTTGTAGACGTCATCGGCAGGCGCGGGAACGGTCACAGTGCCGGTGGTTTTGCCAGCCTCGATGGTGATGACGGAGCCATTGCTCAACGTCACGGTCACCGGGGTGCCGGCCGGGTTGGTCAGGGTCGCGGTGTAAACGATCGAGCCGCCTTCAGCGACGGTGCCGGTGGCACTCAGCGACAGGTTGGTGGTGTCGATGGAGTCGGTGACGGTGGTGGTCGCCGGCGTGGTGTTCGGCACCAGATTCTCGAAGTTGCCGCCGGTCGCACCGGTAATCGTGGTGCTGACGGTGCCGCCGTTGTTGTAGACGTCGTTCGGCGCGGTCGGCACGTTGACCGTGCCAGTGGTCTGGCCGGCTTCGATGGTGATGGTCGAACCGTTGGACAGGGTGACGGTGACCGGCGTCTGTGCCGGGTTGGTCAGGGTCGCGGTGTAGGTGATCTGGCCACCCTCGACCACGGTACCGGTGGCGGTCAGGGTCAGGCCGGTGGTGTCGCGCGAATCGACGATGTTCGTCACGGCTGGCGTCGTGTTCGGCACCAGGTTCTCGAAGTTGCCGCCGGTGGCACCGGTGATGGTGGTGCTGACGGTGCTGCCGTTGTTATAGACGTCGTTCGGCGCAGTTGGCACGTTGACGGTGCCAGTGGTCTGGCCGGCTTCGATAGTGATGGTCGAGCCGTTGGACAGGGTGACGGTGACCGGTGTCTGCGCCGGGTTGGTCAGGGTCGCGGTGTAAGTGATCTGACCGCCTTCGGTGACGCTGTTGCCCGCCGTCAGGGTGACGGTGGTGGTATCGATGGTGTCGGTGACCTGGGTCGTCGCCGGGGTGGTCGGCGGGGTTACGGTAATGCCGTTGCCGCCGGTGGTACCGGTGACGGTCACGTTGATCTGGGTCGGGTCGTTATAAACGGTGTCGTTCGGTGCCAGCGGCACGTTGACGGTGCCGGTGGTGGAGCCGGCCGGAATCACGATCACCGAGCCGTTGGACAGAGTGATGGTCAGGTCGGTCAGCGGCGCCTGGGTCAGGGTCGCGGTGTACACCAGCACGCCGCCGGCTTCGGTGATGGTCGGCGTGGCGCTGAGGCTCAGGGTCGACTCACGCAGGGCGTTGGTGGTGGTGTCGGTGGTCTGGCCACCGGTGATGTTCTGTGCCACTTGTGCGCCGGAGTTGATGCCCGCGGTCGGGAAGCCGATGGTCGGATCGACGCGGCCAGCGGTGGCATCGAGCATCACGAAGCTGTGGCCGCCGCCCGCCGCTCCGCCAGTTCCTGCGGCGGTAGCGCCGGCAGCGGTGGCTTCGAGGGCGGTGGTCGGGTCGGCACCGGCGGCGATGGCCTGCTGCAGCTCGGCTACAGAAGGCGCGGCCTGCGCGGTAGCCTCGGCCAGGTCAGTGCTGGAGTCGGGCGCGTTGGCGCTCCACTGGGTTTCACGGCCCAGATCGAGGGTGCGGCCATCCGCCAGTTCCAGCGAAACAGCGCCGGAGAGGCCGGTGTCGATCTGGTCGCCGACATACAGGCGATCGCCTTCAACGAGCACGCGGCGTACACCCTCGGGGGAGACCACGAATACCTGACCGACAATGCTTTTGACGATGGCAACAACACTGCTCATTGAAGACTCTCCGGGTGTCACGTTCAGTTGACTTCCATAGCCTGATGGCTTCGGCGCCGATTCAGTCTGGACGTACTTTTAAAATTTGCGAATCAAGATTGACGCTGTTCTTCGTCAATAATTTGGCTAGATTCTTTCGCTATTAACTTTATGCCAAACTATTGACCTTCTGGGTGCCATCCTAAACAATCGCCCCACTAATGTCACATTGATATTTCCGCGGCGACCTGTCCCTCAGCGTGTGATCCAGTTCCTATTTTGAACTTTCCGACATACGGTCATTCCGGTTGCCAATCATCCGACGCAGCAGCACGTTTTGCTGTGATTCAAGACAAGAAGTCCTGGGAAATCTTTACCATGCGTTTGCACTTGTTCAAGGCTCTACCGTTCGCCCTCGCCGCCTCTTTCGTCCAAGCACAATCCTTACCAGAAGCCATGCAACAGGCACTGGATGTCCATCCGGAAATCCAGGCGGGGGTCAACAGTCGTTTGGCCGCGGATTATCAGTTAAAGGCAGCCAAAGGTGGATACCTGCCCAAGGTCGATCTGCTGGGCGGTTATGGCCGTGAGGGCACTGACAGCGTGACCACGCGCGCCAACGGTGGCGGCAACCACTGGGAAACTTTGAACCGCAGCGAGTCAAGTTTACGTCTCTCGCAAATGGTTTTTGACGGTTTTGCCACGTCCAGCGAAGTTGGGCGTCAACAAGCCACCGTCAACTCCCGCGCGTACTCGCTGCTCGGCACTTCCGAGCGCACCGCGCTGACAGTCGCCCAGGTTTACCTGGACGTGCTGACCCGCCGCGAATTCGTGCGTCTGGCCGAAGAGAACCTCAAGAGCCACCAACGCATTTACGATCAGATCCAGCTACGCACCCAGCGCGGCGTCGGCAGCGGCGCTGACCTCGATCAGGCTGAAGCGCGGATGGCTCAGGCCCGCAACAACCTGATCACCGAACAGACCAACCTCGCCGACTCCGAGACCAACTTCCTCAGTGCCGTCGGCCAGATGCCTGACCAGCTGGAGCGCCCGGCGCCGTTCATGGCGATGATGCCGGCCAACCTCAATGAAGCCCGTACGCAGATGCTGGAAAACAGCCCGATCCTGCGCTCGGCCGAGTCCGATATCGCTGCGGCCGAGAAGCAGTACGAAACCGCCAAGTCGACGTTCTACCCACGTTTCGACGCCGAGCTGGGTCGCACCGCCGACAACGATCTCGACGGTCAGAACGGCCACAACAACGAGTGGCAGGCGATGCTGCGCATGCGCTTCAACCTGTACTCCGGCGGCAGCAACAAGGCCGATCTGGAATCCAAGTCGTACCTGTCGAACCAGGCACTGGACATCCGCAACAACGCCCTGCGTCAGTTGAACGAAGAACTGGGCCTGGCCTGGAACGCCCTGAACAACGCCAATGCGCAGGTGCCGATCGCTCAGCAGTACGTTGATCACAGCACCGCCGTGCGTACCGCCTACCAGCGTCAGTTCAGCCTCGGCGAGCGCACCCTGCTCGATTTGCTCGACAGCGAAAACGAGTTGTTCACCGCTTCGCGCCGTCTGGCCGAGATCAAGAACATTCAGTTATTTACTCAGTATCGAATCAAGGCGACCATGGGCGAGTTGCTCAAGAGCCAGGGAGTGGTCGCACCATTGGCATCCGTCGTGCAGAACGATGTGAAGCCGAAGGTCCAACTGCCCGGTATGAATTGAGCAGAACCTTCATTGTTCAATTGTTAGCCAAGAGTGCCGAGCGTGGAATCAGAAGTCAGTCGAGTTCAACTCATTCATGATCCGCGCGCGATGCACGACGATCCGTTACTGGATGGCTTGCTCGCTCTATGCATGTTGCACCAGAAGCCGGCCAGTGCGGCGATGCTGACCACTGGCCTGCCGCTGCCCAAACAACGCCTGAGTGTCGAGTTGCTGCCCCGCGCAGCGGCTCGCGCCGGGCTGCAGGGTCGGGTGCTGCAACGCAAGCTGGAAGAGATTCCGGCGATTGCCATGCCGGCGCTGTTGCTACTCAAGGATGGCCGCAGCGCCGTCCTGCTCGGCTGGCAAGGTGACAACGAAGCCCGGGTGCTGCTCAGCGAAAGCGACGGCGGCGAATCGGTGGTCAGCCGCGAACTGCTGGCTGACGACTACACCGGCAAAGTGTTCTTCGCCCAGCCGCAGCACAAATTCGACGTCAACCACGGCACGCTGATCCCGCGTGCACGCTCGTGGTTTCGCGACACCCTCAAGCGTTCACGCTGGCTGTATGCCGATGCGATCGCCGCGAGTTTCCTGATCAACATCATCGCCATGGCCGCGCCGCTGTTCGTGATGAACGTCTACGACCGTGTGGTGCCGAACCAGGCCGAGGCGACTCTGTGGGTGCTGGCGCTGGGCATTACCGGTGCCTACATTTTCGACCTGATCCTCAAAAGCCTGCGCAGCCTGTGCCTGGATCTGGCCGGCAAGAAAACCGACCTGATCATCTCCGCGACGCTGTTCGAGCGCATCGTCGGCATGGCCATGAAGTACCGCCCGGCGCGGGTCGGCAGCTTCGCGCAGAACATCCATGAGTTTCAGAGCCTGCGCGACTTCCTCGCCTCGCTGACCCTGACCAGCCTGATCGACCTGCCGTTCACCATCCTGATCTTCATCGTCATCGCGATTCTCGGCGGGCATCTGGTGTGGATTCCGGTGCTGGCGTTCCCGATTGCGCTGTTGATCGGCTATGCGTTGCAAAAGCCGCTGGTAGCGACCATGGAACGCACCATGGCGCTCGGCGCCGAGCGTCAGTCGAGCCTGATCGAAACCCTCGCCGGCCTCGATGCAGTCAAGGTCAACAACGCCGAAAGCGAACGCCAATACCAGTGGGAACAGACCATCGGCACCCTCAGCCGCCTCGAGCTGCGAGTGAAAATGCTCTCCGGTCTGGCGATGAACATCACCCTGCTGATCCAGCAACTGGCCGGGGTGATCATGATCGTCTTCGGCGTGTACCAGATCATCGCCGGCAACCTGAGCATGGGCGGTCTGATTGCCTGCTACATGCTCAGCGGCCGCGCGCTCAGCCCGCTGGCGTCGCTGTCCGGTCTGTTGACCCGCTACCAGCAGGCACGGGTAACCATGACTTCTGTCGATCAGATGATGGAGCTGCCGCAGGAGCGCAATTTCGAAGAACGTCCGCTGAGCCGCAAGGTGTTGCAGGGCGCGATCGAGTGCCGTCAGTTGAACTTCACCTACCCGGAACAGCAGAACCCGGCGCTGAAGAACATCAACCTGGTGATCCGTCCCGGCGAGAAGATCGGCATCATCGGCCGCAGCGGCTCGGGCAAGAGTTCGTTGGCGAAACTGCTGGTCGGCCTGTACCAACCGGACGACGGCGCATTGCTGGTGGACGGCGTGGACATCCGCCAGATCGACGTCAGCGAGCTGCGCTACAACATCGGCTACGTGCCGCAGGACATCCAGCTGCTGGCCGGCACCCTGCGTGACAACCTGGTCTCCGGCGCGCGCTATGTAGAAGACGAGCTGGTACTGCAAGCCGCCGAACTGGCCGGCGTGCACGAATTCGCCCGTCTGCACCCGCAGGGTTACGAGCTGCAAGTCGGCGAGCGCGGGCAGAACCTGTCCGGTGGCCAACGGCAGAACGTTGCTCTGGCGCGGGCGCTGCTGCTCAACCCGCCGATCCTGCTGCTCGACGAACCGACCAGCGCCATGGACAACACCGGCGAAGAACGCCTCAAGCAGCGTCTGGCCGCCGTCGTTGAAAACAAGACCGTGGTGCTGGTGACGCACCGGGCCTCGCTGCTGTCGCTGGTCGACCGCCTGCTGGTGGTCGACCGTGGACAGATTCTCGCCGATGGCCCGAAAGCCGCCGTGATGGAAGCGTTGAAGAAGGGGCAGATCAGTGTTGCTTAAGTCGGGTGTCAAAGAGTCGATCCGTCGCTACTTCAAGGGCTCTGCCTCGCTGCAGGGCCAGCCGCTGCCGGAGGTCAACAAGGCGCTGATCGAGGACGCCCCGCGCGTCGTGCGCCTGACCATCTGGGCAATCATCGGCTTCTTCCTGTTCCTGTTGCTGTGGGCCAACTTCGCCGTCATCGACGAAGTGACCAAGGGCGACGGCAAGGCGATTCCGTCGTCGAAGATCCAGAAAATCCAGAACCTTGAGGGCGGGATTGTCTCGGAAATGTTCGTCAAGGAAGGTCAGATCGTCGAGGCCGGCGCACCGCTGATTCGTCTGGACGACACGCGATTTGCTTCCAACGTCGGCGAAACCGAGGCTGATCGGCTGTCGATGCTGCTGCGCGTCGAGCGTTTGAGCGCCGAGGTCGATGACCGTCCGCTGAATTTCCCTGAAGACGTGCTCAAAGCCGTGCCGGGCCAGGCGAAAAGCGAAGAATCGTTGTACATCAGTCGTCGTCAGCAACTGCACGACGAGATCGGCGGTTTGCAGGAGCAGTTGATCCAGCGTCAGCAAGAGCTGCGCGAGTTCAGCTCCAAGCAGGCGCAGTATCGCCAGCAACTGGGATTGCAGCGCCAGGAAATCAACATGTCCGAGCCGCTGGTGGCGCAGGGCGCCGTATCGCCGGTGGAAGTGCTGCGGCTCAAGCGTGCCGAAGTCGAAACCCGTGGTCAGCTCGACGCCACCACGTTGGCGATCCCGCGCGCCGAATCGGCCATCAAGGAAGTCCAGCGCAAGATCGACGAGACTCGCGGCAAATTTCGCAGCGATGCGCTGACCCAGCTCAACGAAGCCCGCACCGACCTGAACAAGGCCCAGGCCACCGGCAAGGCCCTGGAAGACCGGGTCAGCCGGACGCTGGTCACCTCGCCGGTACGCGGCATCGTCAACAAGTTGCTGGTCAACACCATCGGCGGTGTTATTCAGCCGGGCAGCGACATGGTGGAAATCGTGCCGCTGGATGACACCTTGCTGGTCGAAGCCAAGATCCGTCCGCAGGACATTGCGTTCCTGCATCCGGGGCAGGAAGCGATCGTCAAATTCACCGCGTACGACTACACCATTTATGGCGGGCTGAAAGCCAAACTGGAGCAGATCGGTGCCGACACCATCACCGACGAAGACAAGAAAACCACCTACTACATCATCAAGGTGCGCACCGAGCGCAGCCACCTGGGCACTGATGAAAAGCCGCTGCTGATCATTCCGGGGATGGTGGCGTCGGTGGATATCATCACCGGCAAGAAATCGGTGTTGAGTTATCTGCTCAAACCGATCATCCGGGCGCGGGCGGAAGCACTGCACGAGCGCTAGGATCTTCAGCGCTGCGGCTGGCCTCTTCGCGAGCAAGCCCGCTCCCACATTTGATCTTCAGTGGACGCAGGTTCTGTGTTCGACCGGGATCCATTGTGGGAGCGGGCTTGCTCGCGAAGGGGCCAGCAAAATCACCACATCCCTGTCAGTAAGTGACACAAACCGTCACTCACCATCCAGTCCATTCCTCACCATCCGCCATATCGTTATTCATTAACGGTATTTAATTTCCAGTTCTTATAGCTTTAAAGTCATCCGCCTGCGTACCTGCCGACCAATCGGCGCGCCGCACGACCTGAACCGACACGCAATCCAGCGTGAGTGTCTGATCGACGTGTGCGCCTGTGAGCGCGCCGTGCGTGGGAGATTGAAAGATGTCCGCAGCTACTGCCACCCCAAGCGCCGCGACTGCCGCGCCGCAAACCTTTGAAATTCGTCCGTTCAGCGGTGCCGTCGGTGCCGAGATCATCGGCCTGGACCTGACCCGGCCGGTCAACGATCAGGACTTCGCGCGTATTCATCGTGCGCACCTGGATCACCACGTGGTGGTGTTCCGCGACCAGCGCATCACCCCGCAACAGCAGATCGATTTCAGCCGCCGCTTCGGCGTGTTGCAGATTCACGTGCTCAAGCAGTTCCTGCTGGCCAATCACCCGGAAATCCTCATCGTTTCCAACATCGTCGAGAACGGCCAGAACATCGGTCTGGGCGACGCCGGCAAGTTCTGGCACTCCGACCTTTCCTATAAAGAGCTGCCGAGTCTCGGCTCGATGCTGCACGCCCAGGAGTTGCCGTCCGAGGGCGGCGACACCCTGTTCGCCGACATGCACAAAGCCTGGGACAGCCTGCCCGACGCGCTGCGCAAAGCCGTGGAAGGGCGATCGGCCGCGCATTCCTACACCGCGCGTTACAGCGAAACCAAATTCGAAGGCAACTGGCGTCCGACCCTGACCCCGGAGCAACTGGCGCAGGTCGCCGAAGTGGTGCACCCGATCGTCCGTACCCACCCGGAAAACGGCCGCAAGGCGTTGTTCGTCAGCGAAGGCTTCACCACCCGCATCGTCGGTCTGCCGGAGGACGAGAGTAAACAACTGCTCGCCGAGCTCTACGCCCACAGCGTGCTGCCGCAAAACATTTACCGCCACCAGTGGCAGCCCCACGACATGGTGTTCTGGGACAACCGTTCGCTGATCCACCTCGCCGCCGGCTGCCCAGCGCACCTGCGCCGCAAGCTGTATCGCACGACCATTCAGGGCGACGCGCCTTTCTGATTTGCCGGAGATCCGATCATGTCCAAACGTCTTCCATTTGCACCGCTGGCGGCGGCCATTGGCCTCGGTTTCAGTCTCATCGCCGGCAGCCTGGTGGCGCCGGCCGTGGCCCACGCCGAAGGTGAAATCCGCATCGCCGAACAGTTCGGGATTGTCTATCTATTGCTCAACGTGGTGCGCGATCAGGGCCTGATCGAGAAGTACGGCAAGCAGGAAGGCCTCGACATCAAGGTCGACTGGACGCAGCTCTCGGGCGGCGCCGCGGTCAACGATGCGCTGTTGTCCGGTTCCATCGACATTGCCGGCGCCGGCGTCGGCCCGCTGTTGACCATCTGGGATCGCACCCACGGCAAGCAGAACGTCAAGGCAGTCGCCTCGCTGGGCAACTTCCCGTACTACCTGGTGAGCAACAATCCCAAGGTCAAAACCATTGCCGATTTCACCGAGAAGGACCGCATTGCGGTGCCGGCGGTGGGCGTGTCGGTGCAGTCGCGCTTCCTCCAATACGCCGCGGCCAAACAGTGGGGTGACAAGGAATTCAATCGCCTCGACAAGTACACCATCGCCGTGCCGCACCCGGATGCGACCGCTGCGCTGATTGCCGGCGGCACCGAGCTGACCGGGCATTTCTCCAACCCACCGTTCCAGGATCAGGCGCTGCAGAACCCGAACGTGCACGTGGTGCTCAACTCCTACGACATCCTCGGCCCGAACTCGCCAACCGTGCTGTTCGCCACCGAGAAATTCCGCAACGACAACCCGAAAACCTACAAGGCCTTCGTCGAAGCGCTGACCGAAGCCGCGCAATTTGCGCAGAACGATAAGGGCGCGGCGGCGGACACGTACATCCGCGTGACCAAGGCCAAGATCGACCGCGCCGAGCTGCTGAAAATCATCGACAACACGCAATTCGAATTCAGCGTCACGCCGAAAAATACCTATCCACTGGCCGAATTCCTCTACCGCGTCGGTGCGATCAAGAACAAACCGGAATCGTGGAAGGACTACTTCTTCCAGGACGCCAAACCGCTGCAGGGGAGCTGATCGAGATGAATGCCCCTTTGCAAGGCCACGCGGCCAGCAACCCGGTCGCCAGTACGCAAGCGCTGCTGGCGGTGGATAACGTCAGCCTCGAATACCGCACCCCGCAGCGGGTGGTGCGAGCTACCCATCAGGTCAGTTTCGAGATCGATCCGGCGGACCGCTTTGTGCTGCTCGGCCCGTCCGGCTGTGGCAAGTCCACTTTGTTGAAAGCGGCCGCCGGTTTCATTGCGCCGAGCGAAGGCGAGATTCGCCTGCAAGGTCAGCGGGTCGATGGACCCGGTCCGGATCGGATCGTGGTGTTCCAGGAATTCGATCAACTGCCGCCGTGGAAAACCGTGAAACAGAACGTGATGTTTCCGCTGCTGGCCTCACGAACCTTGAACAAAAAAGACGCCGAAGAACGTGCACTGCACTACCTGGAAAAAGTCGGTCTGGCAGCATTCGCCGACGCCTATCCCCACACTTTGTCCGGCGGCATGAAGGCGCGGGTGGCGATTGCCCGGGCGTTGGCGATGCAGCCGAAAATCCTTTTGATGGACGAGCCGTTCGCCGCGCTGGATGCGCTGACCCGGCGCAAGATGCAGGAAGAATTGCTGCTGCTCTGGGAAGAAGTGCGCTTCACCTTGCTGTTCGTCACCCACTCGATTGAAGAGGCGCTGGTGGTCGGCAATCGCATCCTGCTGCTGTCGCCACATCCGGGGCGGGTGCGCGCTGAAGTGCACAGCCATCAATACGATCTGCAAAGCCTCGGCGGCGTGGCGTTTCAGGAATCGGCGCGGCGCATTCACCGTTTGCTGTTCGATGAGGGCCAGTCGCCGGAAACCGAGCGTGACCATGACTTCAACGACATTCGTATCGCTTATTGAGCGTTCTGGAGGATTGCCCGATGAGCCAACCATCGTCTGTACGACAAGAGTTTGAAACCGTCCTTGAACCATTGACCAGCGTGCCGCTTGAGCGCGAATTGCCGTTGGCGCAACGCCTGTGGCAACAGGGCTGGCTGCGTAAAAGCCTGATCCTGATTCTGCTGGCGATCCTCTGGGAAGTGATCGCCCGGGTGCAGAACAACGACCTGTTGCTGCCGAGCTTTCTGCAGACCGGTCATGCGCTGTACGACGGCCTGCTCAGCGGTGAGTTGCTGGGCAAGGTGTGGATATCGCTGGTGGTGCTGATCAAGGGTTACCTGATCGGCATCGTGCTGGCGTTCGCCCTGACCACGCTGGCGGTGTCGACCCAGTTTGGCCGGGATCTGCTGAGTACCCTGACCTCGATGTTCAATCCGCTGCCGGCGATTGCCTTGCTGCCGCTGGCCTTGCTCTGGTTCGGGCTGGGGCAGAACAGCCTGATTTTCGTGCTGGTGCATTCGGTGTTGTGGGCGCTGGCGCTGAACACCTACGCCGGTTTTCTCGGGGTCTCGGAAACCCTGCGCATGGCCGGGCGCAACTATGGGCTGAAGGGCATGCGTTTTGTGCTGTTCATCCTGATTCCGGCTGCGCTGCCGTCGATCCTCGCCGGGCTGAAAATCGGCTGGGCGTTTGCCTGGCGCACGCTGATCGCCGCCGAGCTGGTGTTCGGCGCCACCAGCGGCAAGGGCGGGTTAGGTTGGTACATCTTCCAGAACCGTAATGAGCTGTACACCGACAAGGTGTTTGCCGGGTTGGCGGTGGTGATCCTGATCGGGTTGCTGGTGGAGAACCTGGTGTTCGATACGCTGGAGCGGGTGACGGTGAAGCGTTGGGGCATGCAGCGCTGAGATTTGTGTTGGCAGGACCGGCGCCTTCGCGAGCAAGCCCGCTCCCACATTTTGGAATGCGTTCCCCTGTGGGAGCGGGCTTGCTCGCGAAGGCGTCCTTTCAGCCGCCGCCAAATTTGAAGGATGTTTGCTAGCATTGCGCCAGGATCAATCCAGATCAGCCACGAGTGCTCAGCATGCAACTCCCGGACATGAATCTTCTGGTCGCCCTCGACGCCCTGCTCGACGAGGGCAGTGTGGTCGGCGCCGCGCGGCGGATGAACCTCAGCCCCGCCGCCATGAGCCGCACCCTGACGCGCATTCGCGAGGCGATCGGCGATCCGATCCTGGTACGCGCCGGTCGCGGCCTGGTGCCAACCCCCAAAGCCCTCGAATTGCGCGAGCAGGTGCGCGATGTCGTCGAGCAAGCGGCGCTGCTGTTTCGCTCCGCCGACAGCGTGGATCTGGGCACCCTGCGCCGGCGCTTCAGCATCCGCGCCAACGACTTTTTCATCGGCGTGTATGGCGGCAAACTGTTCGATACCCTCGACCAGCAGGCGCCACACTGCGAGTTGCGCTTCGTCCCCGAGGGCGATGGCGACGACGAAGCGCTGCGCGAAGGTCGGATTGATCTGAGTGTCAGCAACACCCGTCCGGTAACCCCGGAAGTCAAAGTGCAGAACCTGTTTTCCACGCATTTCGTCGGCCTGGTGCGAGAGGATCATCCACTACTCGACGGCGAAATCACTGCTGAGCGCTATGCCGGTTACTCGCATATCAGCATGTCGCGCCGTGGCATTGCTCGCGGCCCCATCGACACCGCGTTGAACGCCTTGGGTCTGGAGCGGCGGGTGGCGGTGATTGCGCCAAGCTTCCACGCGGCGATGTTTGCCTTGCCCGATTCCGACCTGATCTTGCCGGTGCCCAAGGAAGCGTTGCTCAGCGTGCGCCGACTGGGCCTGAAGCTACGTTCGTTCAATCTGCCGATTCCGTTGCCGACGCTGATGCTGACTCAGGCCTGGCACCCGCGCTTCGACAAGGATCCGGCGCACCGCTGGCTGCGTGAAACGCTCAAGGCGTGTTGTGACGAGACATGGCTGGCCACGCAACCCTGATACAAGCAGAGTCCGTGTGGGAGGGGGCTTGCTCCCGAAGGCGTCGTGTCAGGCACCGCACAGGTTGAATGATCCACCGCTTTCGCGAGCAAGCCCGCTCCCACATTGGATATTCATTGCTGCACTGAGCGCACTTATAACCTGCCAATAAGTCAATTTTCGTCAGCAGTAAGCCTTACTAAAATGCTCCGGTATTTTTCCTTCCGGAGTATGTATCCATGACATCCCTGTCGGTTCCGGCGCCCATCGCTGCGGCCAGTCCGGCGACGGCGGCTGCGCCACCGGTGTTCGGGGCGCGAATCATCACCGGCCTGGTTGGCGTGCTGCTGGCAGTGCTGGTCTCGGGCCTCAACGAGATGGTGACCAAAGTCGCGCTGGCCGATATTCGGGGCGCGCTGAACATCGGTTATGACGAAGGCACCTGGCTGGTGTCCTGTTACGCCGCGACCTCGGTGGCGGCAATGGCGTTCGCGCCGTGGTGCTCGGTGACCTTTTCGCTGCGCCGTTTCACCCTCTGCGCGATCAGCCTGTTCACGCTGCTCGGCGTGCTGTGCCCGTTCGCCCCGAATTACGAAAGCCTGCTGTTGATGCGCACCCTGCAAGGGCTGGCCGGCGGCGCGTTGCCGCCGATGCTGATGACGGTCGCCCTGCGTTTTCTACCGGCCAGTTTCAAACTCTATGGTTTGGCCGGTTATGCGTTGACGGCGACGTTCGGCCCGGGTCTCGGCACGCCGCTGGCTGGCTTATGGAGTGAATACGTCGGCTGGCAATGGACGTTCTGGCAAATCATCGTGCCGTGCCTGATTGCCATGGCAATGGTCGCTTGGGGCATTCCGCAGGATCCGCTGCGCCTGGAGCGCCTCAAGACCTTCAACTGGAAGGGCCTGCTGCTGGGCTTCCCGGCGATCTGCATGCTGGTGATCGGCTTGCTGCAAGGCAATCGGCTGGACTGGTTCGAGTCGAGCCTCATCTGCGGTTTGCTCGGCGCCGGTTCGCTGTTGCTGGTGGCGTTTCTGATCAATGAATGGTCGCAGCCGATTCCGTTTTTCAAGTTGCAGATGCTCGGCATCCGCAACCTGTCGTTTGCACTGATGACCCTGGCCGGGGTGCTGGTGGTGTTGCAGGCGGTGGTGCTGATCCCGTCGAGCTATCTGGCGCAGATCCAGGGTTATCGCCCGGTGCAGACCGCGCCGATCATGCTGATCGCCGCGTTGCCGCAGTTGATCGCGCTGCCGCTGGTGGCGGCGCTGTGCAACTTGCGCTGGGTCGATTGCCGCTGGGTGCTCGGCATCGGTTTGAGCATGTTGACCCTGTCCTGCCTGGGTGGATCGCTGCTGACCTCGGCATGGATTCGCGACAATTTCTACGTCCTGCAATGGCTGCAGATTTTCGGTCAGCCAATGTCGGTGCTGCCGCTGTTGATGCTCTCGACCGGCAGCATCCAGCCGCAGGACGGGCCGTTCGCCTCCGCGTGGTTCAACACGGTGAAAGGCCTGGCGGCGGTGATCGCCACCGGAGTCATTGAGGCGCTGACCACTGCGCGCCTGCATTTCCACTCGACCATGTTGATCGACAACCTCGGCAACTCACCGCTGGCCGATCGCAGCGACCCGGGCCTCGCCCATCGCCTGCACGAACAGGCCGTGGTGCTGACTTCGTCCGATCTCTATGTGTGCATGGCCGGCGTCGCGGTGGCGCTGATTCTGCTGATTTTCTGGCTGCCGACGCGGATCTTTCCACCGCGCGCGCCGACCTGATGGCTGTACTGAAACAGAAGGTTTTTATGACGACTCAAGCAAAGCAAAAACTCGCGGTGGCCGTGGCGGCCGCACTGGCCGTTGGCGTGTTGCTGTACCTGGCGGTGCCGGGACTGTTCGGCAAGCGTACCCAGCAAAATACCAACGATGCGTTCGTTTCCGCCGACTTCACTCTGGTGGTGCCGCGCGTGGCGGGGTTCATCAAGGAAGTGCTGGTGGAAGATAACCAGCGGGTCAAGGCGGGGCAACTGCTGGCGTTGATCGATGATCGTGATTTGCGCGCCGCCGCTGAAGCGGCCGATGCGCAAACCCTGGTCGCCCGCGCTCAGTTGCAAAACGCCAAGGCCACGCTGGAGCGGCAGACCTCGGTGATTGCTCAGGCGCAGGCCTCGGTGGTCTCGGCCAAGGCAGAAATGGCCTTCGCCCAGCAGGAACTCGATCGCTACAACCACCTCGCTGGCGTCGGCGCCGGCACGGTACAGAACGCGCAACAGGCCCGCACGCGCATCGATCAGGCGAGCGCTCGGCTCGATACCGCCAGCGCGAAACTGGAGGCCGAGCGTAAGCAGGTAGAGATTCTCACGGCGCAGCGCGATGCTGCCGAAGGCAATCTGAAGCACGCGCAGGCGGCGCTGGAAATCGCCAGTTTCGAGCTGTCGTATACGCGCATCACTGCGCCGCAGGACGGCATGGTCGGCGAGCGCGCGGTGCGTGTCGGCGCTTATGTCACGCCGGGCAGCAAGCTGCTGGCGGTGGTGCCGTTGCGTCAGGCGTATGTGGTTGCCAACTTCCAGGAAACCCAACTTACCGACGTGCAGCCGGGGCAGCACGTGCAGGTACGCGTCGACAGCCTCGGCGGTGAGGCCTTGAGCGGTCGCGTCGAAAGCATCGCCCCGGCCACCGGCGTGACATTCGCTGCGGTGAAACCGGATAACGCCACGGGTAACTTCACCAAGGTCGTGCAGCGGATTCCGGTGAAGATCGTGCTTGAACCGGGTCAGCCGTTGGCCGAGCGTTTGCGTGTGGGCATGTCGGTGGAGGCGAGTATCGATACTCGCCGTTCGGCGTCGGCGGAACGTGAGGTGACGCAGCGATGAACAGCGTTGATAGAACTGACGCCTTCGCGAGCAAGCCCGCTCCCACCGGGGGAACGCATTACCCAATGTGGGAGCGGGCTTGCTCGCGAAGAGGCCAGTGGCAGCAACTCGCACTCGGTGCCTTGCTCGCTCTTGGCCTCAGCGCCTGCACCGTCGGCCCCGACTTCCACAAGCCCGAAGCCACACAGATCGCCGACTGGGCCAAACCCGCCAAATCAGCCCCCAGCCAAGCCGTCAGCGAACCGCTGAACGAACGCTGGTGGGAGGTTTTCCACGACCCGCAGCTCTCGGCCCTCACCCAGCGGGCGATCAAGAGCAACCTCGATCTGCAACTGGCCAGCAGTCGCTTGCAACAAAGCCGTGCCGCGCGCCAGGTGATCACCGCGGATCGCTACCCGAACACCGCCGCTACCGGCAGCTACGCGCGTAAACGCAACAGTGGCGAAGGCCTGAATGACCCGTCCGGGCACAATGGCGATTCCGCCTTCAACCTGTGGGACGCCGGTTTCTCCGCCTCCTGGGAACTGGATTTCTGGGGCCGCGTGCGCCGTGAAACCGAAGCCGCCGATGCCAACCTCGAAGTCGCCGAAAACGACCGTCGCGGTGTGCTGCTCGCGGTCCTCGCCGACACCGCACAGAACTACATCCAGTTGCGCGGCGTGCAGAACACCCGCGCGGTCACCGAGCAGAACCTCGACGTCGCCCGGCACAGCCTCAAACTGTCGCAACTGCGCCTCAACGACGGTGTGGCGACCGATCTGGACGTCGCCGAAGCGGCCGCGCAGGTCGCGGCCATCGAATCGCGCCTGCCGGCCCTTGAGCAGCGTCAGTCGCAATTGATCAACGCGATAAGCCTGCTGATGGGCGAACCGCCGCAGGCCCTGGCCAAGGAGTTATCCACAGACGGCGCGGTGCCGCAGTCACCGCTGCAAGTCGCCATCGGCCTGCCGTCGCAGCTGGCCGAACGCCGGCCGGACATCCGGCAGGCCGAGGCGCGCCTGCATGCCGCCACCGCCAACATCGGCGTGGCCAAGGGCGATTTTTATCCGCGCATCACCTTGTCCGGCAATCTCGGCTCGCAAGCGATGCAACTGAGCGACTTCGGCTCCTGGGGCTCGCGCGCTTTCGGTATCGGCCCGCAATTGAGCCTGCCGCTGTTCGACGGCGGACGCCTGCGCGGCATGCTGCAACTGCGAGAAGCCCAGCAACAGGAAGCGGCCATCGCCTATCAGCAAACCGTGCTGAGCGCCTGGCATGAAATCGACGACCAACTGACGGCTTACAACGCCAGCCAACGCCGCCGCGACAGCCTCACCGAAGCCGTGCGGCAGAACCAGATCGCCCTGCGCACCGCACAACAGCAATACGTCGAAGGCGTGGTTGATTTCGTCAACGTCCTCACCGTTCAAGGCGCGTTGCTGGCGACTCAGGAGCAGTGGGTGGAAAGCTCGACCGGCGTTTCGCTGGCGATGGTCGGGTTGTACCGAGCGTTGGGCGGGGGCTGGGAGTCGGTGTATCCGGCGGGGGAGGTGGCGCGGCGCTGATGGCCTGAACTGGAAATGCCGAGGGCTGTTTGGGATTGGCCGGGGTGCCGGATGTCGTGAAAGCGCACACCGCCATCGACGGCTCTCCTGTGGCTGACCTAAAGTGACGGGCAGGTTCGGCTCCATCCGTTCGCGATATTCCGGCACAGCAAGAGGATGCAATGGCGGCACACAGAGAAACGCCGGTTGGCGACACGCAGGATCCGCGCGCGGTCCCGGGTGCATGGCTGGTGGCCTTGCGTCTGCTTCGCTGGGCCAGAGAGCACTGGTTGTTACCGATCATGCTGCTCGCGGCGGCGGTGCGTTTTTTCGACCTGACGGCGGCGGCGATCTGGTTCGACGAAGGCTCCAGCGTCCTGCTGAGCCAGTTTCCACTGGCCGAGATCTGGGGGCTAGCGGCCCACGACGTGCACCCACCGCTGTATTTCCTGCTGCTGCACGGCTGGATCGGGCTGTTCGGTGACGGCATCCTGTCCATTCGCTTGATGAGTGCGCTGCCGGGGATCATTACCGTCGGTCTCGGTGTGTGGCTGGTGGATCTGCTCGCCACCCGTCGCGCTGCGTTGCTGGCCGGGCTGTTGCTGGCGTTGTTGCCCACGGCCGTGCGCTACAGCCAGGAAGTGCGCATGTATTCGCTGCTCGGCATGTGGCTGATCGGCGCGACGATCGCGCTGGTCTACTGGGTGCGCCAGCCGCGTCGGCATCGCTATCTGGTGGCCTATGCGCTGCTGATGACGGCAGCGTTCTACACCCACTACTTCACCGTTCTGTGCGTGATCAGCCACTGGCTGTATCTGACAGCGGTGCGCGTGCAGCCGGGGTATCGGCTGCGGCATATTCAGCGTCCGGCCTGGTGGCTGGCCAACGTGAGCATCGCGTTGCTGTACATGCCGTGGGTGTCCAACCTGCTTGATCTGCTGCAGCACATCCCGGAACTCAAGGCCAGCAATGACATAGGCTGGGAAGATCCGGTGACCCTCAGCTCATTGCCGTCGATGGTCTGGTCGTTGCTGATCCAGGACGACGGCATGACCTTGCCGGGGTGGCTGTTTTTGCTTTTGCCATTGGCGCTGGTAGCCGTGATTGCCGTTGCCCTGCATCGTGATCGCAGCGTATTTCGCGGCAGCTTGTTGTTGCTGTGCTACAGCGTGATGCCGATTCTGCTGGTGTTTGGCGTGTCGTTCATCTCGCCGGTGTTCATCGAGCGGTATTTGACGGCCTATGCGTTGGGGTTGCCGATGCTGGTGGCGCTGGCGGTCGATCGGCTGTACGCAGGCTCTCGCGTTCTGGCGCTGGCGATTCTGGTGCTGTTCGTCGGGGTCGAACTGGTGGGTGTGAAGAACAACGCCACGGTCGACAGCAATGATCAGTTCAGCGTGCTGGTCGACTACGTCAATCGACACTTCACCGAGGGTGACCGGATCGTCACCAGCGACATGATGTGGTACCTCAGCTACATCTACTACAACCGCACTGACGCGCAGATCCGTCTGTATACGCCACCAGCGGCGGATGGGCGTTCCACGCGTCCCAATGCCTACGGATTTGGCACTTTGGTCGGCGAGGAGGTTTTCCTCGATCAGCTTGGCGACGTGTCCAAGGGCAGCACGCGGATGTGGTTGATCGGCACGCTGGATGAACCCGATGAGTTTGCCGCGTTGCCTGAAGGCTGGCAGCGGCAGAGCGATGTCCATGCAGGCGGCGCATTTGCACGTTTGTACGTGAGGGAGCCGAGCGCCGATAAACCGGGCGGGTGATCGCAGGCTCAGGATTTGCCCGACAAATCCGCCATCCCCTTGAGCAATTCGATCGGCAACGGAAAGACGATCGTCGAGCTCTTGTCACCGGCAATCGAACTCAGGGTCTGCATATAACGCAATTGCATGGCACCGGGCTGGCGGCCGAGCATTTCGGCGGCTTGCATGAGTTTTTCCGAGGCCTGCAGTTCGCCTTCGGCGTGGATCACCTTGGCCCGGCGTTCGCGTTCGGCTTCGGCCTGTTTGGCAATCGCACGCACCATCGATTCATTGAGATCGACGTGCTTGATCTCGACGTTGGCGACCTTGATGCCCCAGGCGTCGGTCTGGGCGTCGAGCACCTGCTGGATATCGATGTTCAACTGCTCGCGTTCGGCCAGCAGTTCATCCAGCTCATGTTTGCCGAGCACCGCGCGCAGGGTGGTCTGCGCCAGTTGGCTGGTGGCCGAGAGAAAGTCTTCGACCTGAATGATCGCCTTCTGCGGGTCGAGCACGCGGAAGTACAGCACCGCGTTGACCTTCACCGAGACGTTGTCGCGGGTGATCACATCCTGTGGCGGCACGTCGAGGACCACGGTGCGCAGGTCGACCCGGACCATTTGCTGCACCACCGGAATCAGCAGGATCAGCCCCGGGCCCTTGACCTGCCAGAAGCGTCCGAGCTGGAACACCACGCCGCGCTCGTACTCACGCAGGATGCGGAAGGTCGACCCGGCGAGGGCGATCACCAACAGCAGCAGTGCAACGAAACCGATTTGCAGACCCATGATCACTCTCCGTGTCGCACCGCGTCAGTCGCGGCGACTTTCAGCAATAAGCCATTTCGCCCGACCACGCGCACCGATTGCCCGGCGTGCAGCGGTGTCGCGCTGTGCACTTGCCACTGTTCACCCTGCAATTGCACCCAGCCACTGTGGGCGTTTTGCGCTTGCACGGTGGTCACTGTCGTCACGCTGCCGACCAGCCCGGCATCGCCGCTGACGGCGTGGCGCGGGCGGGTTTTCAAGGCGCGGACGATCAATGCGATCAGCAGCAGGGCGCTGAGCAGGCCGAGGCCGATGATCATCGGCACCGGCAACTCGGCGTTGCCCAGAATCAGCGCGCCGATGACGAACATGATGATCCCGCCGAGGCCGATCACCCCGTAGTTGGGCAGCGCGGCTTCGGCGATCAGAAAGGCAATGCCAAGGGTGATCAGCCACAGGCCGACCGGATTGACCGCCGTCGGCAGGACATCAGCCGCGAGGGCTGAGCCGCTGGCCAGCAGTATCAGGAAAAACGTGCAACATCGGCTGTTCACGTGACCCTCCGGGAGAGTCATGGGGGTGTTTCCTTAAGTCTAGTTGAGCCTGACGTCGGATGAATTTTGATCAATAAGCGGATGTGTCCAATGAGCGGATTTCCCTTCATCAGCAACTGGCCGAACTAGACTCAGCAGAACAGGCACAACGTTCAGCGGGACACCGAGGTGCAGCATGCGTATGGCAAAAAAAGTGCAGAGCAGCCTGAACCGGGCGCATTGCGAATATGACATCGTGGCCCACCGCCACTCGGCCAGCAGCCTGGAAACCGCGCGGGTTTCCGGGGTGCCCGCCGAACGCGTGGCCAAGTCAGTCATTCTCGACGACCACCACGGGCATTACCTGATGGCCGTGCTGCCGGCCAGTCGGCATCTGGACTTGAGTAAAGTGCGCATTCGCGGCGAATGGCAGATCACCCGGGAGAGCAACCTGGCGCATATCTTCGATGACTGCGAACGCGGCGCGGTGCCGCCGCTCGGTGATTCCTACGGCCTGGACATGGTCATCGACCCGCTGTTGACCCGGCAGAAAGACATCTACCTGGAAGCCGGCAACCACAATTACCTGCTGCACATGAGCATGCCCGAGTTTCTGAAAATGGTGCCGCATGCCGAGGTGCGGGAGTTGAGTCAGTAGGATTTGTAGCGTTTTTGCCAACGCCTTCGCGAGCAGGCTCGCTCCCACAGGTTGAGCGCGTTCCCCTGTGGGAGCGAGCCTGCTCGCGAATAATCTCCCACCGCATTTTTGAAGGAGTCTTCCATGGAGCAGCCAACCCACAGCCTGCCATCCCTGTTCGAGCAGCTCGGCCTGAGCAGCGACCCGGTCAGCATCGACCAATTCATCGCCACCCATTCCCCGCTCAAACCCGAACTGCACCTGGCAGACGCGTTTTTCTGGAGCAAGAGCCAGGCGGATTTTTTGCGGGATGAGATTCTTGATGATGCGGACTGGGCGGAGGTGGTGGATCAGCTGAATGTGCTGTTGAGAAAAAGTAGGAATGTGTAAAAAAATCTGTGGGAAATAGCTGAAATGTAAAAAAAACATGCGTTCAGTAAAAAAAACTGAGCTTTAATCGCTTCAGTGAATTTTTTCTGAGGATGTTTCCCATGCCAACTGTTGGATATGCGCACCTGCATGAGGCGCTGAACATCCGGGCGCTTGTTCCAAAGCGAACTGCAATGGTGAAGCCCGTCACCCGAATCACCTTGATCGGAGATTGCCTGGCTGTTCCACAGACTGTCGCTCCGGCCCAAGGCTCTACACTGGAGCACATCCTCTTCGCCCTTAAACACGAGGGCATCAATTTGGGCATTCTGGCTCAGGCGCTTGAAACTATAGCGGCTGAGCAATTGCTCGCAGAATTGACCAAATCACCAAACGGCGTTTTTATTCGAAAAGCGTGTTTTCTGTGGGAAAGTTTTACGGGTCAGCAACTGGAGTATAAGACACCGGTTCGGGGTAGTGTCGTTGCACTTTTCGACCCAAAGCTCTACGTCACCGGGCCGGCGATTCGAAACAGTCGTTGGCGTGTCGATTTCAATGGTTTGGGTTCGTTGCGTTACTGCGCAACCGTCGAAAGAACTGCAGAGCTGCAAGCCTTGCTTGATCTAGACATTATTGGTCGAGCGCAGGCCTTCATGGCGACACTCCCGCCTGAGATGATGGATCGCGCCATCAATTGGGCTTACCTCCACGAAACCCGCGACTCCTTTGCCATCGAGAAAGAAGAGCCTAGCGAAGAGAAATCACGCCGGTTTGTTCATTTGCTGCGCCAGGCTCATGAGCGAACCGAATTGAGCGAAGATTATCTGGTCGAGTTGCAAAACAGCACTGTTTCGAACCCGTTTGACAAGGCGGTGTTGTTCCGTCATGAGCAAAATCATCTGCATAACGGTTTGAGAGGGGCCGCGGGGGTCAGCTATGTCCCGCCGGCGCCGGATTTGTGCCGTGAGTTGATGGAAGAACTCATGCATTTCGCCAATCAGTCTGCCCGGCAAGTCGACCCACTTGTTTCGGCTGCCGTCGTGGCTTTCGGTTTTGTCTTTCTACATCCGTTCATGGATGGCAACGGCCGCCTTTCACGTTTCCTTATACATCAGACACTCTGTCATTCAGGTGTCCTGCAAAATGGTTTGCTGTTGCCTGTTTCCGTGGCGATGAAACACGAAGAGTCAGGTTATCTGGAGGCCCTGAAAGGCTTTTCAAAACCTGCACGCGAATTCTGGAATGTCACTTGGCTGGACGCCGATCTGATGGCATTCGAGTTTGTGGGGCACTCGTCAATCTATCGCTTCTGGGATGCCACCCAATGCGTCGAATTCACACTGCAAATGGCTCGTCGAGCTCTGGAGATTGAGCTTCGCGAAGAGACTGAATTTCTTCAAAAGTACGACTATGTAATAAAAGCGGTAAATGAGCGATTTGATGTGCGTGGTAGCGACCTGTCAAAACTAGTAATGATGTGCCTAGAAAATAACGGTAAGGTTTCGAAGAATCGGCGTAAGCAGTTTCAATACAGCATCCCCGAGAACGTGCTCGATTATATTGAAAAAATAAGCCTTGAACTCGGGGGGAGCGATTGAGCTGGCTGAAAGTTTAAAGGCAAGTATGTTGTTTGCCTTTTCAACTCACGGCACTAATTTAGTGTGATTTCGTCTGGGTCAGAAGGTTCAATAGACTCTGTGCTGACCGTTGACATACAGCTTAGGTGGTCTTTTTTATATTTGTATAGTGCAAGTGTATCCAATTCATCTGGATCTGATGGTTCTGTTGTAGCTGTGGATAGAGTGCTTTCAGAGAAAATGCTGTCATCATCAGTCGCCTCAAGTGTTTTGGTAACAATAGTTGAGGTGTTTTTCAAAGTGTCCGTCGGATTTAAATAAAATTCATCGCTGTCATCACTTTCGAGTGTCCGTGTTTGGATCGTTGAATCAGTATTTAGATGGCCGCCCGTTGATACATTTATTTGCAATGTGTCCATGTAGGTCATTGCTCCAGGGGTAAGGGGAGTAGATTCGCTATAATTTAGTATGTATGGCTTCATTTTGATAACTCCAACTTGATTGTCATGGATTTTTTTATGACACTGGTGCTTAGATTTACTTCTTTAATTTTTTCAGGAGTAAGGAGCAGCTTTAAAGTTTTTATAACTTGCTCTTTAATGGAGGATTGCACCTCTGCGTTGCTTATTACGTAAAGGGTGTAGTTTTGGCTGGAGTCGGCATTTTGAATGATTGAAAGTAATGTTGACAAGTTTTGTTTTTTTAAGTCTCCAGACTCATTTATTATTTCGGTCTCTTGCGCTGTGGACAGGGGAGGATGGGTTTGGCTCGATAGATAATTGCTGCTGAGAAAAACAAATATCCAAAGCCCAAGCCCAAGAAGTAGTGATGTTGCCATATTGGTTTCTATATTGCGAATATAAGAAGCGTGGACGGTCCCTTCTTTTTCTGATGAATACCAATTGGTGTAAGTCAGCACAGCTTGATTCTGGGCGGTAGGCTCAGTTTTTAGATCAAAAAATCTAGATCGGATAGTATTTTTTAACTTGAGAAAGCCCCAGATGTACAGGCCAGCTGTCGCAGTAAATAATGCACAAATAAAAATGACCACGCAGGAGGTGTAGAATAAATTATTATTGGTGAGTTTCCACATTTCGTTGAATAGGTAGGCGTAAAAGCCAAGTAGTACGACGTATGATGAGGCGTAGGCTGAAACTTTGTTATCAAAAGAAGATTTAATGCTTGTGTTTTGATTGAAACGTTCTTTGAGTGATTCGTACTGTATATTTGCCGCTTCCGTAGATGCTGAGGTACTTGTCAAATGTTTTCTGAAAGAGTCTGTTTTGTTATCAACCTCCGCTTGGCTGGGCATTGGGCAAATTAAATCAAAGTTGATTAATTTTAATAGCTCAAATTTCCGCTGGCTGTTAATTGATATTATGTACAGTTTCCATTTCCAGAAAGATATAACTAGAAGTGAGAGCCGCCTAGGCGTGGTCGCATGATACTGGCCAAAGCGTTGATCACAAGAAATGTGGAAGAGTGGAGTGTGGTTTAGAAGAGTACAGAAAACTCTCTCAAGAGTGACCATTTAATAACTCCATAATTCCGCAAGATATACAAAGCCCAGTTTCAAACTCTAACCAAGCCCATTGGCCATTTGCGTTCATTTCTAAAAAATAATACACGTCATCTTTGATTATGAAGTCGAAGCAGCCAAAATTGATTTGGAGTTCTTTCATGAATTGAATGCATTTTTCATAAATTTCTGAAGGGAGTGTGTGTTCCTCATAGGTTAGTTTATTGTTGTTTTTTCTCCAGTCTATTTTATTTTCAGAGATTATTTTTACGCTGAAAGCCTTCGTGCCAGTAAATGTTGCTCTTACTTCATAATTTTTTTCTACATATTCCTGAAAATATGAAGGTGTATGCTTTAATAATTTGTTGTCTATATTTTTGTCATAGATATTTGTTTGAATGAATTCTTTGTGTTGAGAATGCTCAATTATTCCGCTAGCTAGCGGCTTTATAATTATTGTGTTTCTGGTTTTGTGCCAAGCTGTAATGCTGTTACAAATATTTGATTTAGGAGTGATGAAACCTATTTTTTTTGCCAAAAAAAGCTGAAGAATTTTGTTGTTGGCTCTTCGCATTACGCTCGGGCGTGATAAGCAGATACCTTCAAAACTTTCTGCCAGTCCTTCGATAAGTGAATATGTTTCTTTGTGCGAGAAATTGTGATAGCAGTCTTCAAAGATACCGTCTAGTTTTTCTAGAATTGGCTTTCTAAAATATATTGCTTTGCACGTTTTTGTAGTTATTTTTCCAAAAATATTTTCTATTGTGAATCCATTGTTGTCGATTTGAATTTGGTAGCTAGAAAACTTATCTAGATTCAATCGATAGAATTCAGAGTGGATATATTTTTTTATTAGATAGTCGCAAGTCAAGTCGTAAGTACTAGTGATCATTAATATCATGTTTTTAGCGTTCCTTGCGATCACAGATGGGTGTGACGTGTGCCAAAAAGCTATCGAAAAGCCATCAGAGTGTCTACATCTGTTGCAGTGTTGACCAGTCGTAATCGGTGTCTTGATGCTGACATCCGGCAGCCTAGAGATTTGTTTCAAAACTTGACTGAAATTCCCCGCCAATGCGATATTGATAGTTAGCAAACTAACAGTGTGCATTTTCCCGTGGCGAATTCCCTCGACGCTCTCCAGATGAACATCAGCAGTGCCATGGTGGTGGCCGCCAGGCATTGGCGGAAGATCTGCCAGACCACGCTGGTCAACTATGGAATCTCCGAAGCCTGCGCCGTGCCGTTGTTGATGATCGGGCGGTTGGGCGAGGGTGTGCGTCAGGTGCAAGTGGCGCAGGCAGCCGGGATGGAGAGTCCGTCGCTGGTGCGTCTGCTCGATCAGTTGTGCCACGCCGGCTACGTCTGCCGCACCGAAGATGCGCAGGATCGTCGGGCCAAGTGCCTGAGCCTGACCGACACCGGCCGTGAACTGGTGCAAGCGGTGGAAAGCGAGCTGGTACGTCTGCGTCATGAAGTGCTCGAAGGCATCGATCAGAGTGATCTGGAAGCTACGCTTCGGGTACTGCGAGCTTTTGAGGCGGCCAATCCGCCTGTGGTGATCAATTCTTGAACGGTTTTTTCTCCGGCATTCCTCCGGCCCGGGACTGGTTCTACGGGGTCCGTACCTTTGCAGCGTCGATGATCGCGCTGTACATCGCCTTGCTCATGCAAATGCCGCGTCCGTACTGGGCGATGGCCACGGTGTACATCGTTTCCAGCCCGTTTCTCGGCCCGACCAGTTCCAAGGCGCTGTACCGCGCCATCGGTACCTTTCTCGGGGCGGCGGCGGCGGTGCTGTTCGTGCCGATGTTCGTGCAGAGTCCGTATGTGCTGGTGGTGGTGATTGCCTTGTGGACGGGGATCCTGTTGTTCCTGTCGCTGCACCTGCGTACCGCCAATAACTACGCACTGATGCTGGCCGGTTATACCTTGCCGCTGATCGCCCTGCCGACCGTAGATAATCCGCTGGCGGTGTGGGACGTGGCGGAAGCGCGTACCGAAGAGATTTTTCTCGGTATCGCCGTGGCGGCAGTGGTCGGCGCGATGTTCTGGCCGCGTCGCTTGGCGCCGGTGTTCAACGACGCAGTGGGCAAGTGGTTCGCCGACGCCACCACCTACAGCCTGAAGTTTCTCAGCCGCGACGTGCAGCCTGAACAGATCGCCACGCTGCGCATGGCCATGGTCGCCAATTTCAACAGCCTCGAATTGATGATCGGCCAGTTGCCCCACGAAGGCGCCCGGCCGCAAACCGTGCGCAACACCAAGGAACTGCGCGGGCGGATGATCCACCTGCTGCCGGTGATCGACGCTTTGGAAGATTCGCTCTACGCGCTTGAACGGCGCACACCGGAACTGGTGGAAAAGTTTGCCCCGCTGTTGACCGCGACCCAGCAATGGCTCGGTCATAACGACGCTGATCTGGCGCGTTGGCAGGCGCTCAAGGATCAGCTCCAGGCCCTGCAGCCAAGCTGCGAGGCGCTGGAAGATCGCAAGCAATTGCTGTTCTCCAACGCGATTTATCGCCTCGGCGAATTCATCGATCTGTGGCAGGACTGCCGCAGTTTGCAGGACGCGATTCTCTGCGAGCGCCAGGACAGCTGGCGCGCGGTTTACCGGCACTGGCGCCTCGGGCGGCTGACGCCATTTCTCGACCGCGGGATGATGCTGTATTCGGTGGCCTCGACCGTTCTGGCGATCATCGTCGCTTCGGTGCTGTGGATTCTGCTCGGCTGGCCGGACGGTGGCAGCGCGGTGATTCTGGCGGCGGTAGCGTGCAGTTTCTTCGCCTCGATGGACGACCCGGCACCGCAGATCTACCGGTTCTTTTTCTGGACCGGGATGTCGGTGCTGTTCGCCAGTCTCTATCTGTTTCTGATTCTGCCGAACCTGCACGATTTTCCGATGCTGGTACTGGCGTTTGCGGTTCCGTTCATCTGTGTCGGCACCCTGACGGTGCAGCCACGGTTCTTCCTCGGCATGCTCCTGACGCTGGTCAACACCTCGTCGTTCATCAGCATTCAGGGCGCCTACGACGCGGACTTCTTCGCCTTCGTGAACTCCAACCTGGCCGGCCCTCTGGGCCTGCTGTTCGCGTTCATCTGGACCCTGATCGCCCGCCCGTTCGGCGTCGAACTGGCCGCCAAACGTCTGACCCGCTTCAGCTGGAAAGACATCGTGCGCATGACCGAGCCGGCCAATCTGGCCGAACATCGGCATCTGGGCGTGCAGTTGCTCGACCGTTTGATGCAGCACTTGCCGCGTCTGGCCATGACCGGCCAAGACACCGGGATTGCCATGCGTGAAGTGCGCGTCGGCCTGAACCTGCTCGATCTGCTGGCTTACACGCCGCGGGTCAGCGGCGCGCCGAAGGCCCTGCTGCAGCAAGTGGTGGCTGAGGTCGGCGAGTATTTTCGCGCGTGTCTGAAGGCCGGCGAACGCTTGCCGGCGCCGAGTCCGTTGCTGATGACGATGGACCGCGCGCGCCGCGCGCTCAAAGGCCACGGCGACGAAGAAACCCGGCTAAACCTGTTGCATGCCTTGAGCGGTTTGCGCCTGGCGCTGCTGCCCGGCGTGGAATTCGTCAGCACCAGCGATGCCGAAGAACCGCTGCCCGATGGAGCGCCCCTATGATCGGTGATCTGGATATCAGCGGGATTTTCCTGCCCACCCTGCTGGTGCTGATGGGCATCACCTATGTGTTGTTTTTGCTGGTGCATGGCGTGCTCACGCGCCTGCACTTTTACCGTCTGGTCTGGCACCGGGCATTGTTCAACGTGGCCCTCTACGCCGTGCTGCTGTACGGCGTGGACTCACTCAGTCGATACCTGATGACATGAAAAAACCGTTTCTGACTATCGGTCGCGTGGTCCTGACCCTGCTGATCGTGACTTTTGCCGTCGTCCTCGTCTGGCGCATGGTGATGTATTACATGTTTGCGCCGTGGACCCGCGACGGCCACATCCGCGCCGACATCATCCAGATCGCTCCGGACGTGTCCGGGCTGATCCAGCAGGTCGAGGTCAAGGACAACCAGTTGATCAAACGTGGTCAGGTGTTGTTCAGCATCGATCAGGACCGCTTCAAACTGGCTCTGCATCAGGCTAAAGCGGCGGTCGCCGATCGCGAGGAAACCCTGGCCCAGGCGCAGCGCGAAGCCAAGCGTAACCGTGGCCTGGGCAACCTGGTGCCGGCCGAGCAACTGGAAGAAAGCCAGTCGAAAGTCGCCCGCGCGCAATCGGCGCTGGCCGAAGCGCTGGTGACGGTGGACAGCGCGCAGCTCAACCTGGATCGCTCGGTGATCCGCAGCCCGGTGGACGGCTACGTCAACGACCGTGCGCCCCGGGTGCAGGAATTCGTCACCGCCGGGCGGCCGGTGCTGTCGGTGGTGGACAGCAACTCGTTCCACATCGACGGCTATTTCGAAGAAACCAAACTCGACGGCATTCATGTCGGGCAGTCGGTGGATATCCGCGTGATCGGCGACAAGGCCAGGCTGCGTGGGCATGTCGAAAGCATCGTCGCCGGTATCGAAGACCGTGACCGCACCAGCGGCAACAACCTGCTGCCGAACGTCAACCCGGCGTTCAGCTGGGTGCGCCTGGCACAACGGATTCCGGTGCGCATCGCCTTTGACGAGGTGCCGGAAGACTTCCGCATGATCGCCGGGCGTACCGCGACCGTGTCGATCATCGACGACAAAACGCAGGAGCCCGCGCAATGAACAAGGCCCTGATGATCGCCGGGTTGGGCTTGATGCTCTCGGCCTGTCAGATGGTCGGGCCGGTCTATCAGCTGCCCGCTGACGCGGCGGTGCAGCGCAAGGACTTTCAGGGCGAACTGGCGGTGGAGGGCAAACCGGTGGTGTCAGCGCCGGTACCGGCTGACTGGTGGCGACTGTATAAGGACCCGCGTCTGGATCAACTGGTGCAGCAGGCCATGGCGTCCAACACTGATTTGCGCGTGGCGGCGGCGAACCTTCAACGGGCTCGCGCGCAAGTCGATGAGGCCGAAGCGGCGGGTGGCTGGAGCGCAGGCGTGAAGATGGGCGCGCAGCGTCTGCAGGAATCCGGTCAGGCGTTCTTGCTGCCGGAAAAAGTCCCGGTCGACAACGTCGGCGATATTGGCATCAGCGCGTCTTATCAGTTCGATCTGTGGGGCACCCTGCAACGTGGTATCGAAGGCGCGAAGGCTAACGCCGATGCGACTCAAGCGGCGGCTGACACCGCACGCATCACTTTGGTGGCCGATGTGGTTCGCGCCTACACCCAGGTGTGCGCGGCCAACGAAGAGCGGGAAATTGCCCAGCATTCACTCGATCTGCAATCGCAGAGCACCACGCTGATCCAGCGCCTGCGCGATGCCGGGCGTGGCGATGAGACCCAGGTCACTCGTTCGCAAACCCAATTCAAGTCGTTGCGCGCCGACCTGCCGCGCTATGAGGCGGCGCGTCAGGCCGGGTTGTTCCGCCTGTCGATGCTGCTGGCCAAACCGGTCGAGCAATTGCCGGCCGGTACCGCCACTTGTGCTGAACTGCCGAAAATCGCCCAATTGGTGCCGGTGGGTGATGGCGCTGCGCTGCTCAAGCGTCGTCCCGATATCCGTCAGGCGGAACGTCGCTTGGCGGCCTCGACAGCGGGCATCGGCGTCGCCACGGGCGAGCTGTACCCGGACATCAGCATCGGCGCGACCATCGGCACCGTCGGTCTTATTGACGACTTGGGCGATCCGTCGACCAACCGCTGGGGCTTCGGACCGTCGTTGAGCTGGAAGGTGCCGACCAACGGCGCCCGTGCGCGGATCCGTGAAGCCGAGGCCAACACCCAGGCCGCACTGGCGCATTTCGACGGCGTGGTGCTCAACGCCATCCGCGAAACCCAGACCGGTCTGGCCCAGTACAGCGCGCTGCTGCAACGCCGCGACGCTCTGGCCGATGCCGAGCAGTCGGCGAAACTGGCGGCGGACCAGACCCACCGCTTCTTCCAGGCCGGGCGCGAGTCGTTCCTCGCCGACCTGCAGGCGACCCGCACCTACACCGACGTCACCGCGCAACTGGCCGCCGCCAACACCCAGGTCGCCATGAGCCAGATCGATTTGTTCCTCGCCCTGGGTGGCGGTTGGGAAAGCGGACGAACGCAAGCCTCAAGCGCCAGCAAACCCTGAACCCGTTGCTATGCTTTGAAGTGTTGAAGGGGTGCCACGTGCAACGCACCCTTTCAGCGCACATTGCTAGCGCTGGTCTAGGGGAAACCAATAATGAAAAACCCTTACGCTCTCGGCTTCTGGTGCGCCCTGGTAGCGCTGGTGCTGCTATCGGCCACCTATTTCTACGGCATCATGCTGGCCCACCAGATCGACAAGGCCATGGTCTTCCTCGACAGCGCCACGGCGTTGATCGCGGTGATGGCAATTGTCGTGGTGGCCTGGGCGTCGATCCAGGTGCAGCGAGTCAAAAAAAGACAGCTTGAACAAGGCAAGACCCTGGTGCTGATCTGGGACACCAAAGTCGCCCTGCGCCGGGTCGAAACCGTGTTCGACCGCTACTTCTGGGGCAGCTATTGGCAACCGGGACGCACCTTCGCCGAAGTCATGGGCGAACTCACCGGCACGCCGCTGGAAAAAAGCCTCGAAGCCTTGAAAAAACAGTGTCTGGAACTCGACAAGCAGATTGCCGACGAAGGCTGGCACTGGCTCAACAATGCCCGCGAACTGTCGGATGTCGCCACAGCCATGGCCCGTGAGCGCTATCAGCTGGATTTCTGCGACCCGCGCGCTGACGGGCCGGGCGGGGCGGTGATCGATCGGGATTTTGAAGTGCTGGTGTATACCTGGACGGCGCGGTTGAAGAGCTTTGATCATCAACTCGATGAGATCGAGGTTCAGTATTCCTGATCTTCTGGGAATTCAGTGGCCCTATCGCGAGCAGGCTCACTCCTACAGGGGAACGCATTTCAATTGTAGGAGTGAGCCTGCTCGCGATAGCGTCCTCAAAAACACTGCAACTCTCCCCGCCTGTCAGCTGTCCACACTCCCCATAGACACTCTTTAACCTTTAAACATTGGGCTGCCTCGCGTTGCCAGTGCTAATCTCCACCGCTAATTTCAGCGGAGTCGAGCCGCGACCCGGTCACGGGTTCAGGGAAGACGACCACACTTACAGCCACGGACATTGATCAGGTCATTCATGAATAAATCAGCAGGCGTGCTTCTCGGGATTGTTGTTGCCATCGGTGCGATCAGCGCCGGCGGGGCCTGGTACACCGGGACCAAGATTGAAGGCGTACTGAACAACGCCGTCAGCAACGCCAACAAAGAGCTGCAGACCGCGATGGCCGGCTCCAATGGCACCGCGTCGCTGGAGCTGGTGTCGCTGGAGCGTCACACCTTCACCAGCACCGCGCACTACCGCCTCAAGGGCGAGGGCGAGATGTTCGGCGACCAGCCGGTCGAGTTGCTGTTCGTCGACCACATCGAGCACGGCCCGCTGCCGTTCTCGCGCCTGGTGTCGCTGAAGTGGCTGCCGGTCATGGCCACCAGCAATTACGAGCTGGAAAAGAGCCCGGCCACCGAAAAATGGTTTGCCGCCACCAAGGGCGCCGCGCCGCTTAAAGGTGTGACCAACATCGGCTACGACGAATCCACCACCAGCAGCCTGGAGTTGCTGCCGCTGGAAACCGCGCTGGACGAGCAGTCGAGCCTGAAATTCTCCGGCCTGACCATGAACATCTCCGCCAGTGCCCAGGCGCAGAAGGTCAAGGCTGACGGCTACATGGACAACCTGAAACTGGTCACCGTGTCGCAGGATCAGGCGCCGGTGCAGGTCGAACTCAACGGTCTGACCCTGGCCAGCAACCTTACCAAGAGCAGCTACGGCTACTACACCGGGGAAAACACCCTGGAGCTGACCAACAGCAAAACCACCTTCGGTGCCAAGCAGTCGGTACTCGGCGTGAAGAACTTCGAAATGAAGAACCTCACTGAAGAGAGCGGCAGCAATGCCTCGGGCCGCGCTGACTACAAGGTGGGTGAAGTCACCCTCAACGACAAGAAAATCGGTTCGGCCAACATGGCCATGAGCCTGAAGAACCTCGACATCCCGTCGACGATGTCGCTGATGCAGATCTACCAGACCAAATTGCAGCCGTACGAGAAGGAAGCGGCGGCCGCTGCCGAAGCCGGCCTGCCGGCACCGGAGCTGAACCTGACCGAAGCCGAGTCGGCACAGGTCAAGGCTGACCTGCAGAAACTGCTGGCCGCCAGTCCACAGATCGCGCTGGAAAACCTGTCGCTGAAAACCGCCAACGGTGAAAGCCGCGCCAGCCTGGTGATTGATCTGACCAAGCCACAGTCGATGGATCTGCCGCCGGATCAACTGGGTAAACAGTTGGTCGCGCTGCTGGATCTGAACATTCAGGTGTCCAAGCCGATGCTGATCGATCTGCTCAGCGTGCAAGCCCAGCTCGACGGTCAGACTGACGCCAAAGCCATCGTCGACCAGGCCAGCGCCGGTGCTGACATGTTCTCCGGCATGGCCGTCGGTTCGCAGTTGGCGACCGTCGAGGGCACCAACGTCGTGACCAAGCTGCATTACGCCGCCAATCAGGTGGAGTTCAACGGCCAGAAGATGACCGTCGAGCAGTTCGTCGGCTTCCTGATGAGCAAGTTCGCTGGCGTCACGCAAGTGCAGTAATCCTGCGCTCTTAATAGCAACGCCCGGCCTCTGATCCCCAGACGCCGGGCGTTTTGCTGTCTGGTGTTCGGGTTTTCGTCTCAGCCGGCACCGCGATTCTGAACAATTATTGCGTTCTGGATATTCGACTACGCTTGCATGCAAGACTGCCTGACTAAGCTTGGCTGGGTCTCTTTTGACTCGGTCTCCGTTACGAATGGGCAAGGGGGGCATTGCGACCCGGCTGGCCATGTAAGGATGCTGACGAATGCCGCGTATTGATGTTCCTGTTTTACATCGTGGTTTACGCCCGTTGTTTCGCGTTGCGCTGTGCAGCCAGTTGCTCTGGCCGGCACTGGCGTTTGCCGATACGCCCTATGATCAGATGGTGCGTGATGCCCGTGCCGGGCAGACCACGCCTGCGCTGAACGTGCTGCGCCAGGTGCCACCGGGGCAATCGACCACCGGCCAGATCAGCGATCACCTGCAAATCGCCAGTTGGGCCGGCCTCGATGCCGAGGTGGTGCAGGTCTATGAGACCCAGGGCCGTGACCGGGTGCTGCCGGTGCAGGCACTGACCGCCACCGCACGCGCCTATCGCAACCTCAAGCGTTGGGAGCAGGCGACCCAGGTTTACAACAAGGCGCTGGCGCTGGAGCCGGACAACGCTGACCTGCAACTGGGGCTGGCGCTGACTCAGGCTGACTCGGGTAAACCCGACGAAGCCGTGACCCGCGCCAAGGCTCTGGTTGCCGCCAAACCCGACGATCCCTCACGCCGTCTCGCACTGGGCTATGCCCTGACCCGCGCCGGCAAGCAGTACGACGCACTGTTTGAATACGATCAGGCGTTCATGCGTGCCGGCAGCAAGCCGGAAGTCGCCCGTGAATACGTGGTCGCTCTGCAAAAGGCGCGGCTGCCGGAACCGGCGCTGCGCCTGGCCAACCAACGTCCGGGGCTGATCGACCCGGTCACCTTGCGCCGCCTCGAAGGTGATCTGGCTGCCGAACGCGTGCGTCTGGCCGAACTCGCCACCCGCAGCGAAAAAGAACGCTATGTGATCGCCGACCGCGCCTTGGCCGATTACGACAAGCTGCTCGCCACCTGGACTCCGGACGCCAGCGCCCACGATGACGTGATTCGCTGGCGCATCGACCGCATGGGCGCACTGAAGGCCCGGGCGCGCACCGCCGACGTGATCAATGAATATCAGAAGCTGCAAGGCGAAGGCGTGAAGATTCCGACCTACGCCTTGCGCTGGGTGGCGGCGTCGTATCTGGATCAGCGCCAGCCGGAAGTCTCCACTGACCTGTATCGCCAGGTGCTGTCGGCCCCCGACGCTGATGTCGGTGATCGTCTCGAAGACACCACCGCGTTGTACTACTCGCTGCTGGAAAGTGACCGCGCCGATGAAGCGCGCAAAGTCGCCGAGGATCTGGCCAAGACCCAGAAGCCGCGCGTCGAACTCAAGGGCTTGCCGATCGGCAACCCCAACGACGAATGGATGGACGCCCAGCAGCTCGCGGCGCAGGCCGGTACCTACGGCTCTGACCTGCCGCACGGCGAGGAGCGCCTGCAGACATTGGTCGATCAGGCCCCGGGCAACCTCGGTTTGCGTCTGGCCCAGGCCGATCTGTACCTGGCCCGACAGTGGCCACGCCGCGCTGAAAACCAGCTCAAGGAAACCGAAAGCATGGCCCCGCGCGACATGGGCCTGGAACTGGCTCAGGCGCGCACCGCGATGACCCTGCAGGAATGGCGGCAAATGGATGCGCTGACCGATGACGTGGTCGCGCGTTTTCCCGACAACCGCCAGGTGCAACGCGCGGCCCGCGAGCGCGAAGTGCACGACATGTCCGAATTGCGCGTCGAAGCCTACGGTGGCAAGGCCAATGGGGGCGGCGGCAGCGGCGGTGCGGGCGCGGTCAGTGGCAGCCGCGATTTCGGCATCCAGAGCACCCTGTACAGCCCGCCGATCGATGAAGACTGGCGGGTGTTCGTTGGCGCCGGTTATGCCACCGGCGACTTCGCCGAAGGCACCGGTACCGACCGTTTCCAGCGCGTGGGCCTGGAACGTCGTACCCGCGACATGAGCCTGGAAGCCGAGGTCTCCAACCACAATTACGGTTATGGCGCCAAGCAGGGCGCGCGCATCGCGATTGCCCGCGACATCAACGATAACTGGCAGTACGGCGGCAGCTTCGCCTATCTGTCGGCCGAGACGCCGTTGCGTGCGCTCAACAGCGACATCAAGGCCAACGGCGGCAACGCGTTCATCCGCTGGCGCGCCAACGAGAGCCGCGAGTGGCGGCTGTCGGTCAGCCCGTCGCACTTCAGTGATGGCAACAACCGCCTCGAGGCCTTGCTCACCGGGCGCGAGGGTGTCTACAGCGCGCCGAACGTGCAGGTCGATGCCGGTCTGGAAGTCGGCACCAGCCACAACTCGAAATCCGATGACGTGCCGTACTTCAACCCGAAGTCGGACTTCAGCGTGATGCCGACGGTCAACGTCAACCATGTGCTTTACCACCGCTACGAAACATCCTGGAGCCAGCAATTCCAGGCGGGTGCGGGCACCTACAGCCAACGTGATCACGGCACCGGCGGCATGGCGATGCTCGGCTACGGTCAGCGTTATGCCTGGAACGATGTGTTCGAGGTGGGCGGCTTGTTCAGTGTGATCAACCGGCCCTACGACGGTGATCGGGAGACCGATCTGCGTCTGCTTGTCGACCTCACTTTCCGCTTCTAGAAGAGTTTGAAGATGCCTTTGATGACGCGTTTCATCCTTCTGCTGGGAGTGCTGCTGATCAGCGCCTGCGCCCAGCAAGCCCCGGCTTTCGCGCCGCCGTCGCAACGTCCGCTGGCGGCCAGTGAAAAACCCTGGCCGAAAAACCATGTGCTGGGCATCGCCTATCACGACGTCGAAGATCGCGACCCCGATCAGGCCGTGGTGGCCGTGCGCACCGAGCGTATGATCGAGCAACTGGCCTGGCTGCGCGAGAATGGCTACCAACCGGTCACCGTCGACCAGATCATGGCGGCGCGCAAGGGCGGCCCGGAACTGCCGGCCAAAGCGATCCTGCTCAGCTTCGACGACGGTTATTCGAGCTTCTATACCCGCGTGCTGCCAGTGCTGCGAGCCTACAACTGGCACGCTCTGCTGGCGCCGGTCGGCGTGTGGATCGACACGCCGCTCAATCAACCGGTGGATTTTGCCGGCGCACCCCGCGCACGCTCCGACTTCCTGACCTGGGATCAGGTGCGCGAGATTTCGCGATCGGGGCTGGTGGAAATCGCCGCGCACACCGACGCCAACCACAAAGGCGTTCTTGCCAACCCGCAGGGCAACCTGCAGCCGGCGGCGGCGACGCGTCGCTACGATCCGCTCACCAAACGCTACGAATCCGAAGAGGAGTTCCGTGCCCGGATACGCAATGACGTCGCGGCCATCTCGGAAAAAATCCGCAAGGTCACCGGCAAAAAACCGCGCATCTGGGTCTGGCCGTACGGCACGGCGGACGGCACTTCGCTGACCGTGGTCGGCGAGCAGGGCTACGAAATGGCCCTGACCCTGGACGACGGTCTCGACGCTCTCGACAACCTGATGAGCAGCCCGCGTTTCCTGGTGGCCTCCGATCCTGACGGCGAGCATTTCGCCAACAGCATCGTTGGCGTGCAGTCGGATTTCGCCATGCGTGTGGTGCACGTCGATCTCGACAACGTTTATGACCCGGACCCGGCGCAGCAGGAAATCAACCTCGGCAAGCTGATTCAGCGCATGGCCGACATGGGCGCCAATACCGTGTTCCTGCAGGCCTTCGCTGATCCGAAGGGCGACGGACTGGTTCACTCGCTGTACTTCCCCAACCGTCACCTGCCGGTGCGCGCCGACATTTTCGATCGCGTTGCCTGGCAACTGCGGACTCGGGCGCACGTGAAAGTGTTCGCGTGGATGCCGGTGCTGAGTTTCGGCCTCGATGCGAAGCTGCCGCGTGTTACGCGCTGGGATCCGAAAACCGGCACCACTTCGGTCGATCCGGGCCAGTATCAACGCCTGTCGCCATTCGATCCGCAAGTACGGCGGATCATCGGTGAAATCTACGAAGACGTGGCGCGTCTGACCTCGGTCGACGGCATCCTTTATCACGACGACGCGGTGCTCTCGGACTTCGAAGACGCCAGCCCCGAGGCCCTGAAGGCTTATGCCGCGCATGGCTTGCCGGGGTCCATTGCGGCGCTTCGCGATGATCCGGCTGCCATGCAGCGCTGGACGCGGTTCAAGAGCCAATACCTGATCGACTTCACCAATGAGCTGACCGCCAAGGTCCGCGCGATTCGTGGCCCGCAGGTGCTGACCGCACGCAACATCTTCGCCGAACCGGTGCTCAATCCTGAGAGCGAAGCCTGGTTCGCACAGAACCTCGACGACTTCCTCGTGACCTACGACTGGACGGCGCCGATGGCCATGCCACTGATGGAAAAACAGACACAGGCGCAATCCGGCCCGTGGCTTGAAGAACTGGTGGCGAAGATCAAACAGCGGCCCGGTGCACTGGATCGCACAGTCTTCGAACTGCAGGCTCGCGACTGGACGAAAAAGGATCAGGCCGACATCGACGGCGCCCAATTGGCCGACTGGATGGGCCGGCTCAAGCGTCAGGGTGCGACCAGTTTCGGTTACTACCCGGACAACTTCCTCGACAACCTGCCGGACCTGAAAACCGTAAGGCCTGCGCTCTCCAACAAATGGAACCCATGACATGCTGGATAGACTGTTAGCCCTGCTTGTTCTGGCGCTCGTCCTCGGCGTGCCGCTGGGGTTGATCTTCCTGGTCACCGGGCAATTCCTGATGGACTTCGTGTTCTTCTACCCGTTGTTCATGTCCGGCCTGTGGATTGCCGGCGGCCTGTATTTCTGGCTGCACTGGGAACGCCACTGGCCATGGAAGGACGACACTTTGCCGCCGCCACTGGAAGGCGAGCCGCTGATCTCGATCCTGATCCCTTGCTACAACGAAGGCGAAAACGCTGCCGACACGATTCACGCGGCGCTGGCCCAGCACTACCCGAACATCGAAGTCATCGCGATCAACGACGGCTCCAAGGACAACACCGCCGAAGTGCTCGACCGGCTCGCCCAGGAAGACCCACGCCTGCGGGTGCTGCATCTGGCAGAAAACCAGGGCAAGGCTGTGGCCCTGCGCATGGGTGCGATTGCTGCGCGCAGCGAATATCTGGTGTGCATCGACGGCGACGCGCTGCTGGCGCCGAACACGGCGGCCTATCTGGTGGCGCCGATGCTCGACAACGCGCGGCTTGGCGCAGTGACCGGCAACCCACGGATTCGCACACGTTCGACCCTGGTCGGGCGGGTGCAGGTCGGTGAGTTCTCGTCGATCATCGGTCTGATCAAGCGTACGCAACGGGTGTTCGGGCGGATCTTCACCGTGTCCGGGGTGATCGTCGCGTTTCGTCGTACCGCGTTGAACCGGGTCGGCTACTGGAGCCCGGACATGATCACCGAAGACATCGACATCAGCTGGAAGCTGCAACTCGATCACTGGAGCATCTTCTACGAGCCGCGCGCGCTGTGCTGGATCCTCATGCCGGAAACCCTGCGCGGTCTGTGGAAGCAGCGCCTGCGCTGGGCCCAGGGCGGTGCCGAGGTGCTGTTCAAGAACATTCGCGGGATCTGGCAGTACCGTCATCGTTATTTGTGGCCACTGCTGTTCGAGTACTGCCTGTCGACCGGGTGGGCCTTCACCTTCCTGCTATCGGTGATCTTTTGGGGCGTGGGCAAGTTCGTGGTCATGCCGGAATCGATTGCCGTGCATCACCTGATGCCCCCGGCGTTCACCGGCCTGTTGCTGGCGTTCGTCTGCCTGGTGCAATTCGCGGTCAGCATCATCATCGACCGGCGCTATGAACCGGGTCTGGGCCGAACCATGTTCTGGGTGGTCTGGTATCCGATCGCGTTCTGGCTGGTCAGCCTGCTCACCACCTTGGTCAGTTTCCCCAAAGTGCTGTTTGGTCAACACCAGAAGCGTGCGCGTTGGGTCAGCCCTGACCGGGGTATCAAACCGGTCGGCGACGACGAAGAGGAGGTCATCAAATGAAAATCATCCGGACCCGGCAGCGGCCCTTCCTGGTGGTAGTCGATGTGGTCCTCACCGTGCTGGCCTGGGTCGGCCTGCTGTTTCTGCTGATTCGCGGACTGTGGCCGTTGATCGAGACCCACGCCGGTGGGCCGCGCATCGATAATTCGGCATTCGAGGCTCTGGGTACGTTGCAGATCTACCTGTGGGTGGCGCTGGTCAACGCAGTGATCCTGATTGGTTGGGCGCGTTATCAACAGCGCAAAAGCAGAAGTTTCGCCCAGCGTCGTTTGCCGGCACCGGTGGTCGATGATGAAGGGCTGAGCAAGAGCTTCCGCCTGTGCGATGACCGCCTGGAGAAGCTGCGCACACCCGGGGTGATGACCATCCACAACGACCAGGAAGGTGATATCAGCCATGTGGTGCTGAACTTTCGTCCACTGGCACCGACGGAATTGCCGCCACCGCTGGCGCCGCTGGAACATCCACGGGTGATCTTTCTGCACGCCGAGGATGACGCAAACCGTGATCCGATAAATCGGCCCACCTGAGTTTCCACATCGTCGAGCGTTCAGCTGCGAATCAGCCGCCAAGCCTCCTCCATGGTGAGCGGCTGCTTTATCCGTTCGGCCAGCATCGCCATGGCTCGCTCTTCCTCGCAAGCCACAGCGGCAACCACCACGCCGTTGTGGCCAAACAGGCCGATGAAGGGCGGATGCTCGGGTTCGCCCTTGAACTCGATTTCATCCCACTGGCTGGCGTGGCCCAGGTAGTCGTAGTTCCTGCCGAAGTGCCAGGTCCAGAAAAACGGCACATCCAGATAATGCTCATCGGCGCCCAACATGTTGGCGGCAGCGATGCGTGCGTGCTGCTGGGCCAGGCGCCAATGCTCAATGCGCTGCGGCTGGCCGCTCAGGGTGAACGTGGCGATATCGCCAATCGCCCATAGACCTTCGCAGACCCGCAGACCGGCATCGACGCGCAGTGACTGGTCTTTCTCCCTTGGCAGCGAAGCGAACGCTTCTGTGGCCGGATGCACACCAACCCCCGCCAGCACCAGATCCGCCGAAACGCGCAAACCGTTATCCAGCAGCACCGCCTCGACTTTGCCATCACCGGTGATTTCCCGGGCTTCGTGATCGGTGATGAATTTCACCCCGTGTTGTTCATGCAGCGCACGGATCGCCTTGCCCACCGCTTCGCCGAACTGCGCGGTAAACGGGATGGCGTGGCGGGCGATGACCGTGACATCGAGGCCGAACTGACGCAGGGCCGAGGCGCATTCGAGGGCGATAAAGCTGTCGCCGATGATCAGCGCCCGCTGCTCGGGTTTGGCGGTGCGCATGATCTGTTCGGCCTGGGCTTTCGAGCGCAGGACGAACACCTGCGGCAGGTCGGCGCCGGGCAGTTGCAGCGGATTGGGCTTGCCGCCGGTGGCGAGCACCGCGGCGTCGTAGCGCAGGGATTGGCCGTCGCTCAGATGCAGGGTTTTCGCTGAAGCGTCGAGGGCAGTGATTGCGCCTTGTCGGCGTTCGATGCGCTGCTCTTGATAAAAATCTTCATCGCGCAGAGGCGGAGTTTCCTGCGCCGACATCTCGCCGGCGAGGACGAATTTGCTCAGCACCGTGCGGTCGTAACCGGCCTCCGCTTCGCGGTCGAGCATGATGATCCGGCCACCGAAACCTTTCTCCCGCAATGCGGCCGCGCACGCCGTGCCGGCTGCACCTGCGCCGACAATCACAAAGGTGCGCGGATCATCGGCCGGAGGCGTGTGCGCATCCGGCAGCGGTTGATCATCGACCCAGACCTCATCGCCTCGTAACTCCAGCGGATAACGCTTGAGGCTGTCGAGGGCCGGTGGCTCGCACAACGCGCCGTCTTCGACGCGAAATGCGGCTTTATGCCAAGGACAGATCAGGCGTCCGTTGCACAGCGCGCCGTCAGCCAGTGGCGCCCCGGCATGTGGGCATTCGCCTTGAAATGCGCGCAGTTGGCCATTGGCGTGGAGCAGGACAATCTTGCGCTCGCCGATTTCGACTTGCAGGCCACGGTCTTCGGGGACATCGGCGACACGGGCGACACGGTGCAGGCTCATGTTCGTGCTCCTGACAGGCATTTCTCTTACGAGTTTGCGCCGCAGTGCGAGGTTCAGCCAATTGCCACTGCCAAGGTACGAACGGTACAGCTATAGTTTGCAGGCCGACGAAGGCCCAACTGCACAAGGTACTCCCGGAATGACCCGATTGACCTCTCTCAACCCTTGGCTGGCGGCCGTCGCCGTCGCCCTTTGCGTGCAGTTTCCGGCGCAGGCGGCCGAGCGCTTTACCCTCGACATCCCCGGTGTCTCGGACAACCGTCTGTTCACCTCGGCCGCCGCGAGCGATGCGACCGGTTGCGGTGGCAAGAACCAGTCGCCGGCGCTGGCGTGGAACGCCGGGCCTGCCGGTACTTTGAGCTACGCGATCGTCATGCACGACCCGGACGGCCAGAAAGGTGCTGGCGTCGATCACTGGATTCACTACGGCATCAAGGCCACCACCCGGCAGATCCCGGCCGGCGTCGGCGCCAAATCCAACCTCGAAGGCGTGGGCGGTACCAACACCAAAGGCACCACCCATTACATCGGGCCGTGCCCACCGGTTGGCGACAGCGCCCACCACTACATCATTCAGATCTACGCCCTGGATCTGGCCCCGGACGCCTTGCCCGCCGGTCTGACCCGTGCCGAGCTGATGGACAAAATCAAAGGTCACGTACTGCGTAACAGCAGCGTGGTGCGGCGTTATCACCGCTGAAAATATTTTCAGCGGCGTTTAACCCGATCTGAAGGGGCTGGCCGTCTCAGTGGATGAATGGATCACTTTCATCCCGAGGTCAGCCCCCATGTCCCGCTCCCTGCCTTTCCTGCGACCTGTTGCGGTCGGTGTGCTGTTGACCGTCGCCGGTTGCGGCGTGTCCTCTAATCCCGAATCGGCTGCCGTCCCGGCGCCGGCCCAACCACAGGCGTCGATTGAGCATGAGGCGCTCGTTGCCGACAGTGCGCTGGCCAAGCGCAGTGCGCGTCCGGCGCCGATTGCCAGTTTCGCGGCGATGCCGGCCCCGGAAAGTTATCCACAAGGCTATCGTGACGAGCAGCGCGAGCAATATCAGGCGCTGGCCGACAACCCGATCCACAGCGTGGACGAGGCTCCGGTCTCGACCTTCAGCGCTGACGTCGATACGGGTGCCTACGCCAACGTCCGGCGCTTGCTCAATCAGGGACGCCTGCCGCCGGAGGGCGCGGTGCGACTGGAAGAGATGGTCAATTACTTTCCCTATGACTACGCACTGTCCAGCGATGGTTCGCCCTTCGGCGTAACCACCGAACTGGCCGTCACCCCGTGGAATCCGCACACCCGCTTGCTGCGCATCGGCATCAAGGCCTCCGACCGGGCTGTGGCGGAGCTGGCCCCGGCGAATCTGGTGTTTCTGGTGGATGTGTCCGGCTCGATGGATCGCCGCGAAGGGCTGCCACTGGTGAAAAGCACATTGAAACTGCTGGTCGATCAGTTGCGCGAGCAGGATCGGGTGTCGCTGGTGGTGTATGCCGGCGAATCCCGCGTGGTGCTGGAGCCGACTTCCGGACGCGACAAGGCGAAAATTCGCACGGCCATCGAGCAATTGACCGCAGGCGGTTCAACCGCTGGTGCGTCGGGCATCGAACTGGCCTATCAAATGGCGCAGCAGGCGTTCATTCCCAAAGGCATCAACCGCATCCTGTTGGCCACCGACGGTGACTTCAACGTCGGCGTCAGCGACTTCGACAGCCTCAAACAAATGGCTGTGGATAAACGCAAAACCGGGATTTCCCTGACCACCCTGGGTTTCGGTGTGGATAACTACAATGAACACTTGATGGAGCAACTGGCCGACGCCGGCGACGGCAACTACGCCTACATCGACAACCTGCGCGAGGCGCGCAAAGTGCTGGTGGATCAACTCGGTTCGACCCTGGCGGTGGTGGCAAAAAACGTCAAATTGCAGGTGGAATTCAACCCGGCGCAGGTCAGTGAATATCGCCTGCTTGGCTACGAAAACCGCACCTTGAAGCGTGAGGATTTCAGCAATGACAAAGTCGATGCCGGTGAAGTCGGCGCAGGACACACGGTGACCGCGCTGTATGAAATTGTCCCGGCAGGTAAGCAGGGCTGGCTGGAACCGCTGCGCTACGGTAAATCGGAGAAGGTGGTTGCTGCGAAGGATGGAGAATTGGCGATGCTGCGTGTGCGTTATCAACAGCCCGAAGGTGGGAAAAGTCTGCTGATCGAGCGGCCGATTGCCGATCAGCTCGCACCGGCCAGTGAGGACCTGCGTTTCGCGGCGGCAGTGGCGGCGTTTTCCCAGCAGCTCAAGGACGCTCGCTACACCGGCGACTTCAGCCTCAAGGACACCGAAACCCTGGCCCGTGGCGCTCGCGGCGACGACCGCTTCGGCTTGCGCAACGAGTTCGTGCAACTGGTGGAACTGGCGCAAAGCCTGCGCACCTCAACCGCATCGATCGCGATGCCCACTGAGCGACGGATTGAATAGTGAGCCGCTTGCAAGGCTTCATCAGTCAGCTGTTTGCTACGCCAGACAGCCCGGCCGCCAGCAGCGATGAAACGCTGCTGGCGCGTTATCGCGAGGGCGACGGCGCGGCGTTCGAGATTCTGTACGCGCGCCATCGTCAGGGTTTGTATCGGTTTCTGCTCGGATTGAGCGGCAAACCGGAACTGGCTGACGAAGTCTTTCAGGACACCTGGCTGAGCCTGATCCGCAGCAACAGTCAGCCACAGGGACGGGCGACGTTTCGTACATGGCTGTTCCAGATTGCGCGCAATCGGCTGATTGATCACTGGCGCAAACACGGCGCACATCAGCCGCTGCACGACAGTTACGACGAACAGGCTCACGCGGTTGGCGACGACAGCAGCGATCCCGAACAACTGCTGAACCTCAGCCGCGACAGCCAGCGCCTGGAAAGCGCTCTGCAAACCTTGCCTGCCGATCAGCGCGAAGTGTTCCTGCTGCGTGCCCACGGCGACCTCGACCTGGCACAAATCGCCAGCCTCACCGAAACACCGCTGGAAACCGTCAAAAGCCGCTTGCGCTACGCCCAGCAAAAACTGCGTCGGCTGCTGGCCGAGGAGGTACTGACATGACTGACGCCCGCCAGACACCCGAAGAATCTGTGATCAAACATGTACGCGAACAGCACAACGTTGAACCGCCGGCGCACCTTGATGCGTTTATCCTCAAGGCTGCTCACCGCGAAACACCGGTGCCCAAGCCAGGCCTGTGGCAACGCTGGCTGCGGGCCTGTCAGAAGCCGCGTTGGCAGGTCGCATTTGCCAGCCTGGTCGGTGTGGCACTGATGCTGTCGCTGGTGCCACACACGCCGGAACCACAACCGCAATTCGACTTCGCCCCGGCGGCCAAACCGGCCGCGCCATTGGCGCGTAAACAAGCCCCGGAAGCGCAATCACTGCCCGCTCCACCCGCTGCGGCCATGTCCGCACCGGCACCGATGCTGGAAATGGCCGCGCCGATGCAAAGCGACTCGATCAGCGCCGATGAAGCCAGCCTCGGCAAACGCGCCGCCGCCCCGGCCAACGGCCTCGACACGCAACTGCGCGAAGTCCTGCGCCTGCGCGACTCCGGTCAGTCGCAAGCCGCTGACGCGCTATACAACAACCTGCACAAACGCTACCCCGGCGTGGACCTCGACCGGCGACTCGAAAAAATCCGCCAGAACTGACCGCTTGTTCACCCAGCCATTTGGCATTGCCCGGCAAAAACGCGCACTATCGGGCCATGGCTGAAGCGCTGGAGAACAAAGTGGCAGCAAAAATCGACCGCATCGCCCAACTCCTCAACTGCCCGCAGAAGGGCGAGGAGATGCGGCGCGCGATTACCGAGGCGCGCAAGGAGTTTCTGCTGAACCAGTCGGAAGAAGACGTCGTGGAAGAAGACGAGGTTTTTGAGGAGGTTGGGGAAGAAGAGGAAGACGACGATTACGATGAGTTTGACTGGACGACGGAGTGACCGTCGTCGCATGAAACACCGCGCCCACAAAAAAGCCCCGGACCATCACAGTCCGGGGCTTTCTCGTTTCAATTCATGGCGCACCAGGCGGGATTCGAACCCACGACCCCTGCCTTCGGAGGGCAGTACTCTATCCAGCTGAGCTACTGGTGCAGCGGGCGACATCATACCTAGGTCGGCTCGGGGCGTCCATGCCGGGTTTTGGCGGGTTTTGTCAGTGCGCGTGTCGGTGTGAAACGCTGCATTCCTTAAAGCTGTAACGTCCTGCAAAACCCTCGCTTGGCGCTTTTTCCTGGCTGATCTATGGTTTGGCTGCGGCCGGGGCTTTTTGCTCGTTGATCTGAAAAAACCAGCAAACGCTGGGATTTTGTTCTTTTTTTCGAACGACCTATTGTCCTTTACCCCCTTTGCTCCTACGATCCGTTTGAGATTTCAAACGCTCTTTGACGGGGTGTGGAAGCGCAGGTGCTGTGAATAACGCACGATCACTGCGCCTCACCCGGTAGATGATTTCCCTGACGGCAGCCTTGCGAGGCGCCTTTCTACAATCATAATTTTGCTCCGCGCAGGCCGCGGTGCTGTTAAGGAAAGCCGACATGCAGCTTAAAGATACCCAGTTGTTCCGCCAGCAAGCCTTCATTGATGGCGCTTGGGTCGATGCGGACAACGGTCAGACGATCAAGGTCAACAACCCGGCCACCGGCGAAATTCTCGGTACCGTGCCGAAAATGGGCGCCGCCGAAACCCGCCGCGCCATCGAAGCCGCTGACAAAGCGCTGCCGGCCTGGCGTGCACTGACCGCCAAGGAGCGTGCAGGCAAGCTGCGTCGCTGGTTCGAACTGATGATCGAGAACCAGGACGACCTCGCGCGCCTGATGACCCTCGAGCAGGGCAAGCCGCTGGCTGAAGCCAAGGGCGAAATCGTTTACGCCGCGTCGTTCATCGAGTGGTTCGCCGAAGAAGCCAAGCGTATCTACGGTGACGTGATCCCGGGCCACCAGCCGGACAAGCGTCTGATCGTGATCAAGCAGCCAATCGGTGTGACCGCAGCGATCACCCCGTGGAACTTCCCGGCGGCGATGATCACCCGTAAAGCCGGCCCTGCGCTGGCCGCCGGTTGCACCATGGTGCTCAAGCCGGCTTCGCAAACCCCATTCTCCGCCTTCGCTCTGGCTGAACTGGCGCAGCGCGCCGGCATCCCTAAAGGTGTGTTCAGCGTGGTCTCCGGCAGCGCCGGCGACATCGGCAGCGAACTGACCAGCAACCCGATCGTGCGCAAGCTGTCCTTCACCGGCTCGACCGAAATCGGCCGTCAGCTGATGTCGGAATGCGCCAAGGACATCAAGAAAGTCTCGCTGGAACTGGGCGGCAACGCGCCGTTCATCGTGTTCGACGACGCGGACCTGGATAAGGCCGTCGAAGGCGCGATCATTTCCAAATACCGCAACAATGGCCAGACCTGCGTCTGCGCCAACCGTCTGTACATTCAGGATTCGGTCTACGACGCGTTCGCCGAGAAGCTGAAAGTGGCGGTGGCCAAGCTGAAGATCGGCAACGGTCTGGAAGAAGGCACCACCACTGGCCCGCTGATCGACGAAAAAGCCGTGGCCAAGGTGCAAGAGCACATCGCTGACGCCGTGGCCAAAGGCGCCACCGTGCTGGCCGGTGGCAAGCCGATGGAAGGCAACTTCTTCGAGCCGACCATCCTGACCAACGTGCCGAAAGACGCGGCTGTCGCCAAGGAAGAAACCTTCGGCCCGCTGGCGCCGCTGTTCCGCTTCAAAGACGAAGCCGAAGTGATCGCGATGTCGAACGACACCGAGTTCGGTCTGGCGTCCTACTTCTACGCTCGTGACCTCGGTCGTGTGTTCCGCGTGGCGGAAGCGCTGGAATATGGCATGGTCGGCGTCAACACCGGGCTGATCTCCAACGAAGTCGCGCCGTTTGGCGGCATCAAGGCCTCGGGCCTGGGCCGTGAAGGCTCCAAGTACGGCATCGAGGATTACCTGGAAATCAAATACCTCTGCCTGGGCATCTAAGCCGGGAAAGGGATCGCTGCAAACGCAAAGGGCACGAGAGCGCTGTCCCTTTGCGTCGTTTCAAACCGGAATTTTCTCTGCGGCCAGGAACGCCGTGGCAGTCGATCATCGCATGCTGCCACCGCCGATTTCTCCCGCTTAATCCTTGAACCACGCCGCCCGATGAGCGGTGAATGAGGACTGTAATGAGCAAGACTAACGCTGAACTGATGGCCCGTCGTACCGCAGCTGTTCCACGTGGTGTTGGCCAGATTCACCCGATCTTCGCTGAATCGGCGAAGAACGCTACCGTGACTGACGTTGAAGGTCGTGAATTCATCGACTTCGCCGGCGGTATCGCTGTGCTGAACACCGGCCACGTGCACCCGAAAATCATCGCCGCCGTAACCGAACAGCTGAACAAGCTGACCCACACCTGCTTCCAGGTACTGGCCTACGAGCCGTACGTTGAGCTGTGCGAAAAGATCAACGCCAAGGTGCCAGGTGATTTCGCCAAGAAAACCCTGCTGGTGACCACCGGTTCCGAAGCCGTGGAAAACGCCGTGAAAATCGCCCGTGCCGCCACTGGCCGTGCCGGCGTGATCGCCTTCACCGGCGCTTACCACGGTCGCACCATGATGACCCTGGGCCTGACCGGTAAGGTCGTGCCTTACTCGGCCGGCATGGGCCTGATGCCAGGCGGCATCTTCCGCGCGCTGTACCCGAACGAACTGCACGGTGTGAGCATCGACGACTCGATCGCTTCCATCGAACGCATCTTCAAGAACGACGCCGAGCCGAAAGACATCGCCGCGATCATTATCGAGCCGGTGCAGGGTGAAGGTGGTTTCTACGTCGCGCCGAAAGAATTCATGAAGCGTCTGCGTGCCCTGTGCGACCAGCACGGCATCCTGCTGATCGCTGACGAAGTGCAGACCGGCGCTGGCCGTACCGGGACCTTCTTCGCCATGGAACAGATGGGCGTTGCTGCCGACCTGACCACTTTCGCCAAATCCATCGCTGGCGGCTTCCCGCTCGCCGGTGTCTGCGGCAAGGCCGAATACATGGACGCCATCGCTCCAGGCGGCCTGGGCGGCACCTACGCCGGTAGCCCGATCGCTTGCGCTGCGGCGCTGGCCGTGATGGAAGTGTTCGAAGAAGAGCAACTACTGGACCGATGCAAGGCTGTCGGCGAGCGTCTGGTAACCGGTTTGAAGGCCATCCAGGCCAAGTACCCGGTGATCGGTGAAGTGCGTGCGCTGGGCGCGATGATCGCGGTCGAGCTGTTCGAAAACGGCGACAGCCACAAGCCAAACCCGACCGCCGTTGCGGCTGTCGTAGCCAAGGCGCGCGACAAGGGCCTGATCCTGCTGTCCTGCGGCACCTACGGCAACGTGCTGCGCGTTCTCGTACCGCTGACCTCGCCGGACGAGCAACTGGACAAAGGTCTGGCGATCATCGAAGAGTGCTTCTCGGAGCTGTAATTCCGGGCACTGTGTGATCTGATCGAGAAAAACCCGCTTCGGCGGGTTTTTTTATGCCTCGAAAACCCTTTTGCGCTGTATCGATAGGCCAGCATTGGCTAAGGTTCAGGCATTGCAAGGGAGAGCGCGCATGACCGCCGTTGATTTACCCGCCGTACCCCGAGTGCTGATTGCCGAGGCTGATCCATGGTCTCGTGACCTGCTTAAACAAGTGTTGCTCAACGTGCGCTGTGATGCGCGGCTGGACTTGTGTGCCGATGGCCAGCAAGCCATGTCGTTACTCAGCGAAGTGCCTTATGACCTGGCCATTGTCGATTGGGAGTTGCCGGGCATTGATGGTTTGAGCGTGCTGCGCAGCGTGCGCCAGCGCAAACGCAATCCGCCGCTGCCGTTCATTCTGATGAGCAGTCGCAACGACAGCGCCAGCGTGCGCGAAGCCATCCCGTTGGCCCCGACGGCCTATCTGACCAAACCGCTGAACATGGAAAGTCTGACCGAGCGGCTGCAGGGTTTGCTGCTGAATGCGGGTGAAGAGGTGTTCTGCGAAGTGCCGACGCTGGCGCCGGGCATGACCTTGTCGGTGTTCCTTGAGCGGCGTCGCGAGCAGGCCGACGGCGCGCCATTGATGACCGATGTGCAAGTGGCGGTCAAACGCAGCCTCAACCCCAATGGCCTCGACCTGAAGCTTCTGGAAGAAGAGATCCGTACCGATCCGCAGATCACCGCCGTGCTGATCGCGGCCGCCAACAGCGCGGCGCAGCATCATGGCGCGGCGGTGCAGACCCTGGCGCAGGCGCTGCATCGCCTCGGCACCGGGCAGAGCATGAACCTGATCCTCGGCCTGGCGCTCAAACGCAGCGCCAAGCTCAGTGACCCGTGCCTGGCGGATTACGCCGAGCGCTATTGGGGGCTGTCGCTGCACACGGCGGAATACGCGCGTACGTTGGCGCGCCTGCTCGATCTGGATCAGGAACGTTGCTACTGCGCGGGCATGCTGCATCGTCTCGGTGACCTGGCGTTGCTGCGTTGTTTGCAGGAGTGGAAGCAGGCTGGCGGCGAGCTGGATGAGTGGGAGGAGGTCGGTGACGCGCTGGCGGAGTTTGGCGCGGCCTACGGTTCGGCGCTGCGTACACGCTGGCGCCTGCCGCTGGAGCTGCGCGAGTTGATTGCGTCGGTCTATCAGCTCGGTGGCGGGGTCTATTCCCGGGAAGCGTTGGTGATGAACATGGCGGCGCAGATGGCCCGTCTGACCGAGCATGAGGGCGTTGAAGAGCTGGCGAAGAGTCGTACGGCGCGGCTGCTGAAGATCGGGCTGCCGGAATTGATGCGGATGCGTAAGTAACCGACGTTTTAACAAACCCCCTGTGGGAGCGGGCTTGCTCGCGAAGGCGGTGTATCAGCCAACATAAGGGCTGAATGACCTACCGCCTTCGCGAGCAAGCCCGCTCCCACATTGGATATTTGGGTTGCTGAAATTCTGGATCAGGCAGAAATGATCCGGTTCTTGCCCTGCCGTTTTGCCTCGTACATGGCCGCATCCGCTCTGGCGAACAGTCTCTCGAGACTGTCGTCGCCATCCCTGAGGCTGGTCAGGCCCTGGCTGACGGTGATGCCGAATGTCTGCCCCTCGTGGTTGAAACTCAGGCGCTGAATCTCCTGCTGCAGCCGCTCGGCCACTTGCAGCGCCATGTCCGGTGCGCAACCGGGAAACACCGCAGCGAACTCCTCGCCGCCAATGCGCCCGAACAGATCGCCCCGGCGTAACGACCCACGTCCGCATTCGGCGATCCGTTGCAGCACGTTGTCACCCGCCGGGTGGCCGTAGCTGTCGTTGATCAGCTTGAAATCATCGATGTCCAGCAGCAGGAAGGCCAGTGGTGCACCTTGCAGGCGCGCCTCTTCGAACTCGCGGTTGGCGCATTCGAAGAAGTGTCGGCGGTTGCTGCTCTGGGTCAGCACGTCGGTGGTCGCCAGGCGATGCAGCTCGGTTTCCATGTGCTTCTTGTCGGTGATGTCTTCGGCGATGCCGACGATGATCACCGGTTGCCCGGGTTCGTCCTGACGGTTGATGAAGCACTTGTCGCTGAGCCAGCGCACCTGACCGTCGGCGGCGATGATCCGGTACTCGCGGTCTTCCACAGCACCTTTTTGCAGCACTTCGGCAAGGCTGCGTTCGGCATAGTCGAGGTCGTCGGGGTAGATGCTGTCGCGCCACTGGTTGTAGTCGGCCAGCAACAGGCCTGCGGAGCGACCGAAAATCCGCTCGTAGGCAGGGCTGACATACAGCACCTGACGGGTTTCCCAATTGAACGCCCAGAGCACCGCGTTGACGCTCACCAGTAATGAACTGAACAGTTGTTCGCGCTCGCTCAGCCGGGCGACTTCGCCTTGAGCGTGCATCAGCGCCATCAGGGTTTGCGCGGCCTCGGGCCACTGCGCAAGGGATGAGTCTTTTTGATTGTTGTTGACCATCGGCACATTTCTCAAAAGGTGTGCCGCAATTTCGACAACGGCCACAGTACAGCCCGCCGGGGTGGCGAAGTGTCTTTGAGATAGGGCTTTCGGTGCTAAGTTCCGCGCTTTTGTAGAGAGGGAGCCTGCTCCCGCCGGGCGGTAGAGATGACGCGTTTCAGCAATGAGAACGCGTCGACAAATTTGCGGTAGCTGCGCTACCTATCGGGGATGAATCCCCTCGCCACAGGGGATTCGTTCATGGCGGTCAGGCTGCGGCGGGGCGCAGCGAGTAGGTTTTCAGCTGGTCGGCGAATTCACGCAGGGACTGGATGCCGCTGGCTTCGGCCTCGTGCACCCATTCCTTGATGGCGGCGAGCATGTCGTGGCCATTGGCGCTGGTCTTGACCCAGATCTGCTGCAGGGCCAGGCGTTTTTCGTAAATGACCTTCAGCGCCTGGCTGTGCTCGAGCATGTTCTGGATGCGCAAGTGATGACGGTCTTCCAGCAGGCTGGTTTCCCGCGACAGCAGGCGCTTGGCCCGATGGAATTGATGGCGTACCGAATGATCGACCTTGTCCAGCTCCTGCTTGACCAGCGGGCCGATCACCAATTTGCGGTACTGGGCCATGATCTGGAAGCGGTTGTTGAGGATCGCCATGGCGGTATCCATGTCCAGATGGCCCTTGCCTTCGACGCGGTGGGCAATCGGTGCCACACGCTGCACCTTGGCCAGACCGAAGAAGCTGAAGACCTTGATCCACGCCCAGCCGAGGTCGAACTCCCACTTCTTCACCGACAGCTTGGCCGAGTTGGGGTAGGTGTGATGGTTGTTGTGCAGTTCTTCGCCGCCGATCAGGATGCCCCACGGCACCAGATTGGTCGCCGCGTCGCGGCATTCGAAGTTGCGGTAGCCGATGGCGTGACCCAGACCGTTGACCACGCCGGCCGCCCAGACCGGGATCCACATCATCTGGATCGCCCAGATGGTGATGCCGATGGTGCCGAACAGCAGCAGGTCGATGACGCCCATGATCGCCACGCCCAGCAACGGGTAGCGGCTGTAGAGGTTGCGCTCGATCCAGTCTTCGGGGCAGTTCTTGCCGTAGATGCGCAGGGTCTCCGGGTTCTCGGCTTCGGCGCGATACAGCTCGGCGCCTTTGCGCAGCACGGTGGACAGACCCTTGATGACCGGGCTGTGCGGGTCATCTTCGGTTTCGCATTTGGCGTGGTGTTTGCGGTGGATGGCAGTCCACTCGCGGGTGTTCTGCGCCGTGGTCAGCCACAGCCAGAAACGGAAAAAGTGTTTCAGGCCGGCATTCAGCTCGAGCGAGCGATGGGCCGAGTAACGGTGCAGATAGACCGTGACGGCGACAATTGTCACGTGGGTCATCAGCAGGGTGACCGCGACCAGAGACCAGGCCGACAAGCCAAGAAAACCTTCGTACCACATAGGCTATAGGGCCCTCGATAAAGATAAAAACAGCCGTTGCATTATCACCAAGCACACAGATAAAACCAGTCGCCCTTTCAGATAAGAGTCGCTGGATGTTTCTTGACCTATAATTCCAACCTTTTTTGTAGGGACATGGACAGCCGAATGCCTGCCACTTACCGCGATGCCTTGCGTGCAGCGCTGCTTTACCTGTTGCTTGCTGTGGTCTGGCTGCAGGGAACTGGTTACTTATTGAACAGTTTCTTTGATGAGTCTGTCGATCTGCAGCGATGGCAACTGATCAACGGTTACGTCTGGGCTGCCGTCAGCGCTGGCCTGATTTTCCTGGCACGGGCCAGATTGTGCGAATTTCTCGGCATTGGTGCGCGGCTACGCGAGCGTCAGTCTGACCGTGAACGCTTGCGTCAGGCGGCAGCCGTGTTCGATTGCACCCGCGAAGGGGTGCTGGTCACCAACCGTCAGGGCCTGATCGTGCACGTCAACCGTGCGTTCATGGAAATCACCGGCTACCAGTACGACGAAGTTCTCGGCCATCAGCCAAGCCTGTTCAAGTCCGGCCACCATCCGCCGGGCTTTTACCGGGCGATGTTCGCCACGCTGGAGAGCGAGGGCGAATGGAGCGGTGAGATCTGGAACCGGCGCAAGAGCGGCGAGATTTATCCACAGTGGCAGACCATCCGCGTGATTCACGATGATCAGGGCCGGCTCAGTCACTACGTGGCGGTATTTTCCGACATCAGTGCGATCAAGGACTCCGAACACGAGCTCAAGCACCTCGCACACCACGACCCGCTGACCGACCTGCCCAATCGCCTGTTGTTCAGCGACCGCGCCGAGCAGGCGCTGGCCTCGGCGCAGATCCACAAGCGTGGCTGCGCCCTGCTGATGATCGATCTGGATCACTTCAAGATGATCAACGACAGCCTCGGGCACAACGTCGGCGATCGCCTGCTCAAAGCGGTGGCGGCGCGCCTGCAGGACCTGTTCGGCCCCGGGATTACCCTGGCACGGCTCGGCGGTGACGAATTCGCGGTGCTGGCGGAAAGTTGTCCACAACTGGTTCAGGCAGCGGCGCTGGCCCAGCGCATTCTCGATGCGCTGAAGGAACCGTTCAGCATCGAGCGGCATCAGCTGTTCATCAACGCCAGTATCGGTATCAGCCTGTTCCCCAGTGATGCATTGAGTGCCGATCAATTGCTGCGCAATGCCGACGCCGCGCTGTTCAAGGCCAAGAGCAGCGGGCGTAACGGCTACGCGCTGTACACCGAAGAGTTGACCGCCCATGCGCAGCAACGGGTCGAGATTGCCTTCGAGCTGCGTCGCGCGCTGGAGCAGCAGGAGCTGCGCGTCTATTACCAACCGGTTCACGATTTGCACAGCAGTCGGCTGATCGGCGTCGAAGCGCTGGTGCGCTGGGAGCATCCGCAGCGCGGTCTGGTGTCACCGGCGGAATTCATCCCGATCGCCGAGCGCACCGGGCTGATCGCCGAAATCGACGCCTGGGTGATGCGTCAGGCGTGTTCGCAGATGTGTCAATGGCAGCAGGCCGGGATTGTGTTGTCGTTTGTCGCGGTGAATGTGTCGTCGCGCCTGTTTGCCCGGCGTGAGCTGTATCAGCAGGTGGCGCAGGTGCTGCACGAGACCGGGCTGGATCCGGCGTATCTGGAGCTGGAAGTCACCGAAAGCGCGGTGATGGATGACCCGGAAGTGGCGCTGGAGCAGATGCATCGCTTGCGTGAATTGGGCATTCGCTTGGCCATCGATGACTTTGGCACCGGGTACTCGTCGTTGTTGCGGCTCAAGCGCTTGCCGGTGCAGAAGCTCAAGATCGATCAGGGTTTTGTCGCCGGTCTGCCGTGGGACGAGGACGACGCAGCCATCGTTCGCGTGATCGTCGCCCTGGCTCGCAGCATGGGCATGCAGGTGCATGCCGAAGGCATCGAGCAGGCCGAGCAGGCGGCGTTTCTGCTGGAGCAGGAATGTGATCTGGGGCAGGGGTACTGGTTTGGGCGGCCGGTGTCGGCGGGGGAGATTGATTGGGCGAAAGCCCCTGTTATCGGTTAACAGTCCTGTCATGGCTGACACAAAAACCTGTGGTGAGGGGATTCATCCCCGATGGGTCGCGCAGCGGCCCTGAAAAACAGGGACTGCTACGCAGTCCATCGGGGATGAATCCCTCACTACAAGGTTTCATACAGGCTTCAAACTCGTTGAACACCGCGCAAACCCTTGCCCCGTCAGATAATGTTTTCTAGTTATATAAACATTCTTAAATAGTCTTTTTAAGAATATCTGCGCCTCTCTTATATTGCTCCCACGCCGAACGCAGTGCCGCCCACTGCCAGGCACATCCCATTCAAAGGAGCAGCACCATGAGCGCATCCCTTCGCAGCGTTGACGGTCAGGACGAAACCACCATCTTGCGTGAAATCCAGAGCGCCCTGCGCGATCTGCGGTTTGGCGCGGTGGAGATCACTGTGCACAACGCCCAGGTCGTGCAGATCGAACGCAAAGAGAAATTCCGTTTGCAGCAGCCGGGTAACAAGCCGAGCTGAAAAAGATCGCAGCCTGCGCCAGCTTTTGCAGGGGGCTGTGCGCAAGCGCTGGCGCAGGCGGCGATCTTTGAATGAGCAACCCGATTCCAGCAACACATAAGAAAAAGCCACCACCAAGAATTCCAGGAGCTTTCACCATGTCGTCGATTCGCCGTTACGCTTTGGCCGCTCTGGCCAGTGCTGTGTTTGCCGGTTCCGCGGTTGCCAAGGATTACGAACTGCTCAATGTGTCGTACGACCCGACGCGCGAGCTGTATCAGGACTACAACGCCGAATTCATCAAGTTCTGGCAGAAGGATCATGCCGGCGACACCGTGAAAATCCAGCAGTCCCACGGTGGTTCGGGCAAGCAGGGCCGGGCGGTGATCGACGGTCTGCGCGCCGACGTCGTGACCCTGGCACTGGCCGGCGACATCGACGAAATCGCCAAGCTCGGCAAGACCCTGCCGGCCGACTGGCAGAAGCGTCTGCCGGACGCCAGCACCCCGTACACCTCGACCATCGTGTTCCTGGTGCGCAAGGGCAACCCGAAAGGCATCAAGGACTGGGGCGACCTGGTCAAGAACGACGTCTCGGTGATCACCCCGAACCCGAAAACCTCCGGCGGTGCGCGCTGGAACTTCCTCGCCGCGTGGGCCTATGGCCTGAAAGCCAACGGCGGCAGCGAAGAAAAAGCCAAAGAATACGTACAGACCCTGTTCAAGCACGTGCCGGTATTGGACACCGGTGCTCGTGGCTCGACCATCACCTTCGTCAACAACGGTCAGGGTGACGTGTTGCTGGCCTGGGAAAACGAAGCGTTCCTGGCACTGAAAGAAGACGGCGGCGCTGACAAGTTCGATATCGTTGTGCCGTCGCTGTCGATCCTTGCCGAACCACCGGTGGCGGTGGTCGACAAGAACGCCGAGAAGAAGGGCAACGAGCAGATCGCCGAAGCCTATCTCAAACACCTGTACAGCCCGGCCGGTCAGGAGATCGCCGCGAAGAACTTCTACCGTCCACGCGACAAGGACGTGGCGGCGAAGTACGCCCAGCAGTTCCCGAAACTGGAACTGGTGACCATCGACAAGGACTTCGGCGGCTGGAAATCCGCGCAGCCGAAATTCTTCAACGATGGTGGCGTGTTCGACCAGATCTATCAGGCGCAGTAATCTGAATCAAAATGAGCCTGAAGTTCAGGCACTTGAGATGTGGGAGTGAGCTTTTGTGGTGAGGGGATTTATCCCCGATGGGTTGCGCAGCAGCCCCAATGCCGACCTTTGCGGTGGATCAAATCTACCGCGAGCTCTGGTTTTGGGGCAGCTACGCTGCCCATCGGGGATAAATCCCCTCACCACAGGGCTCGCTCCCACATTGATGCGTTTTCAACCAGGGACTTTTATGTCGCGTCGTATCTCCCCCGTCATACCCGGCTTCGGGCTGACGCTGGGTTACACCTTGGTGTACCTCAGCCTGATTGTGCTTATCCCGCTGGCGGCGATGTTCGTCCACGCCGCCCAACTCACCTGGGATCAGTTCTGGACGATCATCTCCGCACCGCGCGTGCTGGCTGCTCTGAAGCTGAGCTTCGGCACCGCGCTGTGTGCGGCGATCATCAACGGCATCATCGGTACGCTGCTGGCCTGGGTGCTGGTGCGCTACACCTTCCCCGGGCGTAAGGTGATCGACGCGATGATCGACCTGCCGTTCGCCCTGCCGACGGCGGTGGCCGGTATCGCCCTGACCGCGCTGTACACCCCGACCGGTCTGGTCGGCCAGTTTGCCGCCGACCTCGGTTTCAAGATCGCCTACACCCCGTTGGGCATCACCTTGGCGCTGACTTTCGTCACGCTGCCGTTCGTGGTGCGCACGGTGCAACCGGTGCTGGCTGACATTCCCCGTGAAGTCGAAGAAGCCGCCGCCTGCCTCGGCGCGAAACCGTTGCAGGTGTTCCGCCATATCCTGCTGCCAGCGCTGTTGCCCGCCTGGCTGACCGGTTTCGCCCTGGCGTTCGCCCGCGGGGTCGGCGAGTACGGTTCGGTGATTTTCATTGCCGGCAACATGCCGATGAAAACCGAGATCCTGCCGCTGCTGATCATGGTCAAACTCGACCAGTACGATTACACCGGTGCCACTTCCATCGGCGTGCTGATGCTGGTGGTTTCCTTCGTCCTGTTGCTGCTGATCAACTTGCTGCAGCGGCGCATCGAAACCCCATAAGGAGGCGCGAACCATGTCCCAATCGTCTATTGCGGCCGCGTCCTCGGCCAACGCTGCACGCCGTGGCAGCGCTACTTCGCGGCGCGTGCTGATCGGTCTCGGCTGGCTGATCTTTTTCCTGTTTCTGGTACTGCCGCTGTTCATCGTGGTCTCGCAGGGTCTGAAGAACGGCCTCGGCGCATTCTTCACGGCGATCTTCGAACCGGACGCCTTGTCGGCACTGAAACTCACGGTGATCGCCGTGCTGATTTCGGTGCCGCTGAACCTGGTGTTCGGCGTCAGCGCTGCGTGGTGCGTGAGCAAATATTCGTTCCGCGGCAAGAGCATGCTGGTGACGCTGATCGACCTGCCGTTCTCGGTGTCGCCGGTGATCGCAGGTCTGGTCTACGTGCTGATGTTCGGCGCTCAGGGCCTGTTCGGGCCGTGGCTGCAGGATCACGACATCCAGATCGTCTTCGCCCTGCCGGGCATCGTGCTGGCGACGATCTTCGTCACCGTGCCGTTCGTGGCCCGTGAGCTGATCCCGCTGATGCAGGAACAAGGCACGCAGGAAGAAGAAGCCGCGCGGCTGCTCGGCGCTAATGGCTGGCAGATGTTCTGGCATGTCACCGTCCCCAACATCAAGTGGGGGCTGATCTATGGCGTGGTGCTGTGTACCGCGCGGGCCATGGGTGAGTTCGGTGCGGTGTCGGTGGTTTCCGGGCACATTCGCGGGGTGACCAACACCTTGCCGCTGCACGTCGAGATCCTCTACAACGAATACAACCACGTGGCCGCGTTCGCCGTGGCGAGCCTGTTGCTGATCCTGGCGCTCTTCATCCTGCTGCTCAAGCAGTGGAGCGAAAACCGTATCAACCGCCTGCGCGCCAGCGCCGCGGAGGAATAATTCATGTCGATCGAAGTGCGTAACGTCAGCAAGAATTTCAATGCGTTCAAGGCGCTGGACAACATCAGCCTGGACATCCACAGCGGTGAACTGGTGGCGCTGCTCGGCCCGTCCGGCTGCGGCAAGACCACGCTGCTGCGGATCATCGCCGGCCTGGAGACCCCGGATCAGGGCAACATCGTGTTTCACGGCGAAGACGTCTCCGGTCACGACGTACGTGATCGCAACGTTGGTTTCGTGTTCCAGCACTACGCCTTGTTCCGGCATATGACGGTGTTCGACAACGTCGCGTTCGGCCTGCGCATGAAACCGAAAAACCAGCGCCCGAGTGAAAGCCAGATCGCCACCAAGGTGCATGAGCTGCTGAACATGGTGCAGCTGGACTGGCTGTCGGATCGCTACCCGGAGCAACTGTCCGGCGGTCAGCGTCAGCGTATCGCCCTGGCCCGTGCCTTGGCGGTGGAACCGAAAGTGCTGCTGCTCGACGAGCCGTTCGGCGCTCTCGACGCCAAGGTGCGTAAAGAGCTGCGCCGCTGGCTCGCACGCCTGCACGAAGACATCAACCTGACTTCGGTGTTCGTGACCCACGACCAGGAAGAAGCGATGGAAGTCGCCGACCGCATCGTGGTGATGAACAAGGGCGTGATCGAGCAGATCGGCTCACCGGGCGACGTCTACGAAAACCCGGCCAGCGATTTCGTTTATCACTTCCTCGGCGACTCGAACCGCTTGCTGCTCAGCGACGACAACCATGTGCTGTTCCGTCCGCACGAAGTGTCGTTGTCCAAGCATGAACTGGAAGATCACCACGCCGCGGAAGTGCGCGATATTCGCCCGTTGGGTGCGACCACGCGGGTGACGTTGAAGGTGGAAGGGCAGACCGATCTGATCGAGGCCGAAGTGGTGAAGGATCACGACAGCCTGATCGGACTGGCCAAGGGTGAAACGCTGTTCTTCAAGCCGAAGGTCTGGCAGAAAGTCGCCAGTCTTTAAGATCAAAAGCTTCGCGAGCAGGCTCGCTCCCACAGGGAAATACATTCCAAATGTGGGAGCGAGCCTGCTCGCGAATGCGCTCTACACAGCCGCGCGATTCGGATTGACCCGCACCACCCCCGCCCGCGCCTCGATCTGCTCTTTCAACTCATGGCGCATGCCGAGCAGGAACGCCACTTCGGCCACGACAAACAGCGGCCCGACAATCAGCCCGCTCACGTCATCGACGAACGCCGGTTTGCGCCCCTCATAGTGGTGCCCGACAAACTGGATCACCCAGCCAATCACGAACATCGCCAGCCCGCTGCTCAGCCAGACCATGGTGCTCTGCTGCGCCAGCGTGTGCCCGGCCCAGACCGACAGCCCCATCAACAGCGTCATCAGCACGCCCAGCTTCAGTTCCAGGCGCAGGTAGAACCACGCCGACGCCAGCGCCAGCAGCACCGCCGGAGAGATCCACAAGCCGCCCAGTGACCATTCTGGTCGCGACAGCAACACCGCCACCGCCACCACGATCAGCGGAATGCCGATAAAGTGGCTGGCGATGTTGCGCGGGTCGCGGTGGTAGGCGGCGTATTGACTGAGATGGTCGACGAGGCTTTTCATTGTTGTTCCTCCTGTAGGGTGCGTGCAGCATGCCTCGGGTTCGGCGTTCGCTCTGTCAGGCAGGCGACAATTGGGAGTGATCATGGATAAGCGTTCACGGCTGCTGACCGGGCAATGGTTCAGTCATCTGCCGGCATCCTTTCAGGATAGTCTGTTGGCGGCGGCCCGGGAGCGGCGGCTGACGGCGGGGCAGCGCCTGTTCCAGCGCGGTGATCCGCCCTGCGGCCTGTACGCGGTGCTCGACGGCGCGATCCGAATCGGCGCGGTGAGCGAGCAGGGCAAGGAGGCGTTGCTGAGCCTGGTGGAGGCGCCGCACTGGTTCGGCGAAATCTGCCTGTTCGACGGCCAGCCACGCACTCATGATGCGTATGCGGTCGGGCCGTGCAGCCTGCTGAATATCCCGCAGGCCACGCTGCTGAAAATCCTCGACGAACAGCCGGTGTACTGGCGCCATCTGGCATTGCTGATGAGCCACAAACTGCGCCTGACCTTTATCAATCTCGAACAGTTGAGCCTGCTGCCGGCCCCGGCACGCCTGGCGCATCGCTTGCTGATGATCGCCGAGGGCTACGGTGAAATCGATGCGCCACGCCGGGTGCTGCAACTGCCGCAGGAGCAGCTGGCGTCGATGCTGTCGCTGTCACGGCAGACCACCAACCAGATCCTCAAGGATCTGCAGGGGCAGGGGATTATCGGGTTGGGGTATGGCGAGATCGAGATTCTCGATGCCGAGCGATTGCGCGCGCTGGCCACACTCTAAAGAACACTGCCATCCCTGTGGGAGCGGGCTTGCTCGCGAAGGCGTCGTGTCAGCCAGCACATCATGCACTGACACATCGCTTTCGCGAGCAAGCCCGCTCCCACATATGATCGCTGTTGTTTTTACGAGCCGCGATAGGTCGAGAAACCGTAAGGGCTGAGCAGCAGCGGGATGTGGTAGTGCTGGTCAGTCTGCTTCACTTGGAAAATCACCGGAATCTCCGGGAAAAACGTCTCGCGCTTGTTCTTCTCGAAATACTCGCCGGTCTTGAACACCACCCGGTATTCGCCCGCCTCGAAAGGCTGTTTGGCCGGGAACAGTTCGGCGATGCGCCCCTGTTCGTTGGTGGTGCCCTGAGCCAGTGGCTGCCAGTCCTGGCCGACGTGTTTTTCCAGGGTCACGTTGACGCCCGGTGAGGGCAGGCCGTTTTCCAGGTTGAGCACGTGCACGCTCAGCGGGTTGCCGGCGGCCAGCGACAGGCTGGAGAAGGCACTCAGGCCGAGTGCGGCGAAGGTCATGCGCAGGGTGGTCATGGTCAGTCTCCTTATTGGGAACGGGTCAGGGTCAGGCCGGCCTTTTCGGCGGCCTTGATGGCACAGCTTTCGTCTTGCTCGCCGCCGCCGGAGCCGGCCACGCCCATGGCGCCGACCAGTTCATCAGCGGCGAATAACGGGATCCCGCCGCCGAGCAACAGCAGCTCATCGAGGGTGTTGAGGTTGGCGGTTTCCGGATTGCTGCGGGCGCGTTCGGCGAACAGCCGGGTCGGGGTTTTCGTCGACAGCGCGGTGTAGGCCTTGCGCTGGCTGGCAGCGGTGTTGTGCGGGCCGATGCCGTCGCCGCGCAGGGTTACCAGCAAGTTGCCGCCACGGTCGAGCACCGATACCGTGGCGGTGCAATTGCTCAGCGCTGTGTCGGCCAGCAGGCGTGCGGTTTTCAGATCGAGGTCAGCGTGGCGCTGCAGTTCAGGGGCGGCGAAAATACTGACGCTGAGGCCGAGGGCAAGGCTGGCTGCAAGGTATTTGACGGTCATGGACAGGCTCCGAAAGCGAAGGACATCACCTTAGCCGCCGCTCTTCGTCAGAACCCCGTCAGTCGGATTACAAGTTTGTAATGGGCAATCGGGCCGAAGGCGCCTAGCCTGTGTGCCTGATCAATCGAGGTGTGCCATGCGTTTGCTGGTCGTAGAAGATGAAGCCAAAACCGCGAATTTCCTGGCCAAGGGCCTGGGCGAGTCGGGTTTTGCCGTGGACGTGGCGCTCAATGGTCTCGATGGGCGCTATTTCATCGAGCAGCAGGAATATGACCTGATCATCCTCGACGTGATGCTGCCGGGCCTCAATGGCTGGCAGCTGCTGCAACTGATCCGCCAGCGCGGCGCCACGCCGGTGCTGTTCCTGACCGCCAAGGACGCCATCGAAGACCGCGTGCGCGGCCTCGAACTGGGCGCCGATGATTACTTGCTCAAACCCTTCGCCTTCGCCGAATTGCTCGCGCGGGTGCGCACCCTGCTGCGGCGTGGGCCGCTGCGCGAGGCCGAGTCCTACAGCATCGCCGACCTGGAAATCGACGTGCTACGGCGTCGGGTCAGTCGCGGCGGTCAGCGCATTGCCCTGACCAACAAGGAATTTGCCTTGCTGCAATTGCTCGCCAGCCGTCAGGGCGAAGTGCTGTCGCGCACGCTGATCGCCTCGCAGGTGTGGAACCTGAATTTCGACAGCGACACCAACATGGTCGAAGTTGCAGTGCGCCGCTTGCGGGCCAAGGTCGATGATCCGTACATGCCGAAACTGATCCACACCGTGCGCGGGGTCGGCTATCAGCTGGAGGCGCCCGACGATGCGGTCTAGGTCGATCGCCTGGCGTCTGGCGCTGGCGTTCGCCGTGGTTTGCGCGTTGGTGTTGAGTGCGATTGGTGTGTTTCTCTACCGCTCGCTCGACTCGGAAATCGCCTACCGCGACGACCTCGCGTTGCTCGGCCGTCTGGAGCAGGTGCGCGCCTTGCTCGCCGACAGTGACAGCCTCGGCGCCTTGCAGGCGCGGCCACGTCTCTATCAGAACATGCTCGGTAACCTCGACAGCCTGCTGTTGGTGCGGCGCGCCGATGGCTCGAACGTGATTGCGATCAACCCGCGCCAGCGCGACCTACCGCCATTGAACGCAATCGCACGCGAGCAAACGCCGCAGCGTCGCGACGTGCTGACCTGGCAGGCGCCGGACGGTGCCGAGCTGGCGCTGCTGTCCGGTGACGTCCAAGGGCCGAACGGCGAACCGCTGACGGTGATCGCGGGCAAGGTACTGACCGAACGTGAACAGATGCTCGCCAGTTATCGCTTGCGCCTGTATCTGGCCGTCGGGCTTGGCGCGTTGCTGGCGTTCGCGCTGGGCCTGGTTTTGCTGCGCCGTGGTCTGCAACCGTTGCGCCAGTTAAGCGCGGCGGTGCGTGGCATTGATCTGCGCAGCCTCGACCAGCGTCTGCCCGCCAGTGGCACCCCCGCCGAACTGCTCGAACCGGTGCAGGCGCTCAACGGCATGCTCGCGCGGCTGGACGACAGCGTGCAGCGGCTGTCGCAGTTTTCTGCCGATCTGGCTCACGAGATCCGCACACCGCTGCACACCTTGCTCGCCAGCAACGGCCAGGCGCTGAACCACCCCCGCAGCACGGCGGAGTATCAGGAGCTGCTGGCGTCGAACATGGAAGAGTTCGAACGCCTCAAACGCATGGCCGAGAACCTGATGTTCCTCGCCCGCGCCGAACAGGCGGAGCGCGCGCTCGACTTGCAAACACTGAATCTGCACAGCGTCGGCAGCGAGCTGTGCGATTACTTCGAGGCCCTGGCCGATGACCGCCAGTTGCGACTGGAAAACCGGTTGCACGGCGAACTGCTGGCCGACCAGCAACTGCTGCAACGCGCCCTCGGTAATCTGCTGGCCAACGCGGTGCGTCACGCCGATGAAGGCACGCTGATCAGCCTGCGCCGCCGCGATGAGCCGGGTGTGTGCTGGTTGCAGGTACACAACCACGGCCCGGCGATTGCGCCAGAACATCTGGGCAAACTGTTCGACCGCTTCTATCGCGTCGATCCTTCACGGGCGCAGCCTGGGGATTCCGGTGGGCTGGGGCTGGCGATCGTGCAGTCGATCATGCTGTTGCATGGCGGGCAGGTCAGGGTGAGCAGTGATGCGAGTGGCACAGTGTTTGAGTTGGGTTTTGTCCTGAGCCAATGATGCGCCGTGCAAGTATTCTGAAACTCAGCTAGAGTTTGGTGACTGGTGCATCGCATGTGATGCATTTCATTTATTTATCTATAAATGCATCGTAAACAGTGCAGGTTTGCGCAATGGAACAGATCGGCGAAGTGATCAGAAGCTTGCGCAAGGCGCGCAAACTCTCTCAGCAGGCACTGGCTCAACAATACGGCATGAGCCGCGCCACCATCTCGGGGATCGAAAACAACACGGTCTCCGAAATCGGCCTGCGCAAGGTTGAGGCGATACTCAATGGCTTCGGTTACGAGCTGGTTGCCGTTCCCCGCAAGTCCAATCGCCCAACCCTCGACACTCTGCAAAAAGTGAATTTCCATGACTGAAACGCCGGACAGGTTGCAAATCCGTGTAGGTGAGCAGGTGGTTGGGACGCTGGGGCGCGGGCAGATTCGCGACGACAGTGTGTTCAGTTATCGCGAAGATGCCAGCGCCGACAATGCGGTATCGCTGACGATGCCCACTCGCCTGGACAGCTATGGCTGGGAACATGGCATTCACCCCGTATTCGAGATGAACTTGCCCGAAGGCGCGCTGCGTGAGGAGTTGATGCGGCGCTTCAGTAAAGCCGTGCGTGGCTTCGATGATTTTGCTTTGTTGGCTATCGTCGGCCCCCATCAGCTCGGCCGTCTGGCAATTGCCAGCACACCGGCGACTGATCAGCCTCCGGCAACATCCCTCAGCGATCTGCTGGTGCACGATGGTGCTCAGGGGCTGTTCGAAGATCTGTTACAGACCTACGGTCAGTATTCCGGAGTGTCAGGCGTGCAGCCCAAAGTGCTGGTGCGTGACAGCGCTGCCGCGATTGATCGCCTGACTCATCGGGGGGCGACTCATCTGGTCAAGGCCTTTCGCGCCGAAGAGTATCCGCAGCTGGCAACCAATGAATATTTCTGTATGTGGGCGGCACAGCACTGCGGCCTCGAAGTGCCAACATTCGAGCTCAGCGAGCGCGGCAAATTTCTGGTGGTCGAGCGTTTTGACCTGAGCGATTCGGGGGACCTCGGTTTCGAGGATTTCTGTGTACTGAACGGGTGGCCGTCGAAAGCCAAATACGACGGTTCCTATGAAGGTGCCGCGCGGCAGATCAAGGCATTCGTTTCGCCGCAGTTGCTGGGCTCTGCCCTGGAAGCGTTTTTCAAGATTGTCGCGTTGTCTGCGGGGCTGAAAAACGGTGATGCGCATCTGAAGAATTTCGGCGTGCTTTACGAAGATTGTGCAGAGCAGTCATCCGTCAGGCTCGCGCCGGCATACGACATCATTACAACGTCGGTTTATATCAAGAGCGACAGCATGGCGCTGCTGCTGGGCGGTTCAAAAGCCTGGCCCAAGTACAAGATGCTGGTGCGGTTCGGTCGTACGGCATGCAACCTGACCGAGGCGCGTTGTAACGAATTACTGCAACAAGTGGCTCACGGCATGCAGATGGCGATGAAGGAAATGGCCGAATACAGTCGCAAGCATCCCGAGTTTGCCGAAGTAGGCGAGGCGATGATCGAACAGTGGACATCCGGCCTGCAACGCAGCTTGGTCAAGGGCTGATGGTCAGCGCAACTGATCGCGAAACTGCCCCGGCGTCATTCCCGTCCAGCGCTTGAACGCGCGGCTGAAGCTGCTGGTGTCGGCAAACCCCAGCAGGTAACTGACTTCACTCAACGAACACTGCGGATCGCGCAGGTGCAGCAGCGCGAGGTTTTCGCGGCTCTCGTTGAGCAGCGTGTCGAAGCGACAGCCCTCATCCGCCAAGTGCCGTTGCAGGCTGCGCAAGCTCAGGTGCAAGGCCTGGGCGATGCGTTCGGCGCTAGGTTCGCCTTCAGGCAGTTGCTCTTCGATAGCGTCGCGCACCTTGCGCTCCCAGGTCAGCGGTTGGAGCTGGGCCAGGGTGCGCTTGAGCACCGCTTCGTTGTGTTCGGCCAGTTCCGGGTTGGCGTCGTCGAGGTGGCTGTCGAAGTCGGCGAGGGCGAACTCCAGGCGATCTTCGGCGCAGGAGAAATGCACCGGAGCGCGGAACACCTTGTGCCACTGATGCGCATCGGACGGTTCCGGGCGACGCAGGTACACCGCCAGCGGCGCGTAATCGCGACCCAGGCGATTGCGGCAGGTACGCACGTAGATCGCGGCAAAGGCATCGATGGCTTCGAAGGCCGGCGCCGGATTGCCTGACGGAATTTTCAGACGAAACAGATAGCGGTCATCGCTGCGGCTCAGCTCCAGTTCCAGTGCATCGCTGACCACCGGGTGATAACGCACGATGCGCTCGAATACCTCACGCAGGCTGCCGCTGGCCACCAGCGCGTAACCCAGCGCATGGAACGTGGTCGGGCTGACGAACCGCGACACTCGCAGGCCGATCGCCGGATCGCCGCTGAACTGTACTGCCAGTTGCCACAGGCGCGTGGTGCCGGACAACGGATAACGCGCGTTCGGGTCGTCCATCAACTGCGGATCGAGCCCGGCCTGTTGGCACAGGCCGAGACTGTCCAGCCCCAGCGCATCGAGTTGTTTGCGCAAGGCACGGGTCCAGCTGGCGAGCGAGGTCGGTTCCTTCATGCTGATTGGCGCTTCCGGTCAACAGGTTGGCGTTCACGGCTACCATCAATACAGCTTTCGCAAGGCAGGATGCGAACATCAATAACCAGAGGATGGAAGCATGGACCGTACTTCTGCAAGTCCCCAGCGACACAATGCTGCCCAGCGATCAGCGCATATTCGCGAAGTGGTGCTGGCCAAGGGCGTCGAGTTGCGTCAGCGCTATCCGATTTTGCAACACCAGGACGCACTCGGCGCGGGCATTCTGGCCTTCGCCCTGGCCGGGATGATCGGTTCGGCGACGCTGTACATCACTGGCCACATGGCGTGGTGGGTATGCCTGTTGCTCAACGCGTTTTTCGCCTCCCTGACCCATGAGCTGGAACACGACCTGATCCACAGCATGTATTTCCGCAAGCAGCGCGTGCCGCACAACCTGATGATGGGCCTGGTGTGGCTGGCGCGGCCGAGCACGATCAATCCGTGGATCCGTCGTCATCTGCACCTCAACCACCATAAGGTTTCCGGCACCGAAACCGACATGGAAGAACGCGCGATCACCAACGGCGAGCCTTGGGGTTTTGCGCGGTTACTGATGGTCGGTGACAACGTGATGTCGGCGTTCATCCGCATGCTTAGGGCCAAGACCTGGGCACACAAAATCAACATCATCAAACGTACCCTGAAGGTTTACGCGCCGCTGGCGCTGGTGCATTGGGGCGCGTGGTATGTGTTTCTCGGCTTCCATGCGGCGAATGGCATTGCCTACCTCATGGGTTCGCCGATTGAATGGTCGGCGACCACGCTGTCGGTGATGCAGGTGATCGATATCGCGGCGGTGGTGATCATCGGCCCGAACGTGCTGCGCACCTTTTGCCTGCACTTCATCAGCTCGAACATGCATTACTACGGTGACATCGAGGCGGGCAACGTGCTGCAGCAATGCCAGGTGTTGAACCCATGGTGGCTGTGGCCGTTGCAGGCATTCTGCTTCAACTTCGGCAGCAGCCACGGGATTCACCATTTTGTGGTGAAGGAACCGTTTTACATCCGGCAGCTGACCGTGCCGGTGGCGCACAAGGTGATGCGCGAGATGGGCGTGCGGTTCAATGATTTCGGCACGTTTGGGCGGGCGAACCGGTTTGTTCGCAGGGATGAATTGGTGCCGGAAGAGGTGCGCACTGCCCGGGCTTGATGGGTGAGTGTGAAGGCCTATTCGCGAGCAGGCTCGCTCCCACACTGGATCGTATTCGCAAATCCAGTTTGTGGGAGCGAGCCTGCTCGCGAAAGCGATCTATCAGGCAACCTCAATCCGGCTGAAACGGCGAAGCACTCAAAATTACCCCGGTCTCCTCCACATATTTCTGCCAATGCCCGATCAGGGTGCTGAGCTTGTCCGGCTGATGCGCCGCCAGATCATGAATCTCCCCCGGATCCCTGCTCAAGTCATAAAGCTGCCAGGTCGCCGGCCCCACCGGCCCGGGGATCCACACCGCTTTCCACGAGCCCTGACGAATCGCCCGCCGCCCAAACAGCTCCCAACCGGTGACGGTGTGCTCGTCATGCACCTGCGCCGTCTCGCCGGACAAAAAGCCCAGCCATGATTTACCGCGCAGCGGCGCCACCGGTTTGCCGTGCCATTGCTTGCCCGGATGACGCACGCCGGCCAGATCGAGAATCGTCGGAGTGATGTCCATCACCGTGCCAAAGCCGTGGCTGATCTGCCCTTTGATCGGCAGTTGCGGATAGTGCAGCAGCGCCGGTACGCGAATCCCGCCTTCAGTGGTGAACGCCTTGAACAGCCGTGACGGCGCGGTCGCCACCTGCGCCCAGCTCGGCCCGTACCAGACATAGGAATTGGCACGACCGATGTTGTCGAGGCTGTTGTCGTAATGCTGATTGAGGTAGGTCAGCAGTTCCGGGCCGAACTTGGGGAACGCTTCCAGCAGCGCGCCCTCGGCACCATTATCGGACATGAACAGGATGAAGGTGTTATCGAGTTGGCCCTGCTGGCGCAGGTAATCGACCACCCGGCCGATGTTCCAGTCCATGCGCTCGACCATCGCCGCGTAGACCTCCATGGCCCGCGCGGAAATCTGCCGTTGCTCAGCGCTCAGCGCAGCCCATTGCGTGTTCAGTTGAATCAGCGGATGCGGCTCGACATCCGGCTCGATCAGGCCCAGCGCCTTGAGTTTTTCCAGGCGTTCCAGACGCAAGACTTCGGGACCGGCGTCGTAGCGACCACGGTATTTTTCGACGATGTCAGCCGGTGCCTGCAACGGCCAGTGCGGTGCGGAGAAGGGCAGATAAGCGAAGAATGGCCGGCTCTGATCGCGTTCCTTGAGGTACTGCAGCAGCTTGTCGCCGAAGGCATCGGACGAGTAGAAATCCTTGGGCAGTTCATCGATAAAGGTGTCGTCTTCGATGTACAGCGCCGGGGTCGATTTCAGCAGGCCAGGGGTGTGTTCATCGTAGGTCGGCTCGAAACCATAATGGTTGGCCGCACCCGGCAGCAGCGAGAACGAACGCTCGAAACCACGAGCCTGCGGTGCCAGTTCAGCAGTCAGGCCGAGGTGCCATTTGCCGCTCATCAACGTCTGATAACCGGCCTCGCGCAGCAGCTCCGGCAGGGCGACGACGCGGTCGTTGAGGTAGCCTTCGTAACCCGGTTTGCCGATCAGCTCCGGGGTCAGCGCTTCGGCCATGGTGCCGATGCCGGCGATGTGGTGGTCGGTGCCGGTCAGCAGCATCGAACGGGTTGGCGAGCAGGTCGGTGCGGTGTGGAAATCGGTCAGGCGCAGGCCGTTATTGGCCAGGGCATCGAGGTTCGGCGTGGCGATTTCGCCACCGAAGGCGCCGATGTCGGAGAAGCCGAGATCGTCGGCCAGAATCACCAGAAAGTTGGGGCGTTGCGGCATCGAAAAGCTCCTCTCAGCAGGCAATGAACGACAGCGGCAGATCGCGGATCTGGACCGGCAGGCTCGGTTGGTAATGGTCGTCACTGGTCAGTTCGTGCAGCAGCTCTTCGCGCAGCTGATGGAAGTCGAAACTGCTGCGCTGACGCGGGTGCGGCAAGGCGATGTCGACCACTTGCTTGATCCGTCCCGGACGCGGCTCCATCACCACCACGCGATCGGCGAGAAAGATCGCTTCTTCGACGTCGTGGGTGACGAGGATCGTGGTGATTTTCGCCCGGTCGCGGATCGCCAGTAGCTCGTCCTGCATCTGCTGGCGGGTCAGCGCATCGAGTGCGCCGAAGGGTTCGTCGAGCAGCAGAATCCGTGGGCTGGCGACCAGTCCGCGAGCAATCGCCACGCGCTGGGCCATGCCGCCGGAGAGCTGGTGCGGATAGGCGCGGGTGAAATCGCGCAGGCCGACCAGATCGATGAAATCGTTGATGCGCTGCTGCTTTTCGGCGGTGCTCAGCGGCTCGTTGACCAGGCCCAGACCGATGTTGTCGGCCACGGTCAGCCACGGGAACAGCCGATGCTCCTGAAACACGATGCCGCGCTCGCCGCCGATGCCGTTGACGGCTTTGCCATCGACGCTGATCTGCCCGCGAAACTGCGTATCCAGACCCACCAGCAAACGCAGCAAGGTGGATTTGCCGCAACCGCTGGACCCGACGATGGCGACAAATTCGCCCTCGGCGATGTCGAGGTTGAATTCGCGAATCGCCTCCAGTTCGAAACCGTCAACGTCGAAGGATTTGCCTACATGGGTGAAGCTGACAATCGGTGCGTTCATGCGTGTCTCCAGCGAGTAGCGCGAATTTCCAGGCGTTGGCCGATGAGGTTGAGCAGGGCGCCGGTGAGGCCGACCAGCAGCATCCCGGCCATGATCAGGTCCATGCGCAGCAGTTGTTGGGCGCCGATCATCTGGCTGCCGATGCCGCCGTTGGACGGCATGAAATATTCGGCGCCGATGGTGCCGAGCCAGGCGTAGATCAGACTCAGGCGCAGCCCGGCGAAAATCCCCGGCGCCGCACCCGGCAGCACCAGACGACGCAGGCGCTGGCCGAGGCTCAGGCGCAGCACCTGCGCGGCTTCGTTGAGTTGTGGCGAGAGGTTGGCGACGCTGCGCTGGGTGGCGATGAACAGCGGGAAAAACGCGGCGAGGGCGACGAACACCCACTTCGCCAATTCACCCAATCCGAACCACGCGGTGAGCAGCGGCACCCAGGCGAAAATCGCGATCTGGCGAATGGCGGCGAGAGTCGGGCCGAGCAGCCGTTCGCTGGTGCGCGACAGACCCAGCAACAGGCCGAGGGCGAAACCGAGTCCGCCGCCCAGCAGCAACCCGCCAAGGGTACGACCGAGGCTCAAGGCCATGCCGCTGATCAGCGTGCCGTCGAGCAGACCGTTCCTGGTCGTTTCCAGTACCGCCAGCGGGCTGACCAGAATATTCACATCGACCCACTGCTGATCGCTCGCCACTTGCCACAAGCCGATCAGGCTCAGCGGCAACAGCCACGGTTGCAGCCGTTGCCAGCCTTGATAACGTGGGCCTCGGCGGATTTCCGCAGTCGCCGGGTGCGGCCAGTGCACCAGTTTGCGGTCGAGAAAACCGATGCCGCGATCCATCGCCACACCGAGTACACCGATGACCACGATGCACACGAACACGATGTCGAGCATGAACAGTTGCCGTGCCCAGACCATCAGGTAGCCGATGCCTTCGCTGGACGCCAACAGCTCCACCGCCAGCAATGAAGTCCAGCCAGCGGCCAGGGCCAGGCGCACGCCGGCCATGAACGCCGGCAGTGCAGCGGGCAGCACCAGGCGCCGGATCAGCAAATACGACGGCAGGCGCAATACGGCGGCGGCTTCGCGCAGTTTCGGTTGCGCATCACGAACGCCGACCAGGGTGTGCAGGGTCACCGGCACCACGATGGCCTTGATCAGCACCACCAGTTTCAGCACTTCGCCGATGCCGAAAAACACCATGAACAGCGGAATCCACGCCAGCGTCGGTACCTGTGCCAGACCGGCGAACGTCGGGAAGACCAGGCGTTCGAGACGCCGGCTGAAGCCCAGCGCGGCACCCAGCAGCGCACCAGCTGAGATCCCTGCCAGCAAGCCCCAGAGCAGACGTTGCAGGCTGATCCACAAATGACTCCACAACTCGCCTTGGGACAGCTCGATGGCGCTGTTCCACACCAGCGATGGCGCCGGCAGGATCTGCTCGCTCATCCATTGATTGCGTGCGGCCAGCCACCACAGAGCGAACAGGCTGATCGGCAACAGCCATGGCAACAGACGTTGGTTGAGGCTCGGCCACGCGCGCCGGCTTTTCAGGGGCGGCGCGGGCAGCGGCAGGCTGAGCAGGGAATCACGGGCCATGGGTGACCTCCGTTGTCGGGTTGCATGGCGAACCGCTGTGCCTGTGTGGGAGTGGGCTTGCTCACGAAGACGGAGTGTCAGGCACCGATGATGGTGAATGACACGGCCTCTTCGCGAGCAAGCCCGCTCCCACAATTGGCTAGCGGTGTATGCAAAATCGATCTATAAAAATTCAAATCAATTCTATTGAGAGATAAGCCAGACCATTTAAGGCTTGCAGCGCGACGCGCATCCAATGCATTCGAAGAATATTTTCGATGCTGTTAATGCATACGCCGCTGCAGCCCGCGTGATTTCACGCTTAGCGCTAAAGGCTATAAAAATGTGCATTTATAGTATTTAAGCGAAGGTCATGCTTCGGCCTACTTTCGGCTCCTCAACGCCTGTCGTGATCTAGGAGCCGTACCCATGAACCTTCCCTTCAAACGAGTCTTCAGTCTGTTTGCCATTCCGGCACTGGCGGGCCTGCTGGCGTTTAACGCGCAGGCTGACGAACTCAAGGAAATCAGGATCGCCGTGCCTGACCTGAGCGCCGGCACCCAGCACAGCGGCGGCGGTGTGGTGGACGTGCTGCGTGACCAGCAGATCTTCGAAAAAGCCTTCGCCGATCAGGGCATCAAGATTCAGTGGAGCTTCTTCAAGGGCGCCGGGCCGGTGATCAACGAAGCGTTTGCCAATGGTCAGGTCGATCTGGCATATCTGGGCGACCTGGCGGCGATCATCGGCAAGTCCAATGGCCTCGACACGCGTTTGCTCAGCGCCAGTGCGCGTGGGGTGAAACAATATCTGGGCGTGGTGCCGGGGTCGGGGATCAAGACCCTGCAGGATCTGAAAGGCAAGCGCGTGGCGATCTTCCGTGGCACCGCCACGCAGCTGTCGTTTGATGCGGCGCTGGCCAGTCAGGGCTTGAGCGAGAAGGACCTGAAAGTGATCAATCTCGACTTCAGCGGCGCGGTCGCGGCACTGGCGGCGAAACAGATCGACGCGTCGTGGGGCAGCTCAGGGCTGACGGCACTGCAAGCCAAGGGGCTGGCGGAATTGCCGCTGAACACCAAGGATCTGGGTGGTGCCGGTAGTGTGCAATCGGTGCTGGTTGGCACCGGCAAGTTCGTCGACGGGCACCCGGAGGTCGTGGCAAAACTGCTCAAGGCGCAGCAGCAGGCGGTTGAGTGGCTGACTCAGGACAGCAACAAGGCTGCCTACGTGCAATTGGTGTCGGGGCTGGCGAGTTATCCACCGGTGATCCTGACCCAGGACCTTCAGGATCAGAAACTCAGCGAAGTGTTCCCGTCGACGCTGGACCCGGTGTTCCTCGGCAAGTTGCAGGACTCGGTAGACCTGGCGGCGCAGCAGAAGCTGATTCGCAAGCCGTTCAAGGTCAGTGATTGGGTGGCGCCTGAACTGGCGGCGGCCAAGCTCTGAATCTCCAGTGTCTGGACGGGCCTCTTCGCGAGCAAGCCCGCTCCCACAGTGGATCGGCGTGAATACAAAATCTGTGTTCACCACAATTCACCGTGGGAGCGGGCTTGCTCGCGAAGGCGTCCTCAAACCGCGACGCAGACTTCCTGCTTATCCACCGCCACCAATGTCTCGATCATCGCTCTGGCTGCCGGCGACAAGCGAAACCCGGTACGACTGACAATCCCGCAGCGCGCGTTCATGCTCTCCAGATTCTGCGGCAGGTTGCGCCAGTGCAGCAGCGCCAGCGAACCCTGAGCAATGTCCTCGTAAAACGCCTCTTCCGTACCGATGCCGATGGCATTCGATTGCAGCACCACTTTCACCAGCGCCGGGAAATGCTCGGTCTCGATGGTCGGCGAAAAGTCGATCCGGCCGCTGAGGTTCGCCAGCAGTTTGCGAATCCCCGGCGGGATCAATGTGGTCGCCAGCGGGTAGTCGAACATGTCGTTGGTCGACAGGCTCTCCTTGGCCAGCAGCGGGTGCCCGGGACGGCAGAAAAACACCCCGCGCTTGGGCGTCAGGGCCTGGGTCTGGAAGTTCGGGTCGGCTTCGAAGTGGCGGATGTCGGCGATGAAGAATTCGATCTCTTCACGGCTCAGCGCACGGCTGAGTTTTTCCCAGTTATCCACCTGAAAACAGGTGCGCACTTTCGGGTGCGCGTTGATGAATTGCGCCACCGCATCCGGCACCAGTTTCACCGCCGGGGCCGGGCCGCAGCCGAAGTGCAGTTCACCGGCATCGAGCTTGGTCATCTGCGTCACTTCCGCGCTGAGCAGCGCCGCGCCTTGCACCAGGGTCAGGGCGTGTTGCAGCACCACCTGGCCTTCGGGCGTCGGGCGCAGATCCTTGTTGCCGCGATCCACCAGCACGCAGCCGAACTCCTGCTCCAGCCCTTGAATGCTGCGGCTGAATGCCGGTTGAGTGATGCCCATCGCGTCCGCCGCACGGACAAAACTGCGGTGTTCGTTGAGGGCGATGAAGTAGCGCAACTGGCGAAGATCCATATGCTTTTCCGGCATCCTAAAAATAGCTCGAAGGCATTTGCGACGAGGGTTGCTTGAGGTTTTAAATGCAAGCTCTTATTCCGTCAACGAAGCATGTGAATATCTATTAGATGTAAATGGAATATAGATAGAGCGATGTTTCGCTGCCGCCTAACCGCAAGCAGTCGATGAGGGTCTACCCATGAGCAATGCCGCACTCGCTGTAAAACCTGCTGTCCACGCGCTGGAAATCCATCCGGTGGCCGGCCGTATCGGCGCCGAGATTCGTGGCGTGCACCTGTCCGGTGAACTGGACGCCGCCACGGTCGAAGCCATTCAGCAAGCGCTGATCCAGTACAAGGTGGTGTTCTTCCGCGAGCAGACCCAGCTCGACGATCAGCGCCAGGAAGCCTTCGCCCATCTGCTCGGCGAGCCGGTGGCGCATCCGACCGTACCGGTGCGTGAAGGCACGCGTTATCTGCTGGAGCTGGACGGGGCCGAAGGCCAGCGCGCCAACTCCTGGCACACTGACGTGACCTTCGTCGACGCCTACCCGAAAGCCTCGATCCTGCGCTCGGTGGTGGCGCCGGCCTTCGGTGGCGACACGCTGTGGGCCAACACCGCGACCGCCTACAACGAACTTCCGAGCGAGCTGCGTGAGCTGGCGGACAAACTGGTCGCCGTGCACAGCAATGAATACGACTACGCCGGGGCCAAGCCGGACGTGTCGGCGGAGAAGTTGGAGCGCTATCGCAAGGTCTTCACCTCGACTGTCTACGAGACCGAGCATCCGGTGGTGCGTGTGCATCCGATCAGCGGCGAGAAAAGTTTGTTGCTGGGGCACTTCGTCAAACGCATCAAGGGGTATTCGCAAGCCGATTCGGCACACCTGTTCGGCCTGTTGCAGAGCCATGTGATTCGTCAGGAAAACACCGTGCGCTGGCGCTGGAAGGCGGGTGATGTGGCGATCTGGGATAACCGTTCGACCCAGCATTATGCGATTGATGATTACGGCACTCAGGATCGCATCGTGCGCCGGGTGACGCTCAAGGGTGAGGTGCCGGTCGGGGCTTCGGGGCAGCGTAGTCAAACCATTAAAGGTGCGGATATCGTCGGCGTTTGATAAGGCCCCATCGCTCGCAAGCCAGCTCCCACAGAGATTTGTGTTGGACACAAAGGATGTGAACAACGCAAAACCTGTGGGAGCTGGCTTGCCAGCGATGCTTTTAACTACCACACACCGATTTGCACGACCTTCTCGGTCTCCGGCTCGCCATAGCGAAACCGCTGTCCACGCAAATCAATCTCCTGATGACTGATCGTGGTCCGCCGCTTCAACCCGCGCACCCACTCGAACAGATACCCCGCATGCTCTTCGCGCACCGCCGCGTAGGCCGGATCCTCACCCAGATCGCGCAGCTCCTGCGGATCATTCAGCAGATCAAACAACTGCGGCCGGAAGCCGTCGTACGCCAGGTATTTCCAGCGCTCGCTGCGCACCATGGTCATGCGGCAACGGTCGATCGGCTGGCCAAGTCGCTCGCGTGCCGGGGCCTGAAAGGCGTAGTCGTATTCGCTGATGGCGTAGCGGCGCCAGTCGGGATTTTCCCCGTGCAACAGCGGGATCAGCGAGTGTCCTTCCAGCCGATGCTCGGCGCCCGCAAGGCCCAGCGCCTGGAGAAACGTTGGCAAGGCATCAATGGTTTCCGCCAGCCGCTCATCCACCGTGCCCCGAGTGATGTCCGCCGCGGCGCGCGGGTCGCGCACGATCAGGGGCACGCCCACTGCCTGTTCCAGCAAAAACTCCTTCTCGCCCAGCCAGTGGTCGCCGAGAAAGTCGCCGTGATCGCTGGTGAACACGATCAAGGTGTCATCCCAACGACCGTTGCTCTGCAGAAAATCGAACAGCCGCCCGAGCTGATCATCCACTTGCTTGATCAGGCCCATGTAGGTGGGGATTACATTCAATCGTACTGAATCACGGGAGAAGTTGAGGCTTTCCTCATGCTGGCGAAACGCCGCGTATACGGGGTGTTTGCTCGCTTCGGAGGGCGTCGCGCGGACCGGTTCGAGAATCGATTTCGTACTGTACAAGGCGTGGTATGGCGCCGGTACGATGTAGGGCCAGTGCGGTTTGATGTAGGAGAGGTGTAAACACCAGGATTTCTCACCTTGCTCGGTGATGAAGTCGATGGCTCGATTTGTAGTGTAGACAGTCTCTGAGAACTGCTCGGGAATTCGCGCTGGCAAATGCGCATGACGCATCTGCCAGCCGCTGAGGATTTCGCCGTTCTCGCCTTCGGCGGCGTTGGCCCAGTCGTGCCAGGGGTTGCGCCCGTCGAAGCCCTGCTCGCGCAGGTAATGGGTGTAGGGCGCGGATTCGCGCTTGTCGTCGAACAGTGGGTCGTCGGGGAAGATCCCGTCGTGGCGAAAGTACGGCTCGAAACCGACCTCGTTGAGCACCTCGGCCTGCGCGCTGTCCGGGTTGATCGCCAGACGCTGCAAGGCGTCGACATTGGCCGTGGCGTGGGTCTTGCCGACCAGCGCGGTGCGAATGCCGTGAGGGCGCAGGTAATCGCCGATCGTCAGTTCTTCCAGCGGCAACGGCACGGCGTTCCACGCGACCTGATGGCTGCTGACATAGCGCCCGGTGTAGGCCGACATCCGCGACGGGCCGCAGATCGTGCCCTGGGTGTAGGCACGGCTGAAGCGCACGCCAGCGGCGGCCAGGCGATCGATGTTTGGCGTGTGCAGATGCGGATGACCGTAACAGGACAGGTAATCGCGGCGCAGCTGATCGCACATGATGTACAGCACGTTACGCACAGGGTTTTGCGGGTTGGACATGGGGTTCACCGGTCAGAAAGACAGGCGAGGGTTTTCGCTTTCGGCGGGGGTGTTCGGCAAGTGCATTTGGGGAATGGGTTTTATGCGGGGATTGCATTGGCGCCTGTAACGGCCTCTTCGCGAGCAGGCTCGCTCCCACAGTGGATTGTGGTGAGCGCAGAATTTGTGATCGACGCTAACTCTGTGGGAGCGAGCCTGCTCGCGAAGGCGTGCTGTCAGACGGCAAAATTCTCCAGCGAACACACCTCCTCATCCACCGCATCAATCGCCTTGATCTGCTCAATCATCGCCTCGGCCAACGGCGACAAGCGATACCCCGCGCGACTGACAATCCCGTAGCGGGTGTACAGCTCTTCCAGATCATCCGCCAGACCCTCGATCCGCACACACACCAGCTCACCCTTGGCCTGATGCAGCGCATCTGAATACGCCCCGACAATGCCGATCGCATCCGAACGCAGCACCACGCTGAGCAGGCTCGAGCTGTTTTCGCATTCCACATTCGGCGTGAAATCCGGGCGGCCGCTGAGGTCGACGATGACCTTGCGCAAGTTCGGCGGACGAATGCTCACTGCCAGTGGATAGCTCATCAATTGCTCGGCCGAAACCCGTTCAAATGCCGCTAACGGATGCCCGGCACGGCAACAGAAATGCCATTTGCGCGGCCGCAAGCGGTACGTCAGGTAATCCGGATCGGCCTCGAAGTGTCGAGTGTCGGCGACGAAGAACTCGAACTCCTCACTGAGCAGGCGTTTGCTCAGGCTCTGCCAGTCATCGACCTGAAATTGCACCCGCGCTTTCGGGTAGCGCCCGATGAACGCGCCGATCGCGCGCGGGATCAATCCGGCCGCCGGCGCCGGGCCGCAACCGAAGCGCAACTCGCCCGCCTCCAGACCATTGAACTGACTGATCTCGTTGGCCATCTGCTGCGCGCCGCTGACCAGTCGCCGTGCATGTTCGAGCAGCACCTGACCCTGCTTGGTCGGCGGCAGATCCTTGCGCCCGCGATCGACCAACTGACAGCCGACGCTGTGTTCCAGCGCCTGAATGCTGCGGCTGAACGCCGACTGCGACAGGTTCACCGCCTGCGCGCCGGCGACGAAGCTGCGTTGTTCGGCGAGGGCGATGAAGTGTCGAAGTTGGCGCAAGTCGATATGCATTTTTCACATAAAAAATATCCGGGAAATGCATTGGATATGCATTAGGTCGACTCCTTATAAAGGCAATCTCTTATGCAGTAAATATTTGTAAATCCATAAATAAATAACTGAAAAGAATATGCAGTACTGAAGATGTCTGTGTGTTTTTTGACCAGGAGCCGCGCCATGAGTCCGTTGAACCTTGCGTCACCCTTAACGCCACGACGGCTCAAACGCCTGCCTCTGGCCCTGTTGCTGGCGGGGAGCGCCAGCTGGACTCACAGCTACGCCGCCGAGGCCGAAGCACCGCCACCGGCGCCGGCCGGCAAACCGGCGGCCAACAGCTCGCAGCTGGAAACCGTGACCGTCACCACGCGCCGGCGCGAAGAAAGTTCGCAAGACGTGCCGACGCCGATGAGCGTGGTCAGCGGGCAGAATCTGGAGACGCAGCGGGTCTACCGGATTCAGGATTTGCAGCAACTGGTGCCGAGCGTCAACGTCGCCTACATGCACGCGCGCCAGTCCAGCGTGTCGATTCGTGGTCTGGGCAACAACCCGGCGAGCGACGGCCTGGAAGGCAGCGTCGGTCTGTACATCGATAACGTGTATCTGGGTCGTCCGGGGATGGCGGTGTTCGACCTGATGGACATCGAACAGCTCGAAGTCCTGCGCGGGCCGCAGGGCACGCTGTTCGGCAAGAACACCACCGCAGGGGTGATCAACATCAGCACACGCGCACCGACGTTCACCCCTGAGCGCAGCATCGAAACCTCGTTCGGCGAGGACGGCTACTTCCAGACCAAGGGCACCATTTCCGGGCCGATCAACGATGAACTGGCCGGGCGCTTTTCGGCCTATCGCACCCGCAGCGACGGCGATATCAAGAACGAATACAACGGCCATGAGCTGAACGGAGGCTCGCGCGATGGCTTCCGTGCGCAATTGCTGTTCAAGCCCAACGAAGATTTCAATCTGCGCTGGATCGGCGATTACAACGAAGAGGACTCCAGCGCCGGCACGCGCGTGCTGTACAACACCGGACCGACCATCAACGGCGTCAACCTCTACCAATCGCGGGCCAATGCCGCCGGCGCGACGCTGGTCAACGGCTCGCACCGCAAGGTCAATCTGGACAACGACCAGCACGTCACCGTGCATCAGGGCGGCACATCGGTGGAGGCCAACTGGACGCTGCCGAGCGATTTCACCCTGACCTCGATCAGCTCCTATCGCTTCTGGAATTTCACTCCGGCCAACGACGACGGTCTCAACGTTGCGGCGACCTACAATGCCGGGGTTTCGGTCGAAGACAAACAGTACTCGCAGGAATTCCGCCTGGCCTCGCCCAAGGGCGAGTTCTTCGATTACGTGGTGGGCGCGTACTACTTCGGCTCGGATCTGGACAACAAATCCTTCGCCTATTACGGCCCGCAAGCCGACATCTGGAACGGCACGCCACGCGGTGCGCTGGCCAACGTCGGCAGCGTCGGCAACGGCCACATCAAGACCGACAGTTTCGCGCTGTTCGCCCAAGGCACCTGGCACCTCACTGAGCGCCTGGACTTCACCGCCGGGGTGCGCGGCACCTATGAAGAGAAGAACGCCTGGGTCACTCGCGATGCGCCGGTCGGTGGCGCCACTGTCACCGGCGCAGCGGCCACGGCACGCCGCGGACGCACTGGCACCTACGATTCCGGCGATCTCAATCAGTACAGTTCCAGCCCCTCTGGGTTGCTCAACCTCAGCTATCGCTTCACCGATGATCTGCTCGGCTATGCCACGCTGTCCCACGGCGAAAAATCCGGTGGGGTGAACCTTGCGGTGGGTTCGGCGCCAACCGCCGGCGCCGACTCGCTGCTGATTGGCACCGAGCGCGCCAACAACGCCGAACTCGGTTTCAAAAGCACCTTGTGGGACCGGCGTCTGCAGCTCAACGCCAACGTTTTCTGGACTCAGGTCAACGCCTATCAGACCAACGCCTACGACGACGTCAACCGCGTGCAATACCTGACCAACGCCGGCTCGGTGCGCTCGCGCGGCGTCGAATTTGAAAGCACGGTGATCCCGTTGCGCGGCCTGACCCTGAACTTCAACGGCTCGTACAACGACGTCAGCTACCTCTCGTACAAAGATGCACCGTGCCCGCCGGAAGTCAGCCAGGCACCGGGCGCACCGGCCTCTTGCGACCTCAGCGGCCACCAGGTGGTCGGCGCGTCGAAATGGATCGGCAACGCCAACGGCAAATACGAATGGAATCTGGCCAACGGTCTGCAACCCTACGTCACCGGCAGTTACGCGTTCCGCTCCAAAGCGGTGGGCACGGTCGAGGATTCCGATTACGGGCAGATCCCGAGCTACGCGGTGGTCAACCTGTCCACCGGTCTGCGCGGCGATTTCAATCAGGGCCAGTGGGACGTTTCGCTGTGGCTGAAAAACGCCTTCGACAAGACCTACTACACGACCCTGTGGACCGGCGGCAACGGCGGTTATGAAGGCCTGCTCGGTACGCCGCGCACCCTTGGCGTTACCGGTCGCTACGACTTCTGATCTGTCATTCAAGGAGCTGCATCATGTTGCCAGGCAAAACCGCTTTAGCGCTGTTGTTATCCGGCGCAGCGTTGAGTACCACGGTGTTCGCCGCACCCAGCGTGTACCCGACCGGCGTCACCCGTTACGACCCGGACAAGGCGTTCAATCAGTACGTGATCTTCAGTGGTGCCGACAAGCAGACGCACCTGATCGACATGAACGGCAACGAGGTGAAAACCTGGCCGCAGGCGGGGTTTCCGTCGGCGATCATCGACCCGCAACTGGTCGGCGGCGAGCGCGGGCATGTGCTGTTGCAACTGAGCGACAAGGATCCGGGCAAGCTCGGCTCCGCCGGTAACGGCCTGGGCAATCAGAGCGTCGGCGAGCTGGACTGGAACGGCAAAGTGGTCTGGCAGTGGGGCGACAAGGCGCCCGGCGGCGCAGCGCAGCAACACCATGATCAGCGGCGCCTGAGCAACGGCAACACCGTGGTGCTGGCGAACAAGGTGCACAAGGTCAAAGGCTTCAAAGTGCCCGAGGTGATCGACGATGCGATCTACGAAGTCAGCCCCGACGGGCAGGTGAAATGGCAGTGGCTGGCCTCGGAACACCTCAACGAATTCGGCTTCACCCAGGAGCAACTGAAGCTGGTGCGCGCCAGCGACAACCCGGATTACCTGCACATCAACAACCTCAGCGTGGTCGGGCCGAACAAGTGGTTCGATGCCGGGGACAAGCGCTTCAATCCAGATAACCTGTTGCTCGATTCACGCAACGCCAACTTCATCGCGATCATCGACAAACACAGCGGCAAAGTGGTCTGGCGCCTCGGCCCGAACCTGCCGCTGATCAACCCGAAAACCGCACAGAAACTGCCGCGTCCGGTGGATCAATTTGTCGGCCAGCACGACGCGCACATCATCCCTGCCGGGCTGCCCGGTGCGGGCAACCTGCTGGTGTTCGACAACCAGGGTTCGGCGGGGTATCCGAACGTCACCCTCGGGCTTATTTCCGGCTCGCGAGTGCTGGAAATCGACCCGCAGAAAAATGAAATCGTCTGGCAGTACAGCGCGGCGAATTCGAAGCAGCCGGGGTGGGCGTTCTATAGCTCGTTCATCAGCAGCGCGCGACGTTTGCCCAACGGCAATACGCTGATCGACGAAGGCATGAACGGGCGCTTTTTCCAGGTCACGGCCGGCGGCGAAAACGTCTGGGAATACGTCAGTCCTTATCTGGGTAAAGCACCGGGCAGCGACGCGATCAGCAACTGGGTCTATCGGGCGTTGCCCGTGAGTTACGACTGGGTGCCGAAGGGTACGCCGCGCTCCGAGACCGCCGTGATTGCCCCGATATCGGCAGTGCAGCAGACCAGTGCCAGTCGTTAGTTGAAATGGAATTAATGCTCGAGTGAATCGCGATAAGTTATGTGCGAGATGAATAGTGCTTATTGCAATTTCGTTGAAAAGTCGCGTGGACAATAAGTGAATGGCCAACCATCCTGAGTGTCGTGAGTTTCCAGGAGGGAACTTGCTCTCATCGGAAGACACTTATCCAACGATAAAGGAAATCACGTTATGTCGAGCATTAATGGAACTTATGTAAACGCTAACGCTGGCGCCAAACTGACGATTACCGATGGCAACGACTCCAACGGCACCTTCAGCGGCAAGTTGAACCAGAACGGCGTGAACTACGACATCGCTTACGGGCATTACCATTTCCAGAACAGCACCGGGCAGCCTACGATCATCACCTTCGCGGCTCTGAATGACGGCACGGGTTATCAATCCTGGGCGCTGTTCTCGCCGGATCACACCTATTCGAAAGTTCGTGCGGCGGGTTCGCGCACCAACTTTGATGGTGATGTTGTTAGTCTGGCTGGAGAGTTTGTTAAACAGTAATTTTGTGTCACAAAAAAGCCGTCATGCTATTGAGCCTGGCGGCTTTTTTCTTACATGAAATAAGTCATTTTCATGTTGGTTGCGCTTCCTATGGATGACAGCGTTTGCTGGCGTCTGATTCTAAGCTCGAGGTGAACTCAATCATTCGAGCAGGACGCTTACATGCAAAACGCGCTTTATTCCAACACCCTCGATGGGCCCTCTCTGACCATTGTCGATTCCGATGACCGCACCGGGGTCTTCGGCGGCACGTTGCATCACCAAGGCATCAACTACGGCATTGTCAGTGGCCGTTATGCCAGTCTCAAAGGCTACCAGCCGCCAACTGTGGTCACGCTGATTGCCAATAACCAGGATCACGGTTATTTCGCCCTGACCCTGTTCTCGCCAAGTCGCGGCACTCATGAACTGCAGGGGCACTGCGTGCGCGTTACTTATGACGGCGTGGTCAGCAGCCTGCCGGGCGACTTCGTTCGCCACGCATGAGGCGCAGCCAGCGCCAGATTTCTTCTCAAACACAAGCAAGGATGCTGCACATGTCCACGATCAATGGCGTTTATCGTCATGAACCTTCAGATACAACCTTGACCCTGACCGAGGGCGATGACCGCACCGGCAGTTTCACCGGCACGTTGTCCGTGTCCGGCACCGATTACCCGATCGCATTTGGCAATTTTCATTTCAGGCATGGCTTTTCAACAGGCCCGGTCGCTATCTCTTTCAATACGCTGACGGCCGATGGCACCGCGCAAGCCTGGGTGATGTTCTCGCCCGATCAGGCCTACACACGCTTGCGGGCAATGGGCAGCGCGGCGGACATGATGGGCAACACCGGGTTGAATGGCCTGGAATTTATCCGGCAAAACCGCTGAAGAAGCGCGAAATGAGCGGGTTTCGCATGCCTTCGCCGAATATTTTTCATGCTTGAAAAGCATTGTAAATTCAGCCCTCGGCGCCAGGCCTTGCAGGCCGTGGCTTCGCGACAATCTGCGAAAACTGATATTCGTAAAAAATCTAAACACATCGATAAAAGTTACTTTCGGAGATAAGCGATTGCTCCAATGATTCACCCAACGACCGGTCGCCCGGGGGATGTTTGCGGCGACCGGTCGGGTACTTCGCAAAGAGACCGCAGGGAGTGAATCAATGGGCAATGTCCAGACCGCCGCCAGCGCACAGGAATTGCTGTGGCGTCAGACGGCGAGTGGCGAATTGGTCGATCTCGGCCGGCCGCATCGTGTGCCGCTGGGGCAACTGCGTTTGCAGCGTGCGCCCAAGGGCATTCTGAGCCGCCGTGAAACCATTCTGCTCGGCGTGCTGGCGCTGCTGGTGCACGGCGCGGTGATCTATTGGATCAACCAGCATCCGACGCCGGCGTTGCCAATCGTGCCGCCGGAAATTCCGCCGATGACCATCGAGTTTTCGCGGCCGGCGCCACCCGCGCCGCCGGTGGTCGAACCGCCGCCACCGGCACCGGTCGTGGAGCCACCACCACCGGTTGAAGACGAGTTGGCCGTAAAGCCGCCGCCGCCCAAACCGATTCCCAAGCCCAAGCCGAAACCGGTGGCCAAACCGGTTCCGAAACCAGCACCGAAAGCTGTTGAACAACCACCCGCGCCGCCACAACCGGCAGCTCCGGTTGCCGCCCCGGCGCCACCTGCACCACCGGCCCCGGCGCCCGTGACGCCGGCTTCGGCCAACGCCGCGTATTTGAAGAATCCGGCGCCGGAATATCCGTCGCTGGCCCAGCGTCGCGGTTGGGAAGGCACGGTGATGTTAAGGGTGCACGTGTTGGCCAATGGCAAACCGGGCGAGATCCAGATTCAGAAAAGCAGTGGTCGGCAACAGCTCGACGATGCGGCACTCAATGCCGTCAAGCAGTGGAGCTTCGTGCCGGCCAAGCAGGGTGATGTCGCCCAGGACGGCTGGGTCAGCGTGCCCATCGATTTCAAGATTCATTAAACCGAAACCTATTCGCGCTAAATGTTTACACGAGGGAATACATCATGACGTTACTGGCCTCTCCACTGGAATCCATCGAAAGCGCGGTGATCTGGCTGCTGGTGGTTTTTTCCGTTGCCACCTGGGGACTGGCGCTGCTCAAGGCTGTGCAGTTCGGTCGTCTGAAGGCGCAGGATCGCAAGTTTCATAAACGCTTCTGGGCAGCGTCGAGTCTGGATTCCGCCGCTGAGTTGAGCGAAACCCAACCTGGCGCTGCGGCCCGGGTGGCACAGGCCGGTTACGCGGCGATTCAGGTGGGTGAGGCGCCGCAGGCCAATGACCTGAGCCAGGCGATCAACCATCAGGATCGGTTGGAGCGTGCCCTGCGTCAGCAGATCGTCCGCGAACGGCGTTCGCTGGAAACCGGTCTGGCGGTGGTCGCGAGTATTGGCAGCACCTCGCCGTTCATCGGCCTGTTCGGCACGGTGTGGGGAATCATGGAGGCGTTGAAAGGCATCAGCGCGGCAGGCTCGGCGAGCCTGGAAACCGTCGCCGGTCCGATTGGCGCGGCACTGGTCGCCACCGGTGTGGGGATCGCCGTCGCGGTACCGGCGGTGCTGGTTTACAACTACTTTTTGCGTCGTCTGAAACTGACGGCGGCGGACCTGGATGACTTCGCCCACGACTTCTACAGCCTGGCGCAAAAGAGCTCGTTTCGCGTGCTGATCCACCCGACGGCGCACAAGGTCGCGGCACCGGGCAACGCGACAAAAGTGAAGGAGGCGTCCTGACATGGCCTTCTCCACACAAGACAGCGACGAGGTGCTGAGCGAGATCAACGTGACACCGCTGGTGGACGTGATGCTGGTGCTGCTGGTGGTGTTTATCGTCACCGCGCCGCTGCTGACCAATGCGATCCCGATCAACCTGCCGAAGACCGAAGCGGTGGCGCCGGTCGAGCAGAAAGACCCGCTGGTGGTGAGCATCGACGGCACCGGCAAACTGTTTATCAACAAGGATGAAATCCAGCCGGACTTGCTGGAATTCAACCTCAAGTCGGCCAAGGCCAAGGACCCGGAAGTGCGCGTGCAATTGCAGGCCGACGACGGGGTGAACTACGGCGAAGTGGCGCGGGCCATGGCTTCGATCGAGCGGGCGGGGATTACCAAATTGTCGGTGATCACCGCGCGGTAACAGGATTTACGTTTTTCCGGGGCCGTCTCCTTGGCAGGGTGCGGCCCTTTTTTTATTCCGCAAAACCAGCCACCCCACCGACCTATTGTGGGAGCGGGCTTGCTCGCGAATGCGGTGGCTCAGCCAACATCTATGTCGATGCAGCTGATGCTTTCGCGAGCAAGCCCGCTCCCACAGGTTTGCATTTAATATTCTTTTCGAGTCTTAATAAATAGCTTCTTATTCCTTAACGAATATAAATCCCGTCCCTATACTCGATCAGGAACAGACACGACGCAGGAGAGCTCCCCATGCGCAACGAATCAATCCGCTACCTGATTGTGCCGGGCTGGCAAGGATCGCCAGAAGATCATTGGCAAACCCACTGGCAGAACAGTCTGCCCAACAGCGCACGCGTGGAGCAGGCCGACTGGCTGACGCCGCGCCGTGAAGACTGGGTCGCGGCGCTGGCCGAAGCGATTGCTGCCGACAGCACGCCGGTGATCCTGATTGCTCACAGCCTGGGTTGCATCACCGTTGCACATTGGGCGGCTACCGCGCCTGTGCAATACCTGCGTCAGGTGCGCGGTGCGTTGCTGGTGGCGCCGGCGGATGTCGAGCGTCCGGCCTGCGCGCCTGCACTGCGCAATTTCGCCCCGATCCCCACCGACTTGCTGCCGTTCCCCAGTCAGGTGGTCAGTTCCGACAACGACGCCGCCGTCAGCGCCCCGCGTGCCCTGGAGCTGGCGCGCAACTGGGGCGCCGAGGCGGGAATTCTTGCCGGGGCGGGGCACATCAACGTCAAGTCCGGGCATCAGCGTTGGGAGCAGGGTTTCGCTTATCTGTATCGCCTGCAAAACCGTATGGAACACCACGCCCGGCGTCGCGCTTGAACCTTTTTCTTTTCTGAACGCCCCCGTCTGCCGGCGGTTCTGGGCGGGAGTCTGCCATGAGTTTCGAAACGTTCGGTCAGCCGTTGCTGACCTTTCCCGATGCGGAAAAAAGTCCCCTGAGCATTCGCGCCAAGGCGCTGGTGTTCGTCGATCCCCGCTCCCGCAAGTTGCGCGAAGAGCTGGAACACCTGGCGCCGCGTGCCATCTCGGTGCTTATTCGCGGCGAGACCGGCACCGGTAAAGAGTTGCTCGCCCGTCACATTCACCGAGCCAGTGATCGCAGCGGTCTGTTCGTCTCGGTCAATTGCGGCGCGATCAGTCCTACTTACGCCGATGCCGAGCTGTTCGGTTATGCCGCCGGCAGTTACACCGGTTCGGCGAGCAGTCGCGCCGGATGGTTCGGTTCGGCCAATGGCGGCACCTTGTATCTGGACGAAATCGGCGATCTGCCGTTGCCGATCCAGATCAAACTGCTCGCCGCCCTGGAAAACCACGAAGTCACCCGCGTCGGCGCACATCAGCCAAGCCCGGTGGATGTGCGGCTGGTGGCGGCAACCAGCATTGATCTGGCGCAAGCGGTGGACGCCGGAAAATTCCACGAACGGCTTTACCACTACCTTAGCGAAGGTCAGCTGGAATTGCCGGCCCTGCGCGAGCGGATTGGCGACATCCTGTCGCTGGCGGAATATTTCCTCGGTATCTACAGCCAGCGCCTTGATCTGCCGGTGCCGTTGATCAGCGAAGCGGCGCAGCACCTGCTGGAGCGCCACAGTTGGCCGGGCAACACCCGTGAGCTGGAAAACGTCATTCACTTTGCGCTGCTGGTCAGCACCGGCGATGAAATCCTGCCGGAGCACCTGAACCTGCCCGAAGTGTCTGGGCCGCAGCTTCAGATCGAACGACTGGTAGCACAAATCAATATTGGCGGTAGCGTTGACGAACGTAAGGCTTTGAAAGATCTGCTGATTGGTTTGAGCCAGCAGTTGTAGCCGTTCGGTTCTGTATGAACGAAATGGAATATCAAAGTGAATAAACGTTATTGTGCGGGAATAAAAAATCCCGGTATTGTCCGCTTCACGCCGGGGATAGCACTTCACTGGCACTCGTATTAATAGCCGTCGCCATTCGCGACCGTGATTCTCGATAAGGACACTGCATGAAAAAGGTTCTGTTGTTTACCGCATTGGCGGCTGCTCTGACTGCTTCCCTGGCCCAGGCTGGCGAGAAACTGGTGGTGGCGGCGACTCCGGTGCCGCACGCGGAAATTCTCGAGCTGATCAAACCGACCCTGGCCAAAGAAGGCGTGGATCTGGAAATCAAGGTCTTCACCGACTATGTGCAGCCAAACGTGCAGGTAGGCGAGAAGCGTCTGGATGCCAACTACTTCCAGACCAAGCCTTACCTGGACAGCTTCAACGCCGGCAAATACAAGGACGACAAGTCCAAGTACCTGGTGACCGTGCAAGGTGTCCACGTTGAACCGTTCGGTGGCTACTCGAGCAAGTACAAGAAACTGGCTGATCTGCCAGACGGCGCGACCATCGCCATCCCGAACGAAGGCAGCAACAGCGGCCGCGCACTGATCCTGCTGCAGAAGGCTGGCCTGATCGAGCTGAAAGATCCGAAAAACGCCCTGGCGACCCCGAAAGACATCGCCAAGAACCCGCACAACTTCAAGTTCAAGGAACTGGAATCGGCCCTGCTGCCACGCGTCCTGAAGGAAGTTGATCTGGACATGATCAACACCAACTACGCGCTGGAAGCCAAGCTGAACCCGACCAAGGATGCGCTGGTGATCGAAGGCGCTGACTCGCCTTACGTGAACTTCCTGGTAGCCCGTGAGGACAACAAGAACAGCGACGCCATCAAGAAACTCGCCGCTGCCCTGACCAGCCCGGAAGTCAAAGCGTTCATCGAGAAGAAGTACAACGGCGCGGTATTGCCGGCGTTCTGATCCGACGCTTGAACCACCCCTTCAAGGTATGAAAACGCCGATGGCCAGTGATGGTCATCGGCGTTTTTGTGCGTGCTCGATTTATGGGATCGACATTCCTGTGGCGAGGGAGCTTGCTCCCGCTGGAGGCCGAAGGACTCCCAATGGCGTGCCCGGTTTGCAACTGCTGCGCAGCCGAGCGGGAGCAAGCTCCTAGCCACAAAATATCAAAAGCCAGATCGGGTGCAGGCCACTTGAGCCTTCAACGCCCGGCGCAACGCCACGAGCAATTTCACGATGTCCTGCGGATCCAGTCGCTGCGGCACTTTTACGTCCATGTTGTCTTCCTTGTAATGGTTTGGCCGGGGGAGTCTGGCCAAAAGCTGTTCGTCCTTGGAGGGCTTTCGTGCAAAAAAGATCCTTCCTACAGCGCAAGGGAAAATAGCCTTCTTATTCCTTCCCGGCAAACCCACAGGATAGTTTTTTGCGTGATATCAATATGCTTTAACGGTATTTAAATTCTTGTTTTTATACCTATAAAGTCAACGCCTGCCGGACAGTTACCCGCTGTCCATGGACTGCATGACCGTCGCTTACCGAGCGACGTCCAGGATGCTTCATGACTTTCGATTACGCCTTTATCCTCAGTACCCTGCCGGCCTTTCTCAAGGCTGTGGGCGTGACGCTGCAAGTCGGGTTCATCGCCATCGGCACGTCGCTGCTGGTGGCGCTGCTCAATGCAACGTTCCTGGTGTTCCGCACACCGTACCTGCAAAAACTGGTGGGCCTTTATGTGGAACTGGCGCGCAACACGCCGCTGCTGATTCAACTGTTCTTCGTCTACTTCGCCTTGCCGGCCATCGGCATCCAGGTTTCCGGATTCACCGCGGCAATCATCACCATGACGTTTCTCGGTGGCGCCTACCTCACTGAAGTGCTGCGCGCTGGCGTCGACGCGGTGCCGCAGGCGCAGCTCGAATCGGGGCGTTCCATCGGCCTGTCCCACGGCCAGTTGCTGCGCTACGTAATCCTGCCGCAAGCGGGGATTCTCAGCTTGCCGTCGCTGTTCGCCAATTTCATTTTCCTGCTCAAGGAAACCACCGTGGTCTCGGCAGTGGCCGTGCCGGAAATCCTCTACACCACCAAGAGCTACATCGCGCTCTACTACAAAACCTACGAAATGCTCGCCGTGCTGACGCTGATCTGCGTGCTGCTGTTCTTGCCGCTGTCGCTGTTGCTCAGTCGTTTGGAAAGGAGGCTCCAGCATGGCCAGTTCGGGTCTTGAACTGCTCTGGGTGTCGTTGCCGCAATTGGCAAAAGGCGCTGGGCAAACCCTGTCGATCTCGTTTCTGAGCATCGCCATCAGCACCATTGGCGGGGTGCTCTACGGCGTATTGCGCACGCTCAATGTGGCGTGGCTGAACGTCATTCTGCGGGTTTATCTGGAACTGTTCCGGGCGATTCCGGTGCTGGTCTGGCTGTACCTGCTGTTTTTCGGCTTGCCGATTTTCTTCGGACTGAGTCTGCCGAGCTTCTGGTGCGCGGTGCTGGTGCTGTCGCTGTGGGGCGCCAGCGAGGTCGGCGAAGTGGCGCGCGGTGCGTTGCATTCTTTGCCGCGCGGGCAGCGTGAAGCAGGGCTGTCGATCGGCCTGAACGCGGCGCAACTGTACGGCTACGTGCTGCTGCCGCAGGCGCTGAAACGCATGACGCCGCCGACCATCAACGTCTACACGCGAATCATCAAGACCAGCTCGCTGGCGGTGCTGATTGGCGTGGTCGATGTGATCAAGGTCGGCCAGCAGATCATCGAGCGCACTTACGAATCGGTGCTGATCTACGGCGCGCTGTTTCTGTTTTTCTTTTTCATCTGCTACCCGCTGTCGGCCGCTTCGCGCGTGCTGGAGCGGCGCTGGACGCAAGCATGAGCGCATTGGTCGAGTTTCAGGGTTTCAACAAATTCTACGGCGAGCAGCAGGTGCTCAAGGGCATCGACCTGCAAGTGCGCAGCGGCGAAGTGATCGTCATCCTCGGCCCCAGCGGTTGTGGCAAAAGCACGCTGCTGCGTTGCCTCAATGGTCTGGAAGAAGCCCACAGCGGCAGCCTGAAGTTTGTCGGCCGCGAGCTGCTGGACAAGGCCACCGACTGGCGCGAAGTGCGTCAGCAGATCGGCATGGTGTTCCAGAGTTATCACCTGTTCCCGCACATGAGCGTGCTCGACAATTTGCTGCTCGGCCCGCTCAAGGTGCAAAAGCGCCAGCGCCGTGAAGCGCAGCAGCAAGCCGAAGCCTTGCTCGAACGGGTGGGCCTGGCGGACAAGCGCGATGCGTTTCCACGCCAGCTCTCCGGCGGCCAGCAGCAACGCATCGCCATCGTCCGCTCGTTGTGCATGAACCCGCGGGTCATGCTCTTTGATGAAGTCACTGCCGCGCTTGATCCAGAGATGGTCAAGGAAGTGCTGCAAGTGATTCAGGGCCTGGCCCGCGAGGGCATGACCCTGCTGATCGTCACCCACGAAATGGCCTTCGCCCGCGCGGTGGCCGACCGCATCGTGTTCATGGATGCCGGACGCATCCTTGAACAGAACCCGCCCGAGATTTTCTTTACGAACCCGCAAACCGCACGCGCGCAGCAGTTTCTGGAGAAGTTCTCCTTCGTTGCAACACTGCCTGAAACGAATCCGACAAAGGAACTGGAACCGCTATGAAAATTGCCAAGTCATCCCTGTTTTTACTGCCGCTGCTGGGGCTCGCGCTGCTCGCCGGCTGCAACAAATCCGAAGAACCGGCCAAGCTGAAAGTCGCCAGCGAAAGCACCGCGCCAGCCGGTTACCTGGACAAGATCAAGGCCCGCGACAAACTGATCGTCGGCGTATTCACCGACAAGCCGCCGTTCGGTTTCGTCGATGAAGCCGGGCGCTACGTCGGCTTCGACACCGATATCGGTCGGCGTTTCGCCAAGGATCTGCTGGGCGACGAGAACAAGGTCGAGTTCGTGGCCGTGGAACCGGCGAGCCGCATTCCGTTCCTGCAGAGCGACAAGGTCGACCTGATCCTCGCCAACATGACCGTGACCCCGGAGCGCAAGGAAGCGGTGGAATTCACCAACCCGAATCTCAAGGTCGCGGTGCAGGCACTGGTACCGCAAGGCAGCTCGGTGAAAAAACTCGATGACCTGGCGACCCGCACCACCATCGTCACCACCGGCACGACTGCAGACATCTGGCTGACCAAGAATCATCCGGACTGGAAACTGCTGAAGTTCGAGAAAAACTCCGAGTCGCTGCAAGCCCTGGCCAACGGGCGCGGCGATGCCTACGCGCAGGACAATCTGGTGCTGTTCAGCTGGGCCAAGCAGAACCCGGGCTACCGCGTGCTGGACGAAAAACTCGGCGCCGAAGCACCGATTGCCCCGGCGGTGAAGAAGGGCAACGTCGAGCTGCGTGACTGGGTGAATACCGAGCTGGCCAAGTTGGGTGAGGAGAAGTATCTGCTCAAGCTGTACGACCAATATGTGCGTAAAGAACTGAGCGATGACACCCAGCCTGAGAGTGTGATTGTCGAGGGTGGCAAGTGGCAGGGGTGATTGGCCGTTAAATCTGCGCTGACCTGAAGGTCCTCTTCGCGAGCAAGCCCGCTCCCACAGGGGTACGCATTCCAACTGTGGGAGCGAGCTTGCTCGCGAAAGGGCTCGCTCAGGTGCCGCTCAATCCGGCCAGTTCCATGCCGGCTCATCGAGCACCCGCTGGCCAACAATTCCGGTCTGCCCCAGCGTCTTCTCCAGCACGATGCAGTTGCATTCGGGATCTTCCTGCAACGCCGAAATCAACCGCCGCGCATGCGACACCACCCACACCTGACATGCCTGCGACGCGCGAATGATCAAGCGCGCCAGCGCCGGCAACAGATCCGGGTGCAGACTGGTTTCCGGTTCGTTCAGCACCATCAATGACGGCGGGCGTGGCGTCAACAGCGCGGCGATCAGCAACAGATAACGCAGCGTGCCGTCCGACAATTCCGCCGCCGACAATGGCCGCAGCAACCCCTCCTGAAAGAACTCGATGGCAAAGCGTCCGCCGGCCAGCGGTGCGATGTTCAGTCTTGCGCCGGGAAACGCGTCGCTGATCGCCGCCTGCAACGCCTCGGGGTCGCCGATTTCATTGATGGTCTGCAGGGCTGCGGCGAGGTCGCGGCCGTCGTGGTGCAGCACCGGCGTGCGCGTACCCAGTTGCGGTTGGCGCACCGGGGCGTCGGCGTCGCTGCGAAAGTGATCGTAGAAGCGCCAGCGGCGAATGAACTCGCGCATCTGGAACACTTCCGGCGAACTGCGCAGACTGCCGATCTGATCGAACAGGCTGTCGAAATTCGGTGTGTGCTGCGCCAGCACGTCCCAACTGCGGCCTTCGCGGGCGCGAATCATCGGGCCGTTGCGATCCACCAGCAGGCTGGCCGGGCGATAGAGCGGCCCGGCCCAGATGCATTCGCGCTTGATCTGCGGATCGAGACTGAAGCGCGAGGGGCTGGGATGAGTGTCCCCCGGCAGCATGAAATGTCCGTTGGAGTCGGGCAATCCGAGGCTGATCGAATAGCTGAAATCCTCGCCGGCAAACCCCAGGCGCAGACGTTTGACGCCCTGACGCACCGTCGGCTCGATCGCCACTTCGCCGTTGCGCATGCGCCGGCTGAGGGTTTCCGGCCCGGCCCAGAACGTCGAATCCAGCCCGCCCTCGCGGGCCAGCGCATTGACCACGCCACCCTGGGCGGTCTCCGCCAGCAGGCGCAAGGCCCGATAGAGATTGGACTTGCCGCTGCCGTTGGGGCCGGTGATCAGGTTCAGCCGGCCCAGCGGAATCACCAGTTTGTTGATCGAGCGGTAATTGGCCACCGCGAGGGTCTTGAGCATGAAAATCCTTCTCTTGAGGCGACCATTGTAGGAGCTGCCGAAGGCTGCGATCTTTTGATCTTGCTTTTGTAAAGTCAAAAGATCGCAGCCTGCGGCAGCTCCTACAGGGGAAATATAGAGATCACGCAGGCGAACGTTGAACCCTGTTCTAAGCTCACAGTCGTATCGTCACTTGCACGTTCGTACACAGGAAGGAGTCTGCATGGCGAGTCCCGGATTGAAAACAGTTGTCGTGCTGAGCCTGCTCACGTTGCTGACCGCTTGCGGCAAGAAAGAAGCCCCGGCGGAGTACCTGCCACGGGTCTTTGTGCAAGAGGTCAAACCGGCGGACTATGCCGCTGCCGTGACTCTCACCGGTGACGTGCAGGCGCGGGTGCAGACCGAACTGTCGTTCCGGGTCGGTGGCAAGATCATTCAGCGCATGGTCGATGTCGGCGACCGGGTCAGCGCCAAACAGGTACTGGCCAAGCTCGATCCCAAGGATTTGCAGACCAACGTCGATTCCGCACAAGCCCAGGTCATCGCCGAACAGGCGCGGGTCAAGCAGAGTGCGGCGGCGTTCGTGCGTCAGCAGAAGCTGCTGCCCAAGGGCTACACCAGCCAGAGCGAATTCGATTCCGCACAAGCCGCGTTGCGCAGCAGCCAGAGCGCCCTGAGCGCGGCGCAGGCGCAACTGGCCAATGCCAAGGATCAACTCAGTTACACCTCGCTGGTCGCTGACGCCCCCGGCATCATTACCGAGCGCCAGGCCGAAGTCGGCCAGGTGGTCCAGGCCACCGCGCCGATTTTCAAACTGGCCCGCGATGGCGATCGTGACGCGGTGTTCAACGTTTATGAGTCGTTGCTGGCTGAGCGCCCGGCGGAGCGTTCGATTGTCGTCAGCCTGCTCGACAACCCCAACATCAAGACCACCGGCACGGTGCGTGAAATCACCCCGGCGGTGTCGGCGCAGTCCGGCACGGTGCAAGTCAAGGTCACCCTCGACAGCCTGCCACAGGGCATGCAGCTCGGCTCGGTGGTCAGCGCCACGGCCAAGGGCAGCGGCAAGTCGGCGGTGGAATTGCCATGGTCGGCGCTGACCAAAAACATCAGCGATCCGGCGGTGTGGATGGTCGACGACAAGGGTGAAGCGCAACTGCACAACGTCACCGTCAGCCGCTACCTGATCGGCAAGGTCATCATCAGCGACGGCCTCAAGGGCGGTGAGAAAGTGATTGTCGCGGGTGGGCAACTGCTGCACCCGGGCATGAAAGTCGAAATCGCCGAAAACACCTACGAAGGTCTGCAACCGGGAGCGCAGCCATGAAGCGTCTGGGGCTGTTGTCCATTGGTGTGCTGCTGGCCGCCTGCTCGAAAAGCGAGCCACCGCCGGAGCCGGTTCGGCCGGTATTGTCGATCAAGGTACAGGCGCTGAACGAGGAAACCCTCGGGCGTTTCGCCGGCAGCATTCAGGCGCGTTACGAGAGCAACACCGGGTTCCGCGTCGGCGGGCGCATTGCCAGTCGCAACGTCGATGTCGGCGCCGAGGTGCAAAAGGGTACGCTGCTGGCGACCCTCGATCCGTCCGATCAGCAGAACCAGTTGCGTTCGGCCCAAGGCGACCTGGCCAAGGTCCAGGCGCAACTGATCAACGCCCAGGCCAATGCCCGTCGGCAGCAGGCGCTGTTCGATCGCGGGGTTGGCGCGCAGGCGCAACTGGACATCGCCACCACCGACCTGAAAACCACCCAGGCCTCGCTCGATCAGGCGCGGGCGGCGGTCAACCAGAGCCAGGATCAACTCGCTTACACCGAATTGCGCGCCGACCACAAAGCCGTGGTCACCGCGTGGAATGCCGAGGCCGGTCAAGTGGTGACAGCAGGTCAGCAAGTGGTGACCCTGGCGCAACCGGACATCAAGGAAGCGGTGATCGATCTGCCGGACACGCTGGTCGACGAGATTCCTTCCGACGTGGTGTTTCTGGTGGCCGGGCAACTCGACCCGAGCATCAACACCACCGCAACCATTCGCGAAATCGAACCGCAGGCCCAAAGCGCCACGCGCACCCGCCGCGCGCGGCTGACCCTGGCCAACACGCCAGACGGTTTCCGCCTCGGCACGGCGATCAGCGTGACCCTCAGTTCGGCGATCAAGCCGCGCATCGAATTGCCTGCCACCGCCCTGCAGGAAGCCGACGGCAAGACCCGCATCTGGGTGATCGACACCCAAAGCAAAACCGTCGCGCCCCGTGACGTCAGCGTGATCAGCCGCACCGACGGCACGGTGGTGCTGGCCGGCGGGGTCAAGTCCGGCGAGCAGGTGGTCACCGCAGGCGTTAACAGTCTCAAACCCGGACAAGCCGTGAAACTCGACGAGGACAGTCAATGAAAGGCTCTTTCAATCTCTCCGAATGGGCCCTCAAGCATCAGTCGTTTGTCTGGTACCTGATGTTCGTCGCGCTGCTGATGGGGGTGTTTTCGTACTTCAATCTGGGCCGCGAAGAAGACCCCTCGTTCACCATCAAGACCATGGTCATCCAGACCAAATGGCCGGGCGCGACCCAGGAGGAAACCCTCAAGCAGGTCACCGACCGCATCGAGAAAAAACTCGAGGAGCTCGACTCCCTCGACTACGTGAAAAGCTACACGCGCCCGGGCGAATCAACGGTTTACGTGTACCTGCGCGACACCACCAGCGCCAAGGACATTCCAGAGATCTGGTACCAGGTGCGCAAGAAGATCGATGACATTCGCGGCCAGTTTCCCCAGGGCATTCAAGGCCCCGGGTTCAACGACGAGTTTGGCGATGTGTACGGTTCGGTCTACGCGTTTACCGCCGACGGCCTGACCATGCGCCAGTTGCGCGATTACGTGGAGCAGGCCCGCGCCGAGATCCGCAACGTCCCGGGGCTGGGCAAGATCGAAATGATCGGCCAGCAGGACGAAGTGATTTACCTGAACTTCTCCACCCGCAAACTCGCCGCGCTGGGCATCGACCAGCGTCAGGTGGTGCAGAGCCTGCAATCGCAGAACGCCGTGACCCCGGCGGGGGTGATCGAAGCCGGCCCGGAGCGCATTTCGGTGCGCACCTCGGGGCAGTTCGCTTCGGAGAAGGATCTGGCCGAGGTCAATCTCAAACTCAATGACCGCTTCTATCGCCTGGCAGACGTCGCCGACATCAGTCGCGGTTACGTTGACCCGGCCACCCCGGAATTCCGTTTCGACGGCAAGCCGGCAATCGGTCTGGCGATTGCCATGCAGAAGGGCGGTAACGTCCAGGAATTCGGCAAGGCGCTGCACCAGCGGATCGACCAGATCACCGCTGATTTGCCGGTTGGCGTCGGCGTCCATACGGTGTCCGATCAGGCCGTGGTGGTGGAAGAGGCGGTCGGCGGTTTCACCAGTGCGCTGTTCGAAGCGGTGGTGATCGTGCTGGTGGTCAGCTTCATCAGCCTCGGCGTGCGCGCCGGGCTGGTGGTGGCGTGCTCGATTCCGCTGGTGCTGGCGATGGTCTTCGTGTTCATGGAATACAGCGGCATCACCATGCAGCGGATTTCCCTCGGGGCGCTGATCATCGCCCTCGGCCTGCTGGTGGACGATGCGATGATCACCGTGGAGATGATGGTCACGCGCCTGGAAATGGGTGAGACCAAGGAGCAGGCGGCGACGTTCGCCTACACCTCGACCGCATTCCCGATGCTCACCGGTACGCTGGTGACCGTCGCCGGTTTCGTGCCCATCGGCCTCAACGCCAGCTCCGCCGGCGAGTACACCTTCACCCTGTTTGCGGTGATCGCGGTGGCGATGCTGGTGTCGTGGGTGGTGGCGGTGTTCTTTGCGCCGGTGATCGGCGTGCACATCCTCAGCACCAACGTGAAACCCCATGAAGCCGAGCCGGGCCGCATCGGTCGGGCGTTCAACGGTGGTTTGCTGTGGTGCATGCGCAACCGCTGGTGGGCGATCGGCATCACCGTGCTGCTGTTTGTGCTGGCGGTGTTCTGCATGCGCTTTGTGCAGAACCAGTTCTTCCCGTCGTCGGATCGCCCGGAAATTCTCGTCGACCTGAACCTGCCGCAAAACGCCTCGATCGACGAAACCCGCAAGGCAGTGGACAAGCTCGAAGCCACGCTCAAGGGCGATCCGGACATCGTGCGCTGGAGCACCTACATCGGTCAGGGTGCGATCCGTTTCTACCTGCCGCTCGACCAGCAATTGCAGAACCCGTACTACGCGCAACTGGTGATCGTCAGCAAGGATTTCGAGGCCCGTGAGGCGCTGAGCCAACGCCTGCGCGAGCGTTTGCACAAAGACTTCGTCGGCATCGGCAGTTACGTGCAGGCGCTGGAAATGGGCCCGCCGGTGGGACGTCCGATTCAGTATCGGGTCAGCGGCAAGGACATCGATCAGGTGCGCAAGCACGCCATCGATCTGGCGACCGAGCTGGACAAGAACGAACACATCGGCGAGATCATTTACGACTGGAACGAGCCGGGCAAAGTCCTGCGCATCGACATCGCCCAGGACAAGGCGCGTCAGCTCGGGCTGTCGTCGGAAGATGTGGCGAAGTTGATGAACAGCATCGTCAGTGGTGCGCCGCTGACCCAGGTTAACGACGACATCTACCTGATCAACGTGGTCGGCCGGGCGGTGAACTCGGAACGCGGCACGCCGGAAACCCTGCAGAACCTGCAGATCGTCACACCCAACGGCACGTCGATTCCGCTGCTGGCCTTCGCCACCGTGCGGTATGAGCTCGAGCAGCCGCTGGTGTGGCGTCGCGACCGCTTGCCGACCATCACCATCAAGGCTTCGGTGCGTGACGAGATCCAGCCGACCGATCTGGTGAAACTGCTCAAGCCGTCGATCGATGCCTTCGCTGAAAAACTGCCGGTCGGCTACAAAGTCGCCACCGGCGGTACGGTCGAGGAAAGCGGCAAAGCCCAAGGGCCGATCGCCAAGGTCTTGCCGTTGATGCTGTTCCTGATGGCGACCTTCCTGATGATCCAGCTGCACAGCGTGCAGAAGATGTTCCTGGTGGCCAGTGTCGCGCCGCTGGGGCTGATCGGCGTGGTGCTGGCGCTGGTGCCGACCGGTACGCCGATGGGCTTCGTGGCGATCCTCGGGATTCTGGCGCTGATCGGCATCATCATTCGCAACTCGGTGATTCTGGTGACGCAGATCGATGAGTTCGAGCGCAACGGCTCCGCGCCGTGGGATGCAGTGGTGGAAGCGACTGAGCACCGCCGCCGACCAATCCTGCTGACCGCGGCGGCGGCGAGCATGGGCATGATTCCGATTGCCCGGGAAGTGTTCTGGGGGCCGATGGCCTACGCGATGATTGGCGGGATCGTGGTGGCGACGTTGCTGACCCTGCTGTTTTTGCCGGCGCTGTATGTGGCCTGGTACAAGATTCGCGAGCCGCAGAAAGAGACCCGCTAAAGAGCGAGCGCTACGCACTCTATTCGCGAGCAAGCCCGCTCCCACAGGGGGTACGCATTCCAACTGTGGGAGCGGGCTTGCTCGCGAAGGCGTCAGAACTGACTACGCAGATTTACGCCAGACGCTGGCCAGCCAAGGCTGTTGCTCGCGCGGCAATCCCGCCGGCCGGTAGTAATGCTCCAGCTCGACAAACCCCGCTGCCGTGAGCAACCCGCGCCACGCGTCCAGGTCGTGATATGAGCCGTAGCGTGGCCCATTCCAGCCCTCACGGTTATCCCCGCGCGGATTGGAACTGAACAACACCCCGCCCGGTTTCAGCGTGCCATGCAACTGCTTGAGCACTCGCGGCAATTCCTGCAACGGCACATGAAACAGCACCGCATTGGCGAAGATCCCGTCGAAGCGCTCAGCTGGCAGATCGAGTTTCAGAAAGTCCTGACACCACACTTCACAGCCACTGTCTTCGCGGGCCATCTGCGCAAATTTTTCCGCGCCATCGAGACCGACCGCGACATGGCCCAGGCGGGTAAACGCCTGCAAGTCGCGCCCCGGGCCGCAGCCGAAATCGAGAATCTTGAACGGCGCAGTGCCGTGGATGTGCCGTAGCAGCGCGTCGATGTTCTGGCTGACATCGTGATCGCGGGTGCCTTCGCGGAAGTCTTCGGCCACCGCGTTGTAGTGGCCGAGGGTGGTGGCGGTGATCTGTTCCAGATCGGAGGGCGTTTGCTTCATGGTCGAGGGCTGCGCGGCAGTTGGGATTTGCCGAATATACGCCAACCAGCGGGGCCGCTGCGCAGCCCATCGCGAGCAGGCTCACTCCTACATTTGAAATGCGTTCCCCTGTAGGAGTGAGCCTGCTCGCGATAGCGGTTTCAGAGGCGCGGCATGCCTTAACGCTTGTTCAGGCCCCGCGCCAGACGATCTCCACCCAACTGAATCACCGCCACCAACGCCACCAGCAACACAATCACCGTCAGCATGATCTGGCTGTCGAAACGTTGATATCCGTAGCGGTAAGCGATATCGCCCAAACCGCCGGCACCAATCGCCCCGGCCATGGCTGACGAGTTGATCATGGTCACCAGCGTAATCGTGAACCCGCCGACGATCCCCGGCAGCGCTTCAGGCAACAGCACATGCCAGACGATGTGCCAGCGTCGGCAGCCCATGGCCTGCGCCGCCTCGATCAAGCCGTGATCGACCTCACGCAGACTCACTTCGGCAATCCGCGCAAAGAACGGCGTCGCGGCGATGGTCAGCGGCACCACCGCCGCCCACACACCGTACGTGGTGCCGACAATCAGTCGGGTAAATGGAATCAGCGCGACCATCAGAATCAGAAACGGGATCGAGCGGAACAGGTTGACGAACGCGCCCAGCGCCCGGTTGAGCAGCGGCGCCTGATAGATCCCGCCCTTGTCGCTGGTGACCAGAATCACCGCCATCGGGATCCCCACCAGCAACGCGATCAGCGACGACACGCCGACCATCAGGAAGGTGTCGATGAATCCCTGCAGCAAACGATCAAACCACATAACCCGATACCTCCACTCGTTGCGCCCACTGCCCGGCGCGCTCACGCAATTGTTCGGCGCTCAGGGCCGAGCCGCTGACCGCCAGCAACAGTTGTCCCAGCGCATGCCCCTGAATCCGTTCGACGCCGCCCTGCAGCAACTTCACGCGTCCGCCGAGGGCGGCGAACAGCGCTGCCAGATCCGGCTCGTCGCTGGCACTGCCGGTGAACTGTAAACGCAGCACCACCGCCGCCTCGGAGGAGGGCGGCTGGGCATGCAGGCGATTCTGCAGTTCTGCCGGCAAGGCGTGTTGCAGCGGCGCGAGCAAGGTCTGGCTGACCTCGTGCTGCGGATTGCCAAACACTTCCCAGACCGGGCCTTGCTCGACGATCCGCCCGTGTTCCAGGACCACCACGCGGTCGCAGATTTCGCGGATCACCGCCATTTCGTGAGTGATCAGCACAATGGTCAGGCCCAGGCGCTGATTGATCTCGCGCAGCAGGCCGAGGATCGACTGAGTGGTCTCGGGATCGAGCGCCGAAGTGGCTTCGTCGCACAGCAGAATGTCCGGGTCATGCACCAATGCGCGGGCGATGCCGACACGCTGTTTCTGCCCACCGGAAAGCTGCGCCGGGTAGGCCTTGTGCTTGGCTTGCAGGCCGACCAGTTCGAGCAGTTCACGCACCTTCTGCTCGCGTTGCGCCTTCGGCACGCCCGCGACTTTCAGCGGCAGTTCGACGTTCTGCCACACGGTCTTGGCCGACATCAGGTTGAAGTGCTGGAAGATCATGCCGATGCGCCGGCGCAGGGCGACCAGACGGTCCTCGTCGAACTCGCCGATGTCGACCTGATCGATCAGCACCCGCCCCGCAGTCGGTTGTTCCAGACGATTGATCGTGCGGATCAGCGACGACTTGCCGGCGCCGCTGCGCCCGATGATGCCGAACACCTCGCCGCGCTGGATCGCCAGATCGATGCCTTGCAGGGCCGCCACCGGGCCTTGTCGACCTTCGTAGATTTTACCCAGGCCGATGAAGCGCACGTGGGCGCGATTCAGCTCGGGATGCAGTTCGGTTTTTTCAGCATTTTTTGGCTCTGGAATCTCCAGTCGCCGTTGGATCGCGGCCGTCATGTTCAGCTTTCCCAACCGGCCTGATACAGCTTGCCGTGAGCTTTATCCAGCGCGGCGCGAACGGCCGGCGAGTGCTGGTAGATGTCGACGAATTTGATTAGGCGCGGGTCGTCTTTGCTCTTGGGCTGGATGACGAACTGGATCACGTATTCCTTGTGGTCGAGACCGTCGAATAGCAGCGCCGAGCCGGCGTCGAAGGTCTTCGCCAGACGGATGTAAGCCGGGTAGCCCTGGACCAGATCGGCGTCATCGTAGGCGCGCACCAGTTGCACGGCTTCGACTTGCAGGATCTTGATCTTCTTCGGGTTGGCGACGATGTCGTCTTCGGTGGCCTTGTAGCCGACCCCCGGTTTCAGGGTGATCAGACCAGCCTTGGCCAGCAGTTGCAGACCGCGACCGCTGTTGATCGGGTCGTTGGCGATGGCGACGCTGGCACCTTCCGGCAACTCGTCGAAACTTTTGTATTTTTTCGAATAGAGGCCGACGTTGTTGATGATCCCCGGGGCGAACGGCACCAAGTCAAAACCGGAGGCGGCTTTGGCGTTTTCGAGGAACGGGATGTGCTGGAAGTAGTTCACGTCTATGTCGCCGGCGGCGAGGCTGACGTTCGGTGCGATCCAGTCGGTGAACTCCACCAGTTCGACTTTCAGGCCTTGTTTGGAGGCCTCTTCGACGGCGGCTTCCAGCGGAATCGCGAACGCGGCGGTGGTGCCGATTTTAAGGGGTGCATCGGCGGCGAACACCGCCGAGCTGAACAGGCCGAAGGCCAGGGCCAGTGCTTTGACTGGGTGGGACAGGAATTTCTGGGTCATGGTGGTTTTTCCAGTCAGTGCATAAGTTTGTGGTGTCTGGTCGGGCCTCTTCGCGAGCAAGCCCGCTCCCACATTTTGGAATGCGTTCCCCCTGTGGGAGCGGGCTTGCTCGCGAAGCTTTTAGCGGCGAAATGAAGACCCGATGTGTTGCTCAGGGAGTTGCGCCGCCCCGTGAAACAGCTTTTCGCGCAAACTGCCGCTGTCATACGCAGTCTTGTACGACCCACGCCGTTGCAACTCCGGAATCACCAGCTCGATGAAATCGACATAGCTTTCCGGGGTAACGATGCGCGTGAGGTTGAAGCCGTCCAGCCCGGTTTCGGCGATCCACGCTTCCAGTTCATCCGCCACCTGCTCAGGCGAGCCGACCACGGTGATGTAGCGGCCACCGAGGGCGTGCTGCTCGAGCAATTTGCGTCGGGTCCAGTCGTTGTTCTGCAGGTTCTTGGTCGCGGACTGGATGGCATTGCTCTTGACGTACTGGATCGGTTCGTCGATTTCGTACTGGGAAAAGTCGATGCCGGTGGAGGCTGAGAAATGCGCGACGCCGGCCTCGGCGCTGGCATAACTCAGGTACTCGGCGTGCTTGGCCCATGCGGCCTCTTCGGTCGCGCCGACGATCACGTTGAGGCCCATGAACACCTTGATGTCCTCGGGATTGCGTCCGGCTTCGACGGCGCTGGCGCGGACCTTGTCCACCTGCACTTTGGTCGACGGCTTGTTCTGGCCGCTGATGAACACGCACTCGGCGTGACGCCCGGCGAACAGCAAACCGCGGTCCGAACTGCCAGCCTGGAACAGCACCGGCGTGCGCTGCGGCGACGGCTCGCAGAGGTGATAACCCTCGACTTGATAGAACTCGCCGTGGTGCTCGACCTTGTGCACCTTCTCCGGCTGCGCGTAGATGCGCTGCTCACGGTCATTGAGCACCGCGCCGTTTTCCCAACTGCCTTCCCAGAGTTTGTAGAGCACTTCGAGGTACTCGTCGGCCTGATCATAACGACGGTCATGCTCGACCTGTTCGCGCAGGCCCATGGCCTTGGCGGCGCTGTCGAGGTAACCGGTGACGATGTTCCAGCCGACCCTCCCACGACTCAGATGATCGAGCGACGACATGCGACGGGCGAACAGATAGGGCGGTTCGTAGGTGAGGTTGGCGGTGAGGCCGAAGCCGAGATTTTTCGTCACGGCGGCCATTGCCGACACCAGCAGCAACGGGTCGTTGACCGGCAACTGGATCGACTCTTTGAGCGTGACGTCCACCGAGTTCTGGTAGACGTCGTACACACCGACGATGTCGGCGATGAACAGCCCGTCGAACAGCCCGCGCTCCAGCAACTGTGCCAGTTCGGTCCAATATTCAATTGTGTTGTAGCGCGTCGAGGTATCGCGTGGATGCGTCCACAACCCGTGGTTGATGTGGCCGATGCAGTTCATGTTGAACGCGTTGAGCAGGATCTTTTTCTTGCTCATCAGATAGTGCCCCGCAGTGGCGGCTTTTCATCGTTAAGGTAGTAATTGCCCACCGCGTGATACTTCCAGCGTACCGGGTCGTGCAGGGTGTGCACCCGGGCGTTGCGCCAGTGACGGTCAAGGCCGTGCTCGATCAGGGTCGCCTGACTGCCGGCCAGTTCGAACAGCGTGCTGCCTGCGGCGAGCGAGATTTCGGTGCTGATCGCCCGTGCTTCGGCGACGGCAATCGACGCGGCAGCGACGGTTTCGGCATTGGTCTCGGCCTGGGCCTTGTCGAGGAATTCGCCGGAGCGTTCCAGCAGTGCTTCGGTGGCGTGCAGACGAATGCTCAGGTGGCCGAAGCTCTTCAGGGTCAGTGGGTCTTCGGTGGCCTTGTCGTTACCGGAGTCGATCCACGGACGGGTCTTGCTGCGCACGAAGTGCAGGGCATCTTCGTAAGCGGCGCGAGCGATGCCAGTGTCGATGGCGGCGTGAAGGATCTGCGCCAGCGGGCCGACCGTGGTCGGACGCTCGAAGGCACTCTGGAACGGGATCACGTTCTCGGCGGCAACGTAGACGTCTTCAAATACAACCGAACCGCTGCCGGTGGTGCGCTGGCCGAAACCGCTCCAGTCGTCGATGACCGTCAGGCCTTTACTGTCACGCGGGACGAAGGCCAGTTGCTGCACGCCACTTTCATCAACCACCGACGTCGGGATGCGCTGCGCGTAGATCGCGCCGGTCGCATAAAACTTGCGCCCGTTGATGCGGTAGCCGTCGCCGTCACGCTTGAGGCTGGTGACGCGGTCGTGGGCGGTTTTGGTACCGAGTTCCGCCAGGGCGTTGCCGAAACGTTGACCGGCCAGCACCTCGGCGTACAGCCGCTGTTTCTGCTCGTGGCTGCCGTTAACGCGCAGCACTTCGAGGGCGTAGAAATGGTTCTGCGGAATCTGCCCAAGAGAGCCGTCGGCCTGAGCGATCAGGGCGATGACTTTGGCCAGGGTCACGTTGGACACACCGGCGCCGCCGTATTCCTTGGGCACACTGATGCCCCACAGGCCGGAGCGGGAAAACACGTCGAGTTCCGGCAGTGGCAGGCGGCGTTCACGGTCGCGCACGGCACTGTCGCGTTTGAAATCTTCGGCCAGGTCGCTGGCGACGATCAGGGCTTGCTCATCGCTGGTGATGACCGCGACGGGGTGAGAATAAGTCATATGCTTCTCCAGATGTCTGGTCGTTAAATCCAGGAATGGCGAGCCGGTAGAGTGCCGTTGAGGCGATAGGCGCCGACCGCGTGATATTTCCAGCGCACCGGGTCGTGCAGGGTGTGCACCCGGGCGTTGCGCCAGTGGCGGTCGAGGTTGAATTCGGCGAGGGTCGCGCGGCTGCCGGCCAGTTCGAAAAGCTTCTCGCTGGCGAGCAAGGAAATCTCGGTAGTCAGCACTTTGGCTTCGGCCACCGCAATCGAAGCGCGGGCGGCGGACTCGGCGGTCAGCGGCGCGGTATGGACTTGGTCGAGCACTTTGCCGGCCTTACGCAACAGTGCTTCAGCCGCGTGCAGTTCGATTTTCAGTTTGCCGATGTCGGCGATCACGTAGAGGTCATCGCTGGCGCGCTCGACCTTGGCGTCGATCCAGGGCCGCGCGCGAGTTTTGACGAACTCGATGGCATCGTCGATGGCGCCACGGGCGATGCCGGCGTCGATGGCTGCCTGAATCAGCTGCGACACCGCGCCTTGGGTGTTGGGCTTCTCGTTGATCTTCCAGTTATCGACGACCAGGCTCGACTCGACGCGAACGTTGTTCAGCAGAATCGTGCCGCTGGCGGTGGTGCGCTGACCGAAGCCCGACCAGTCATCAACGATGCGCAGGCCCGGGGTGCCACGGCGGACGAAGGCCAGCACTTGTTTGCCGTCGTCATTGAGCGCCTTGACCGCCACCCAGTGCGCGAACAGCGCGCCGGTGGAATAAAACTTCTGGCCGTTGATCACGTAGTCATCGCCGTCGGCGGTGATGCGGGCTTTCAATTCCAGGGTATTTTTGGTTCCGCGCTCAGGACCCGCATTGCCGATGCGCCAACCTTCCAGAACACTCTGGAACAGCTGTTTTTTCTGCGCTTCGGTGGCGCTGCCGAGTACCAGATTGATGATGCCGAACTGGTTCTGCGGGATCTGTCCCAGCGCCGGGTCGGCTGCGGAAATGATCGCGAACACTTCGGCCAATGTGACGAATGAAACCTGTGGGCCCCCGTACTCACGCGGGATGGCAATGCTGCCGAGGCCGCTGCGGGTGAACTGTTCGATTTCCGACCATGGCAGCTTGCGCTGGCGGTCGCGCTTCGCGGCCTGCGCGCGGGCGACTTGCGCCAGTTCGTGAGCAGCCTTGATGGCTTGGGCGTCGTTGCGCAAGACCTGCGCGGGCAACAACAACGGGGCGATGTCCAGATCCGACTGGACGTTTGCATCGGCCAGACTGGACATCAGTGCCGCTCCTTGGCTGCACGCAATGCCCTGGCGATCTGCACTGGGGTGATTGTGTTCCGGACCATACTACCTACCTCACATCTTATGAAAAACGCCGCAAAAGTGCGGCGAACGAAAGAATGTCCGGTGGTCCGGTTCATATACCCTAAGCGTGTATAAATATTAAATAAACTAACTTTTAGGAATATGTATAGAAGGGGCGGTGGTCGGGTTGGTTAACAGTCTCTCAGCCGTGGCAATACAACCTGTGGTAAGGGGATTCATCCCCGACAGGCCGCGCAGCGGCCTTTTCTCAGCCATAAAAAACGGGATTGCTTCGCAGTCCATCGGGGCGGAGCGACGTTTCGCTAAATCACCTCACTACAAAGCCCCATGAGCACAGGAATGCGGCATCAATCCTTGGTCGATTCAGCAGCCTTCAGCGCTTGGCGCAGCGGCACCTTCAGATAAGGATTCACGCAACCGATCTTCAGCGTCCGGGGCGGCGCCCAGCGTGAGTTGTTGCCCACCCAGTCGATGACGCAGTAGGTAACGTCCAGACGCAGATCCTCACCGCCCTCGACGATCACTGCCGGTGGCACCCAGACCTGAATCGGCAGGCCGACATCGGCAGCGGTGATCCGGGCCAGGTCCATACGCACGTCGCCCCAGCGCAAGGTGATGGCGTCGTCCTCGGCCATGTTCAGGTAGGGTTCGATGGTCAGTGGCACACCGCGTTTGATCTGATTGGGGTTCACGCCCTGGCGGCGAATGGTGTCGGGCAGCGAGACGGGCGCCAGTTGCTGATTCTCGTCACCGCAGAGCGGCGAAGGCTGGCCGCCAGGGCAGTCGAGCTTGACCTGCACCCGCGTGGCCGCCGACAGCGCCGGTCCCTGACCGATCTGCATTACCCGATAGTGGATCCGTGCAGTGCCACTGGCGATAAAGCTTTCCGGCACCCGCAGGCTGATCGAGGCGCCGATGTCTTCGCTGGTCAAGACCCGCGAGGCGACGTAGCAGTTGTTCCAGAACAGTTCGATCAGATCACCGACGTCCATGCCGGAGTAGGGCAGGACATCGATCAGCAAATGCGCGGCAGCGGCCAGATTGATGGCGTTTTTGGATGCGGACGCCAGATTCGGCGCTGCCAGTTCGGGGGCGTGCGAAGTGCGGGTCATCGGGTTCTCTCCTTGAAGTCTTGCGGCGAAGTCCGTTTCTTGAAACAACAAAAGGCGTGATGAATCGGTAATACAACCGTGAACTTTGTTCGGGCTGAGCAAGCGTTGATTCAACTAATGGGTGCCGGTTGTCGACTAGATAAGAGCGTGCCGGAAAGAGTGTCAATAGAGTGCCTTAGTTAATCTGTGAATTACCGATTAATCAGAAGCGTCCTACGCTGATGAGGCATCCTGCCTAGCGGTGATGGCGAATGGAACTACGGTTTTTCGCGAGTTTTGCGATTTTTGTGCCGGTCGATTTAGATCATTTCACAGGCACGAAAGCGCGCCGCAGATTACTTGTATCTGTTGCAGAACATATATGTATTGTTTTGACAGGTTTAAGCTGGAGGGATTTGGAAGTTTTCAGGCGGGGCAAGTAAAACTTCCGTCCATGGAAGTTGATGACTCAAGACAATAAGTATCTCAGGCGTGATTCAGGAACTTGCTGAGAAACTGTTTGGTGCGTTCTTCTTTCGGGTTGGCAAACAACGCCTTGGCTTCGCCTTGCTCGACGATCACGCCCTTGTCGAAAAACACCACACGGTTAGCCACGTCGCGGGCGAAACCCATTTCGTGGGTGACGATGACCATGGTGCGTTTTTCTTCAGCGAGACCGCGAATGGTTGCCAGTACTTCGCCCACCAGTTCCGGGTCGAGGGCCGAAGTCGGCTCGTCGAACAGGATCACTTCCGGCTCCATCGCCAGCGCCCGGGCAATCGCCACGCGCTGTTGCTGACCACCGGACAGACGACGCGGATACGCATCTTCCTTGCCGGCCAGACCGACCTTGGCCAGCAGCTTCATGCCCAGGGCAACGGCTTGCTCGCGCGGCATCTTCTTGACCACGATCGGCCCTTCGATGACGTTTTCCAGTGCGGTGCGGTGGGGGAACAGGTTGAAGTTCTGGAACACGAAACCCACGTGCTGGCGCAGATTGCGCACCAGACTCTGCTGCTGGCTCAGCGGGCGGCGGGTATCGATCTCGATATCGCCGACCTTGATCCGGCCGCTGGTGGGCTCCTCAAGGAAATTCAGGCAGCGCAGGAACGTGGTCTTGCCCGAACCGCTGGGGCCGATGATGGCCACGACCTCGCCTTCCTTCACCTCAAGGTCGATGCCTTTGAGCACCTCTTGACCCTTGAACTGCTTTGTCAGTTTTTCCACGACAATCATGGGGTCAGGACTCCTGGTCGTGCCGATTGGCCCGCTCTTCCAGCTTGTTCTGCAGGTGCGACAGCACCGTGGCCAGAATCCAGTAGATCAGCGCGGCGGCAAGATACATGGTGAAGACTTCGAAAGTCCGGGCGGTAATCAGTTGCGCCTGGCGGAACAGTTCCGGCACCTGAATGGTGGCGGCCAGTGCCGTGTCCTTGACCAGCGAAATGAAGCTGTTGCCCAGCGGCGGCAGTGCCGTGCGCATGGCCTGCGGCAGAATGGCCCGGCGCAAGGTTTGCGCGCGGGTCATGCCGATGCTTGCGGCGGCTTCCCACTGGCCGCGCTCGATCGAACCGATTGCCGCACGGAGGATTTCACAGGCGTAGGCAGCCATGTTCAGCGAGAAGCCGATCAGCGCCGCTGGCAGTGGATCCAGTTCCAGACCCAATTGCGGCAAGCCGTAATAGATCACGAACAGTTGCACCAGCAACGGCGTGCCGCGAAAGAACGACACGTAGATGCGGGCAATCCAGCTCACCAGTTTGAAGCGCGACAGGCGCATCAAGGCCAGGCCGAAGCCCAGCAGCAAGCCGAAGAACATGCCGCCCAGACTGAGGATGACCGTGTAGTACGCGCCCTTGAGCAGAAAGGGCGCGGAGTCCAGTGCGAGTTGGAAAGCTTCTTCCATTATTTGGTGACGTCAGCGTTGAAGTATTTCTTCGACAGCTTCTCAAGGGTACCGTCGGCACGCAGTTCGTCGAGAGCCTTGTTCACCGCAGCCAGCAGTTCAGGCTCGCCTTTGCGCAGGGCGATACCGGATTCCTGACGGGAGAACGCTTCACCGGCAGCCACGGTTTTCGGGGCTTTCTTGGCGTATTCAAGGGCAGCCAGACGGTCGATCAGGATGGCGTCGGTGCGGCCGTTGTTCAGGTCGGCGAACTTGGTCGGATCATCGTCGTAGGTACGCACGTCAGCGCCCGGCACGTTGGCGCGGACCCACTGTTCGTAGTTGGTGCCCAGGCCGACACCGACTTTCTTGCCGGACAGGTCGGCGGCAGTCTTGATGTTCAACTTGGCTTCCTTGTCCTTCAGCACCAGCGCCTGAATCCCGGATACGGTGTACGGCTCGGAGAAGTCATACTTCTTCTTGCGTTCGTCGGAGATGGTCACCTGGTTGACCACGACGTCGAGACGTTTGGATTCCAGCGCAGCGAGGATACCGTCCCACTTGGTTGGCTGAATCTTGGCTTTGACGCCGAGTTTCTGCGCCAGGGCTTCGGAGAGTTCGACTTCGAAACCGGACAGTTTGCCGTTCTCGTCAACGAAGCTGAACGGTGGGTAAGTGCCTTCCAGACCGACGTTGATAACGCCTTTGTCCTTGATCTGTTGCAGCTGCTCACCGGCGGTTGCCTGGCCGATCAGGCCGGCGCTCAGTGCAAGGCCCAGCGAACCTACCAGCAGAGTGCGACGTAGTGCGGAAAAATTCATGACAAGCCCCTGTGTTTTCTTATGGAAGACGCTTAAGGAAAGTTGGCGAATCCGGGAATTGAACGACTGCGTTATCGTGCCCTAAAGCAGCTTATGCGTCTTGCCCGAAATTCGCCTGCGGCGAGACTATAAGATGTCTGCTTTAGACTTGAAAATACTTAATATCTAATTTGATATTCATATATGGAATATGAGGCCTTGACCTGTGGCGAGGGAGCTTGCTCCCGCCTGACTGCGCAGCAGTCGCAATACCTGCCGCCAGTGTTCAACTGAAAATGGGGAAGCAAGTTTGGGGGCGCTGCGCGCCCCAGCGGGAGCAAGCTCCCTCGCCACAAAGGCGCTTCAACCGCTCAGAGCGTCCTTGTAGGCAAACAACGCCGGCGCCCCACCGGTATGCAGGAAGATGATCGGGCCCTCGTCGAAACGCTGGCGGCCGATCCCGTCGAGCAGGCCGGCCATGGCCTTGCCGGTGTATACCGGGTCGAGCAGCACCGCGTCCTGACTGGCCAACAGTTTCACCGCCGCCAGTGTCCCGGCATTCGGTTCGCCGTAACGCGGGCCGAAGTATTCGTCCCACAACTCGACCTTGAAGTTCACTGGTAATTTCACACCCAGCAGCTCCGCCGTGCGTTCGGCCAGACCCTGCACTTTCGGGCGTTGGTCTTCTTCACTGCGCGATACCGTTACGCCGATCACTGGCAATTTCGGCAGTGCTTCGCTCAAGGCCAATGCCAGACCGCTGTGGGTCCCGGCGCTGCCCGAGGCCAGCACCACGGCGGCGAAATTCAGGCCGGTGTCCTTGATCTGTTCCGCCAGTTCCAGACCGGCACGTACGTAGCCCAATGCACCGAGGGCATTCGAGCCACCGATCGGCACCAGATACGGTTTTTTGCCATTGCTGCGCAGGCGCACAGCGAGTGCGGCGAGTTGTTCGTCGGCGTTATCGAGGTTGTCCACCAACTCGACCTTGGTGTCGAACAGATCGAGCAGCAGGCGGTTGCCGTTGCCGGTGTAGTTGCTGTCGTCGGTGCCGAGCGGATTTTCCAGCAACGCCACGCAACCCAGGCCGAGTTTGGCCGCCAGCGCGGCGGTCTGGCGCACGTGGTTCGATTGCAGGGCGCCGGCGGTGATCAGCGTGTCGGCGCCCTGGGCGAGGGCGTCGGCGGCGAGGTATTCGAGTTTGCGCAGCTTGTTGCCGCCCATGGCCAGCGGCGTCAGGTCATCCCGTTTGATGTACACATCGCGGCCCAGCCAGGCGGACAGGCGTTCGAGTTTTTCCAGTGGCGTGGGTTGGCCGAGCAGGTCGAGACGGTTAAAGCGATCCAGCTGTTGTTTGATCATGAGCCCGTACTGGCGGAGGAAGATGACAGGACTATAGGCAGGCCGTTTTAGCGGGGCAACCGTGAATTGCTTATAGCCAAATGTGCTTAGACCAGCACTATCGGTTCTTAATTCGCCCTCGCCGGCATGCCGTAAAGTAATCGCCGTTGACGCGGCCAGACCGTCCGGCCGCCCGTGAGGAGTCTTTACCGTGAGCGAGCGTTCCAGCCATTGGCAATTGCAGACCATCGTCAGCCAACTGCGTACCGCGCGGGATCAGTGGCGTACCCAGAATGGCCGGGCCAGCGGCGAGCAGGGTGGCCGTGAGTTACCGTCTCGCGCCGCGATGGCCGAGATTCTCGAGGCGCTGTGTGGTGCGTTGTTCCCGATGCGGCTGGGGCCGGTGGATCTGCGTGAGGAAAGTGAGGACTTCTATGTCGGCCACACCCTCGATACCTCATTGAATGCCTTGCTGGCGCAGGCGCGGCTGGAGTTGCGTTATGTCGCGCGGCACAGCGCTCAAGGCGATGCCGACGTCGAAGCTCAGGCGATCCGTATCATTCAGGATTTCGCCCTGGCCTTGCCGGGCCTGCGCAGCCTGCTCGATACCGACGTGCTGGCCGCCTATCACGGCGATCCCGCGGCGCGCAGCGTCGATGAAGTGTTGCTGTGCTATCCGGGGATTCTGGCGGTGATTCACCATCGTCTGGCGCACCATTTGTATCGCGCCGGGCTGCCGTTACTCGCGCGGATCAGTTCGGAGATTGCGCATTCGGCCACCGGTATCGATATCCACCCGGGCGCGCAGATCGGCCGCAGTTTCTTCATCGACCACGGTACGGGTGTGGTGATCGGCGAGACCGCGATCATCGGCGAGCGTGTGCGGATCTATCAGGCCGTGACTCTGGGCGCCAAGCGCTTCCCGGCGGATGAAGACGGGCAGTTGCAGAAGGGCCATCCACGCCATCCGATTGTCGAGGACGACGTGGTGATTTATGCCGGCGCGACGATTCTGGGACGGATCACTATCGGCCAGGGGTCGACCATCGGCGGTAATGTGTGGCTGACGCGCAGCGTGCCGGCAGGGAGCAACCTGACTCAGGCCAATCTGCAGCATGATGACGGGACGCAGAAGTAAGTTCCTGAATCTGCGTTGCCGCGTCAGGCCTCTTCGCGAGCAGGCTCGCTCCCACACTGGAATGCGTTTCAAATGTGGGAGCGAGCCTGCTCGCGAATGGTTTTTTGGGTCAGATCGAGATAATGGCATTCAGCCAATTCTCCATTGAACGAATCCCCTCAAACCCGCGTCATACCCCTCCTTGGGCTACTGTAGGAAAACTACCGCCTGGCCCTGCGATTAGTCCTTACCACCCTATCCATGTTTAACTTGAACGTTCATTCAAGTTAAACCGGTGGTTCGCTGCCCGCTCACAACAGGAGGCTTGCCTTTGCTGAGTCCGATCATTTCAGCCACGTTTCAACCCCTCGAGGTGCACGTTTCATGAGTGCATCGTCTACTCCCACCAGCGGCTTGGTGCGCATGAATCCGCCGGTGTTCTACTTCGCCGCGACGGTGATTCTGCTGTTTGGTCTGGTTGTCATCGCCATGCCGGAGCAGGCCGGAGCCTGGTTGCTGGCTGCGCAAAACTGGGCGGCCAACACGGTCGGCTGGTACTACATGCTCGCGATGACGCTGTATCTGGTCTTCGTGGTGGTCACCGCGTTATCGGGCTACGGCAAGATCAAACTCGGTGCCGACCACGACGAACCCGAGTTCAGTTACCTGTCCTGGGCCGGCATGCTGTTTGCCGCCGGGATCAGCATCACGCTGTTTTTCTTCTGCGTATCCGAGCCACTGACGCACCTGGCCCAACCGCCGCAAGGCGAGGCCGGCACCGCCGATGCGGCGCGGCAGGCGATGCAGATTCTGTTTCTGCACTGGGGCCTGCACGGCTGGGGCGTGTTCGCCTTCGTCGGCATGGCGCTGGCCTATTTCGCCTACCGGCATAACCTGCCGCTGGCCTTGCGTTCGGCGCTGTACCCGCTGATCGGCAAGCGCATCAACGGCCCTATCGGCTACGCGGTGGACGGCTTCGGCATCATCGCCACGGTGTTCGGTCTGGGTGCCGACATGGGCTTCGGCGTATTGCACCTCAACTCCGGTCTCGACTACCTGTTCGGCATCGCTCACACCCAATGGATTCAGGTCGGCCTGATCACGCTGATGATGGGCGCGGCGATCATTGTCGCCGTGTCGGGTGTGGACAAGGGCGTGCGGGTGATGTCCGACATCAACATGCTGCTGGCCTGTGCGCTGCTGCTGTTCGTGTTGTTCGCAGGCCCCACCCAGCACCTGCTCAACACGCTGATCCAGAACCTCGGCGATTACCTCGGCGCGTTGCCGATGAAGAGTTTCGACCTCTACGCCTACGACAAACCAAGCGACTGGCTCGGCGGCTGGACCGTGTTCTACTGGGCCTGGTGGATCGCATGGTCGCCGTTCGTGGGCCTGTTCATCGCGCGGATTTCCCGTGGCCGCACCATCCGCGAATTCGTCTTCGGCGTGCTGCTGATTCCGCTCGGTTTCACCCTGGCGTGGATGTCGATCTTCGGCAACAGCGCGATCGATCAGGTCCTCAACCACGGCATGTCGGCACTGGGCATGTCGGCCCTCGACAATCCGTCGATGAGCCTTTACCTGCTGCTGGAAACCTACCCGTGGAGCAAGACTGTCATCGCGGTGACGGTGTTCATCAGCTTCGTGTTTTTCGTCACTTCCGCCGACTCCGGCACCGTGGTGCTGTCGACGTTGTCGGCCAAAGGCGGCAACCCGGACGAAGACGGGCCGAAATGGCTGCGAGTGTTCTGGGGCGCGATGACCGCGTTGATCACCAGCGCGTTGCTGTTCTCCGGCAGCATCGATGCGCTGAAATCGGCGGTGGTACTGACCTCGCTGCCGTTCTCGATGATTTTGCTGCTGATGATGTGGGGCCTGCACAAGGCGTTCTATCTGGAGTCGCAGAAGCAGATCGCGCAACTGCATTCGCTGGCACCGGTCTCCGGTTCGCGGCGAGGCACGGGCGGCTGGCGCCAACGTCTCAGTCAGGCGGTGCACTTCCCGTCACGCGACGAGGTGTACCGCTTCATGGACACCACGGTGCGCCCGGCGATTGAAGAAGTGACGGCGGTATTTGTCGAGAAGGGTCTGAACGTGGTCACCCAGCCGGACCCGGCGCACGACAACATCAGCCTGGAAATAGGCCACGGTGAGCAGCATCCGTTCATCTATCAGGTGCAGATGCGCGGCTACTTCACGCCGTCGTTCGCCCGGGGTGGCATGGGGTCCAAGCAACTCAACAACCGCCGCTACTACCGCGCTGAAGTGCACTTGAGCGAGGGCAGTCAGGACTACGATCTGGTCGGCTACACCAAGGAGCAGATCATCAACGACATCCTCGACCAGTACGAACGCCACATGCAGTTCCTGCATCTGGTGCGTTGATCGGCAACTGAGCGCCGGGACGTTTCACGACTCGGCGCTCAGCACCATGAACAACACCATCGCCGCCATCGGCACCCCGAACACCGCACTGCCCACCGCGATCTCCGAACCCAGCGGCTGCCCGGCATGCACCACCCCCACCGCACCATTGATCACCGTCAACGCCAGCCACAGCGCGGCGAAGCTGTAGGCCAGGGTCTGCCGGCTGAAGCCAATGCGCTCGCCGATGTAGAGCATCAGGGCGAGCAGGACCAGACCGAAGAAGATGATGATTGCGGTGTGCATAGGCGTGCCTGCGGGTCATGCGGTGCTTGATCGGACGCCTTCGCGGGCAAGCCCGCTCCCACAATGATCTCGCTCATTCACAGATTCTGTGTACAACCAAAATCCTGTGGGAGCGGGCTTGCCCGCGAAGGAGCCACCTCGGTGTCATTAAGAGCATAGCCAAGTCAGCCCGCATCAATACAAGCCAACCATCCTCGATCAGACACATTTCGCGACGCATTCAAATGTATCTGGACAGCAAGGCCCTTTCTCGCTGGCTCGCGCCTGCCGTTGGTCGAACCAATTACCGAGCGTTTGTTCACCCAGCTAATATTTCTCAGAGTGTGTATCGTGTGTATAAATCGGTTGCTTACGCCCAAAAGTGACCAGCTCTTGCTGTCGAAAAGGGCGAAGGAAATGCGTAGTCGGGAAATGATCAGGATGATCGAGGAGGATGGTTGGTATCTGGTTGCAGTGAAGGGTAGTCACCATCAGTACAAGCATCCGCGCAAGCCGGGTCGGGTGACGATCAAGCATCCGGATTCAGACCTTCCCAAAGGGACGATCAACAGCATTTTGAAACAGGCGGGGTTGAAATGAAGCCCGTTATTGGAAGTGAAAGTCCTTTTATGGACACGTCAGAGGAAGGATTCACGTTTATGAAATTCCCGGTCGTTTTGCACAAGGATGCCGACTCGGACTACGGAGTGATTGTCCCGGATGTACCGGGGTGCTTCTCCGCAGGGAGCACGGTAGCCGAAGCTTTTGAAAACACTCAGGAGGCTCTGGCCCTGCACTATGAGGGGCTGGTGGCTGATGGTGCACCGTTGCCTCGAGTTCAGGATATTGATGCACATCTCGACAACCCGGATTACGCGGGTGGAATCTGGGGTGTTGTCGACTTTGATATCACGCCCTATTTCGGCAAGTCGGTACGCTTCAACGCCACGCTGCCCGAGCAACTGCTGGAGCGTATTGATCAAACAGTCCGGCGTGATCAACGCTACAGTTCCCGCTCCGGATTTCTGGCCGCAGCTGCGTTACGCGAATTGTCGGCATGACGAACAACCTGTAGGGGCTGCCGCAGGCATGTATGTCAGGTGCTCTCTCGCTCGATCACGTTGCACTGCAACAGATTCAGCCGCTGCACATCATCGCTCGGCAACACCCCAAGGCTTTCCAATACCCGCGTTGCCGCCAGTACGCCAATCTCCAGTGCCGGGGGTTTGATCGTGCTCAGGCTCGGCAACAGCATCTCGGCGAACGGGTAATCGCCGAAGCCGAGCACGGCGCAGTCTTCGGGGATCTTGATGCCGGCGCGTTGCCCGGCGAGCAAGCCGCCGGCGGCGAGGTTGTCGTTGGCGAAGATGATCGCGTCGGGGCGCGGGGAGGCGTTCATCAGCGCTTCCATCGCTTGCTTGCCGGCTTCGAACGGCGCGCGGTCGGCGTTCGGGGCGAACACCCACGGTTGCAGTCCGAACTCGCGCACGGTGGCGGCGTAACCGTCGCGACGTTCGAGGGCACTGAGGTCACCAAGGGCGCTGTTCTGCACAAAGGCGATACGGCGATAGCCTTTGTCGTGCAGATAACGCGCAGCGGTCACGCCGACTTCATAGTGCGAAAAGCCGATCTGCATCGGCTCGCGATCCGGCTGGTAATCCCAGGTTTCGATCACCGGAACCTCCGCTTCGGCGATCATCTTTTCCGTGCCCGCACTATGGAAATGGCTGGTCAGCACCAGCGCCGCTGGCGACCAGCCAAGAAATGCGCGCACGGCGTTTTCTTCCTGTTCGGTACTGAAGTAACTCGACGCCAGCAGCAATTGATAACCGTGGCGGCTGAGGGTGTCGCTGAAACCCTGAATGGTGTTGGCAAAGATCGGCCCCGAGATGTTCGGAATCACCATGCCGACGATTTTCCCTCGCGCCGAGGCCAGGCCGCCGGCCACCAGATTCGGCACATAACCCAGCTCGGCAACTACTGCTGCAATGCGCTCGCGGCGCTCCGGCGAGACGGTTTCCGGCTGATTGAAATAGCGCGACACGGTAATCGCCGACACCCCGGCCTCGCGCGCTACCGTATTGAGGGTCACGCGTCCGGCGCCACGGCGTTTGCGGGGCTTTTCCTGGGTCAAGGCTCGATCCTTCTTAAAAACCAAAACGCATATAAAAGTAATTTTTCAGTATTGGACGCTCTATGCCGAGGTTGCCAATACTGGCGATGTTAGCGCTAACAAAGCGCATTGTCTGCTACTCGCTCGAGCGAATGCCCAAGACACCGATTCAGGCGCTGTCGTCGCAGAACGGCAGCGGTTCAGGGCCAATTTCGAGCGGGCAATCATGCACAACATTCCTGGGGCGACACACAAACTGGCGCAGTCGATTCGCGCCGCTGGCTGGATCTTTACCGGGCTGGCGGCGTTGCCGCTGCCCACGGCTTTCGCCGCCGACAGCAGCGAACAAGAGCCGACCCTCAAGTCCGTCACGGTCACCGCCACCCGCCGTGAAGAGTCGCTGCAGAAGGTGCCGGTGGCAGTCTCGGTGATCGACGGCGAACAACTGGAACGCGACAACCGCAACGGCGTGGCGAGCATCGTCCAGCAAGTGCCGTCGCTGAATTTCCGTACCGGTGCGTCGAACAAGGACACCTCGTTGTTTGTGCGAGGCGTCGGCACGATTTCCACCTCGCCCGGCGTCGAGCCAACAGTGGCCACGGTGATCGATGGCGTGGTCTATGCGCGTCCCGGCCAATCCACTCTCGACTTGCTGGATCTGGAGCGCGTCGAAGTGCTGCGCGGCCCGCAGGGCACGCTGTTCGGCAAGAACGCCTCGGCTGGTGTGCTCAACATCACCAGCAAGGCGCCGACCAACGAGACCCACGGTTACATCGACCAGTCGTACTACAGCGGCAATGAAAGCCGCACCCGCTTCGGCATTGGCGGCAGCCTGATTCCGGACACGCTCAAGGGGTCGATCAGCACCCTGTTCGGCACTTACGACGGCAACGTCGATAACAAGCACAACGGCCAGGAAGTCAACGGCTACAACCATCGCGGGGTGCGCGGCAAACTCGAATTTACTCCGAACGATGACGTCACCTTCACCCTGATCGCCGACTACATGCAGTCCCACGACGACGGTCCCAACGGCGTCGTCAGCAAGTCGTTGACCCCGGCCTTCGCCAACGCGCTGAGCCCGGTCTATGCGAGCAACCACAACCGCGACATCAACACCGATACCCGCAGCCATGTCGAGGACACCAACAAGGGCCTGTCCGGCCAGCTCGACTGGCAACTGGGCGATTACACACTGACCTCGATCACCGCGTGGCGCGGCTGGGACAACACCCAGTATCAGGACGGCGATCGGCTGAGCACGATCACTGCAGCGTTCCCCGGCACCGCCGACAAGGGCGAGCTGGCCTTCGACCAGTACTCGCAGGAGCTGCGCCTGGCCTCGCCGAAAGGTGAGTTCCTTGAATACGTTGGCGGCCTGTTCTACATGCACGGCAAGGATGACGAGACCTATCAACGCACCTTGACCACCACCACACGCACCGACCGTGGCGTCGCCGATTACAGCACCACCAGCGACAGCTACGCCGCGTTCGGCGAAGCCACGTTGAACTTCACCTCGGACTTTCGTGGCATCGCCGGCCTGCGCTACACCCACGATGATCTTGAATACGATCACCGTCGCGTCTCGACCTCGGCGACCACGGTCAGTGGTATTCAACCTGCAACCAGCAGTTCCGGTTCGGTAGACGAGGACGGCTGGTCCGGCCGGCTCGGCGTGCAGTACGACCTCAGCGATGCGGTCACCACGTATCTGACCTATTCGCGCGGCTACAAAGGCCCGGCGTACAACGTGTTCTTCAACATGCAGCCGCGTGACACCGAAGCGCTGAAGCCGGAGACCTCGAATACTTGGGAGGCGGGGATCAAGGCCACCAGCTGGAACAACCGGCTGACCACCAACCTCGCGGTGTTCCACAGCGATTACGACAACTATCAGGCGAACTTTTTCGACACCGTTGCCGGGCAAGTGGTGACGCGCCTGATCAACGCCGGCAGTGTCAGCACCGAAGGCGTCGAACTCGATTACGCCTTGCAGGCGACCCAGCAACTGAAGTTCTCCGGGGCGCTGGCCTACACCCGCGCACGCATCGACCAATTCAGCTGCCCGGCGGGCGCTGCAGCCTCGTGCAACGTCAATGGCAAGCCACTGCCGTTCAGCCCCGACTGGAAAAGCTACGTGCGCGCCGACTACAGCATCCCGCTGGACAACGGCCTCGATATCGAGCTCGGCACCGACTACAGCTGGCAGAGCGAAGTGCAGTACGACATCAGCCAGAATGCCGACACCAAACAGGGTGCCTACGGCATCTGGAACGCCAGCGTCGCGCTCGCCGATTACAGCAACGGCTGGCGCGTGGCGCTGCTGGGCAAGAATCTCGCCGACAAGTCCTACTCACCGTTGCTGGCCAGCGGTGGCAGCTACATCTACCGCGCCGTGCCACGGGATGACGAGCGCTACTTCGGCGTGCAACTGCGCAAGGATTTCTGAGATGAGCAGACAGCTGAAACTTGGCGCCTTTCTCATGGCCACCGGGCACCACGTCGCCGCGTGGCGGCACCCGCAGGTACCGGCGAATGCCGGTCTGGATTTCGCCCACTACAAGCGTCTGGCGCAGATTGCCGAGGCAGCGAAATTCGACACGCTGTTCGTCGCCGACAGTGTTGCCGCGCCGACACAGGACATCGCCAGCCGCATGGCGCGCTCGGATCACTTCGAACCGCTGACCTTGCTCTCGGCTCTGAGCGCGGTGACCGAGCGCATCGGCCTGATCGCCACGGCGACCACCAGCTACAACGAGCCGTATCACGTGGCGCGCAAATTCGCTTCGCTTGATCATCTGTCGGGTGGCCGCGCCGGGTGGAATCTGGTGACCTCGGACAACGCCGCCGAGGCACTGAATTTTGGTCGCGACGAACACATCGGCCACGCCGAACGCTACAGCCGTGCCCGCGAGTTTCATCAGGTGGTCACCGGGCTGTGGGACAGTTGGGAGGACGATGCCTTTGTCCGCGACAAGGCCAGCGGCGCCTATTACGATCCGGCGAAGCTGCATGTGCTGGATCACGTCGGCGAGCACTTTCGGGTGAAAGGCCCGCTGAACGTGGCGCGCTCGCCGCAGGGGCAACCGGTGATTGTGCAGGCCGGTTCATCCGAAACCGGGCGTGAGCTGGCGGCACAGACCGCTGAGGTGGTGTTCACCGCGCAGACTTCGCTATCGGGCGCGCAGGCGTTCTACGCCGACCTCAAGGGGCGCCTGGCCAAGTACGGGCGCAGTGCCGACTCGCTGAAAATCATGCCCGGGGTGTTTGTCGTCGTCGGCCAGACAGAAACCGAAGCGCAGGAAAAATTTGAAACGTTTCAGCAATGGGTCGAACCGGAGGTTGGCGTGGCGTTGCTTGGGCGTATGCTGGGCAACTTCGACTTGTCGAAGTACCCGCTGGACGGCCCGTTACCGGATTTGCCACGAACCGACAGTGGCCAGCAGAGTCGGCAGAAATTGCTGACTGAACTGGCGGGGCGAGAGAATCTGACCCTCGCCGAATTGGGCCGCAGGATTGCCGGTGGGCGCGGGCATTTCAGCCTGGTCGGCACGCCGGAGCAGATCGCTGATCGCTTGCAGGAGTGGTTCGAACAGGGCGCGGCGGATGGCTTCAATGTGCTGGTACCGCACTTGCCGGGCGGGCTCGAAGACTTCGCCCACGGCGTGGTGCCGGAACTGCAACGGCGTGGGCTGTTCAGAACCGAGTATGAGGGCCGGACCTTGCGCGAAAACCTGGGGCTTGCCCGACCCATAAACAAATTTGTGTAAAGACTTTTGTGGCGAGGGAGCTTGCTCCTGCTGGTCTGCGAAGCAGGCCTAAAACCTGCAATCGCATTCAGCCAGGCATACCGCGCTGGATGGGTTTGCGGTTGCTGCGCAACCGAGCGGGAGCAAGCTCCCTCGCCACAGGTTTGGGATTCACCCTCAATTTGCTGTCAATCAAACAAGAGAGGATTCGATGACTTACACCGCTGCCGAAAATCGCTACGACTCCATCCCTTACCGCCGCGTCGGCCGCAGCGGTCTGGTGCTGCCGGCGCTGTCGCTGGGCCTGTGGCACAACTTCGGCGACAGCACGCCGATCGACACCCAACGTGCCCTGCTGCGCACCGCGTTCGACCTGGGCATCAACCACTTCGACCTGGCCAACAATTACGGCCCGCCGTACGGCAGCGCCGAGATCAATTTCGGTCGCCTGCTGCGTGAAGACTTCAAGCAGTACCGCGATGAACTGATCATCTCCAGCAAGGCCGGCTGGGACATGTGGCCCGGCCCTTATGGCCAGGGCGGCGGCTCGCGTAAATACGTGCTGGCCAGTCTGGACCAGAGCCTGCAGCGCCTCGGTCTGGACTATGTGGATATCTTCTATTCGCACCGCTTCGACCCGGACACCCCGCTGGAAGAAACCGCCAGCGCCCTCGCCACCGCCGTGCAACAGGGCAAGGCGCTGTACATCGGCATCTCGTCGTACTCCGGGGTGAAAACCCGCGAGATCGCTGCGCTGCTCAAGGAATGGAAAGTGCCGCTGCTGATTCATCAGCCGGCGTACAACCTGCTCAATCGCTGGGTCGAAAAAGACCTGCTCGACACCACCGAAGAACTCGGCACTGGCGTGATCGCCTTCACCCCGCTGGCGCAAGGTCTGCTGACCGACAAGTACCTCAACGGCGTGCCGGCGGATGCGCGGGTCAATCGTCCGGGTGGTGGTTCGCTGCAGGCTTCGCACTTGTCCGAGGCCAACATTGCCCACGTGCGCGCGTTGAACGAGATCGCCAAACGTCGCGGCCAGAGCCTGGCGCAACTGGCACTGGCCTGGACCCTGCGTGATCCACGGGTGACCTCGGCGCTGATCGGCGCGAGCCGGCCGGAGCAGATCATCGAGAACGTCGGGGCGTTGAACAACCTGAGTTTCAGTGCCGAGGAACTGGCGGAGATCGACCGGTTTGCCCTGGAGGGCGGGATCAATCTGTGGGAGAAGCCGTCGACCGCTGAATAAGTGACTGGCGCCGAATTATTCGGCGCCTGCTCTGACGCTTTCGCGGGCAAGCCCGCTCCCACAGGTAACTGTGTTCCTCCTGAAGAAACACGATCAAATGTGGGAGCGGGCTTGCTCGCGAAGGGGCCTTTGAAAACAACACAGCAATCAGGCCTTATTTGAAAAACGGCACATCCCCCAACACCGTTGCTCGCTGCATCACCCGCCGCGCCGGACGGTAATCATCCACCGCATAATGCTGGGTCACACGGTTGTCCCAAAACGCAATATCGTCCTGCTGCCAGCGCCAGCGAATGGTGAATTCCGGCCGCGTTGCATGAGCGAACAGGAATTTCAGAATCGCTTCGCTCTCGGTTTCCGACAGCTCGTTAATCTTCGAGGTAAAGCCTTCGTTGACGAACAACGAGCGCCGTCCACTGACCGGATGGGTGCGGATTACCGGGTGTGACAACGGTGGATTCTTGCGTCGCGCCTCTTCCCACTGGGCCAGTGCTTGCGGCGTATTGCCGTAGCGTTCCAACGGGAAAGAGCGGGTGAAATCGTGAGTCGCGGTCAGTCCTTCGAGCAGCTTTTTCATCGGTGCCGACAGTGCTTCATACGCGGCAATCCCGCTGGCCCACAACGTATCGCCGCCGAACTCTGGCAGCAGTTTGGCGCTGAGCACCGCGCCCATCGCCGGCGTTGGCAGGAAGGTCACGTCGGTGTGCCAGATCGCGTTGTCGCGCACGTCGGTGACGGCGGTGTCGAGGATCAGCACTTCGGGCTGCTCCGGCACGTTCGGGTAGATCGGGTGAATGTGCAGGTCGCCAAAATACGCGGCGAAACGCGCCTGTTGCGATGGCTCGATCGGCTGGTTGCGGAAGAACAGCACCTGGTACTTGAGCAGCGCCTGCTCAATGTCATCGCGCTGTTCCAGGTTCAACGGCTGGCTGACGTCGACGCCGCTGATCTGCGCGCCGAGGGCCGAGCTTAATGGGGTGATGGTCAGGCTGCTCATGGTCTTTCTCTTCGAATTCGGGGTGTGATGCTTTTGTGGGAGCGAGCCTGCTCGCGAATGCTGAGTGTCAGGCGAGAGTGCGGTGACTGATCCGACGCTTTCGCGAGCAGGCTCGCTCCCACAGGGGGCACATGAAATTTGTCAGTGGGTTTGGCCGTGCCACGGCACCAGTTTGCGCTGCAGGGCGCGCAGGCCCATTTCCATGGCGAAGGCGATCAGGGCGATCACCAGAATCCCCAGCACCACCACATCGGTGACCAGAAATTGCGCAGCCGACTGCACCATGAACCCCAAACCGCTGGTGGCGGCGATCAGTTCGGCGGCGACCAGGGTCGACCAGCCAACGCCCAGACCAATGCGCACACCGGTGAGGATGTCCGGCAGGGCGCTCGGCAAAATCACATGGCGGATCAGTTGTGCGCGAGTGGCACCGAGCGACTGCGCAGCGCGCAATTTCGCCGGGTCTACAGTGCGCACGCCGGTCGCGGTAGCGATGGCGATCGGCGCAAAAATCGCCAGGTAGATCAGCAGCACTTTCGACAACTCGCCGATGCCGCACCAGATCACGATCAGCGGCAGATAAGCCAATGGCGGAATCGGCCGGTAGAACTCGATCAACGGATCAAGCACGCCACGGGCAATACGGTTGGCGCCGATGGCAATGCCCACCGGCACCGCGGTCAGAATCGCGAAGCCGAGACCCAGACCGATGCGGCTCAGGCTCGCGCCCAGGTGCTGCCACAGAGTTGAATCCATATAGCCCGTGGTCGCCAGCAACCAGCCTTTTTGCAGCACGGCGGAGGGTGGTGGCAGGAACAGCGGTTCGATCAAACCAGTGGCGGTCACGGCCCACCAGATCACCAGCAAGGCGAACAGGGTCAGCAGGCTGATCCACCGCGTGCTGAGGCTGCGCCGCACGGGAATCGCCACCGATGGGGTTTTCACTGCCTGGGCGGAAACGTCGTAACTGCTCATGCGCGCTCCTGCCGTTGTACGGCGCTGCGTTGCGAGAACACTTTGCTCAGCACGTGCTCGCGGGTTTCGATAAAACGCGGGTCGGATTTGATCGCCCGCGCCGACTCACCGGCAGCGTAGCGTTGACCGAAATCCAGCTGCAGACGCTCGACGATCTGCCCCGGATTCGGCGCCAGCAGAATCAGGTCAGTGGCGAGGAATACCGCTTCTTCGATGTCGTGGGTAATCAGGAACACCGGTTTTGCAGTGCGCTGCCAGACTTGCAGCAACAGCTCCTGCATCTGCTCGCGGGTGAATGCGTCGAGGGCGCCGAAGGGTTCGTCCATCAGCAGCACGCGCGGGTCGGCGGCGAGGGCGCGGGCCAGGCCGACGCGCTGTTTCTGGCCCCCGGAAAGTTGCCAGATGCGGCGATTTTCGAAACCGGAAAGGTCGACCAGCGCGAGCATTTCCCGGGCGATCTTTTCGCGTTTGTCCTTGGCAACGCCGGCCAGTTCCAGACCGAAAGCCACGTTAGCCAACACATCCTGCCAGGGCAGCAAAGCGTCATCCTGGAACACCACGCCACGTTCGGCGCTCGGGCCTTTGACCGGCACGCCGTCGAGGGTGATGCGCCCGGCGCTGGGTTCGACGAAGCCGGCAATCAGGTTCAACAGCGAAGTCTTGCCACTGCCGGACGGGCCGAGGGCGACCAGCAATTGCTGAGGCCCGAGGGTCAGGGAAATGTCCGCCAGCACCGGTTCCGGGCTGCCGGGATACTGTGCGCTGATGCGCTCCAGCTGTAGCAAGGCCATCGCAGTCCACTCCCGATCAATTGGTGATGTATTTGGCGCTGACGTACGGCGCGTAGTCCGGCAGTACGGCTTCGACCTTGCCTTGCTCCTTGAGGAACGCGGCGGTATCGGTAATGGCTTTGGTGGTCGGCGCGCCGAGAGTGATCACCTGATCAGCCGCCAGCGGGTAGACGTTGCCTTGCAGCAGCAATGGAATGTCGCTGGTCTTGGCACCGGAGAGCTTCACCAGCTTGTCGACGTGTGACTGGTCGGCGAGCCAGGCTTGTGGATCCTTGCGGTAATCGGCGTAGGCGTCGAGGGTGACCTTGGCGAACGCGGTGACGATTTCCGGGTGTTTCTCGGCGAAGTCTTTGCGCACGATCCAGGCATCGAAGGTCGGCGCGCCGAACTTGGCCAGTTCGCCGGAAGTGATCAGCACTTTACCGTTTTCCTTGGCCACGCCAAGTGCCGGATCCCACACGTAAGTGGCGTCGATATCACCGCGTTTCCACGCGGCGATGATCGCTGGCGGGGCGAGGTTGAGCACGGTGACTTTCGACGGATCGATGTTCCAGTGCTTCAACGCCGCGAGCAGGCTGTAGTGACCGGTGGACACGAACGGCACGGCGATTTTCTTGCCGACCAGATCCTGCGGGGTCTTGATCCCGGAACCGTCGCGAGCGACCAGTGCTTCGGCGGCGCCGATCTGGGTGGCGATGAGGAAAGTTTCCACCGGAACCTTGCGGGTGATCGCAGCGGTCAACGGGCTGGAACCGAGGTAGCCGATCTGCACGTCACCGGAAGCGATGGCAGCGATGATGTCGGCGCCGTTGTCGAACTTGCGCCAGCTGATGTCGGCCTTGGTGGCTTTTTCGTAGGCGCCATCGGCCTGGGCGACTTTCGCCGGGTCGACGGTGGTCTGGTAGGCGACGGTGAGGTCGGCGGCCTGCGCCAGAAAGCTCGCAGCAGCCAACGAGGCCACGGCCAGCAGGCGAAGCGGGAAATTCATTTTCATGGGGGGAGTGCTCCAAATCAGGCGACCGACGATCGGCGTGAAAGGAGACTAAATGATCTAAGAATCTAAAAATAAATAACTTTTTAGACTTAGCTTATGAGCGGAAAAATCTAAGCCTGGCCGCTGCGCGGTCATTCGCGAGCAAGCTCGCTCCCACAGGAGATTGCAATCTAATGTGGGAGCGAGCCTGCTCGCGAAAAGGTTCGAAGAGCCTTCTGATGTCAGTTGCTGATCGCCAGAATGCTCGCCTGATACGACCCGACAAACACATCGAAATCACCGACCTCGTTCTGCTCCAGCTCCGCCTGTTGCGCCAGCGAAGAACGCGCCAGCTCCTCAAACTTCGCCTGTTCATCCGCCGCCAATGGCTCGCTGCGGAAGAACTCGGCATGCGCCTGACTCTGGCGCAGGGAGAATTGCGCGAAGCTTTCCTTGTGCTCGGCCATGGTCGCCAGCACTTGGGCCGATGGGGTCAGGGACGAATCCTTGACCTTGGCCAGTTGCGCGTCGAGCGCCTTGCTGTGTGCGTCGCCGCCATGGCTCTGATCGAGCAATGCCGCCAGCGGTGCGATTTTTTCCAGCAGCTCGGCTGCCCAAACCTTCAATTCGACCGCTTCACCGTCGCGCTGCAATTGCAGGCCCGGACGGCGACCTTCCTTGACCACACTGAGGAAGTTCGAAGTGGCATTGCCGCACGAAGTGTTGGTCAGCAGCGGACTGTCGTTCAGCGCGCAGTACAGCAGGAACGCGTCGAGGAAGCGCGATTCGGTGACGTCGATGCCCATCGGCAGGAACGGGTTGATATCCAGGCAACGCACTTCGACGTACTGAATGCCCCGGGCCATCAGCGCCTGGATCGGTCGCTCGCCGGTGTAGGTCACGCGTTTCGGGCGGATGTTGGAGTAGTACTCGTTTTCGATCTGCAGGATGTTGGTGTTGAGCTGTACCCACTCGCCATCCTGGTGCGTGCCGACTTCCACGTACGGCGGGTATGGCGTGGCCACGGCCTTGCGCAGGCTGTCGGTGTAGCTCGCCAGATCGTTGTAGCACGGCGTCAGGCCGGCCTGGGCGTTGCTCTGGTAACCGAGGTCGCTCATGCGCAGGCTGGTGGCGTACGGCAGGTACAGGGTGTCCGGATCCAGTTGTTCCAACTGGTGCGAACGGCCGCGCAGGAAGCCCGCATCCAGCGCTGGCGAAGCCCCGAACAGGTACATCAGCAGCCAGCTGTAGCGGCGGAAGTTACGGATCAGCGCGATGTACGACGACGACTGAAAATCGCGGTCGGTGCCGACGAAACCTTCGGCTTCGCGCAGCAGCGGCCAGAGCTTTTCCGGCAGGGAAAAGTTGTAGTGAATCCCGGCGATGCACTGCATGGTCTTGCCGTACCGCAGGGCCAGGCCCTTGCGGTAAACGTACTTGAGCTGACCGATGTTGGAGGTGCCGTAATAGGCGATCGGGATGTCTTCCTCGGCCGGCAACGGGCACGGCATCGATGGACTCCACAGGTACTCGTTGCCGAGCTTGCTGTAGGCAAAGCGATGAATCTTGTCCAGGCTCGCCAGCGTATCGGCCGGATCGGGCAGGGCGGGGGTGATGAATTCCAGCAGCGACTCGGAATAGTCGGTGGTGATCTGTTCATTGGTCAGCGCGGAACCCAAGGCTTCCGGGTGCGGCGTTTGCGCCAGACGACCTTCACTGGTCACGCGCAGGCATTCACGTTCGATACCGTGGAGGCACTGTTCGAGCAGAGAGAGGTTGGCGCGCTCGCCGAGCAGAGCCAGGCGGCGGTTGAGAAGTTCGCTCAATTTGGATTCCTTCACGCGTCAGTCGCCCCAATATGGGGGTGGGCAGGACGGTCTACAAGGGTGAAGTTGAAACTGGCGTTTTCGCCTGGTTTTGTAGCGGCAGGCCATTTGCCGGTCAGTCAAGAACTGCACAATCCCTGTGGGAGCGAGCCTGCTCGCGAAGAGGGTATTGCAGCCAACATCACCGTCGACTGACACACCGTCTTCGCGAGCAGGCTCGCTCCCACAGGATTCGTTGCGCCGAAATTAACTCAAAATGATGAACAACATCTACAGGACAGCGAACGTGCCTTGCGCTTTTGCGACCAGTTTGTCGCCCTGCATCACGTCGGCCTCGACCACCAGCGTGCGGCGGCCCGGGTGGATCACCCGCGCCGTGCACAGCACCTCGCCGTCGGATACGGCGCGGATGTAGTTGATCTTGCACTCGATGGTCGCGCTCTGCTGATCGAAGCCGTGGGTGCTGGAACAGGCCAGCCCCATGGCGATATCGACCAGACTGAACAGCGCGCCACCGTGCAATTTGCCGCCGCGATTGCGCAGTTGCGGTTCCAGCACCAGGGCGACTTGCGCCACCCCGGTTTCCAGGCTGTGCAGGCGGCAGCCCAACAGCTTGAAAAACGCGCTCTCGACGAGCCCGGCCGGAATCTCCATCAGCGTTTCTTCAACTGCTTGGCGTTGGCGAACAGCGAAGCCATGGCGTTGTTCACCGGTGCGGCTGTGGCCGTTTCCTTGCGTGGCGCGTTGTTCGACGACTGGCGCGGTGCCGAGCCCGGACGCGAGCCACGAGCACCGTCGATCTTCTCGCCCGGGGTGTCGCTCATGCGCATCGACAGACCGACGCGTTTGCGCGGGATATCGACTTCCATGACCTTCACTTTCACCACGTCACCGGCCTTCACTGCTTCGCGTGGGTCCTTGATGAACTTCTCCGACAGCGCCGAGATGTGCACCAGGCCGTCCTGATGCACGCCGATGTCGACGAATGCGCCAAACGCGGTCACGTTGGTGACGACGCCTTCGAGGATCATCCCCAGTTGCAGGTCTTTCAGGTCTTCGACGCCTTCCTGGAACTCTGCGGTCTTGAACTCCGGACGCGGGTCGCGACCGGGTTTTTCCAGTTCTTGCAGAATGTCGGTGACCGTGGGCAGACCGAAGGTCTCGTCGGTGAACTTCTTCGGGTCCAGACGCTTGAGGAACGCGGCGTCGCCGATCAGCGAGCGAATGTCGCGGTCGGTTTCAGCGGCGATGCGCTGTACCAGCGGATAGGCTTCCGGGTGAACAGCGGAAGAATCCAGCGGGTTGTCGCCGTTCATCACGCGCAGGAAACCTGCGGCCTGTTCGAAGGTTTTCTCGCCCAGACGCGCAACTTTCTTCAGCGCTGCACGGGTCTTGAACGCGCCGTGCTCGTCACGGTGAGCGACGATGTTCTGCGCCAGGGTCGCGTTGAGGCCGGAAATCCGCGCCAGCAAGGCCACCGAGGCGGTGTTTACATCGACGCCGACGGCGTTTACGCAGTCCTCGACCACCGCATCCAGACCACGCGCCAGTTTCAGCTGCGACACGTCGTGCTGGTACTGGCCGACACCGATGGATTTCGGATCGATCTTCACCAGTTCGGCCAGTGGATCCTGCAGACGACGGGCGATGGACACCGCGCCACGGATCGACACGTCCAGATCCGGGAATTCCTTGGCAGCCAGTTCCGACGCCGAGTACACCGATGCACCGGCCTCGGAGACCATGACCTTGGTCATCTTCATTGCTGGGTATTTTTTGATCAGCTCGATCGCCAGTTTGTCGGTTTCGCGGCTGGCGGTGCCGTTGCCGATGGCGATCAGGTCAACCGAGTGCTTGGCGCACAGGGCGGCCAGAATCGCGATGGTCTGATCCCATTTGTTGTGCGGCACGTGCGGGTAAACCGTGGCGTGATCGAGCAGCTTGCCGGTGGAGTCGACCACCGCGACTTTGCAGCCGGTACGCAGGCCCGGGTCGAGGCCCAGGGTGGCGCGCGGGCCGGCCGGCGCGGCCAGCAGCAGGTCGTGCAGGTTGTGGGCGAAGACGTTGATCGCCTCGGTTTCGGCGCCGTCGCGCAGCTCGCCGAGCAGGTCGGTTTCCAGGTGCGTGTAGAGCTTGACCTTCCAGGTCCAGCGCACCACTTCACCGAGCCATTTGTCGGCCGGGCGGTTCTGATTCTGGATGCCGAATTGCTGGCCGATCATGCCTTCGCACGGGTGCATGGTGCCCGGCAGTTCGTCGCCGACTTTTAGCGCGGAGCTGAGGATGCCTTCGTTGCGGCCCCGGAAAATCGCGAGTGCGCGGTGCGACGGCATGCTTTTCAGCGGCTCGTCGTGTTCAAAGTAATCGCGGAACTTCGCGCCTTCTTCTTCCTTGCCGGCGATCACGCGGGCGCTGATGGTCGCTTCCTGCTTGAGGAAGTTGCGCAGCTTCTCCAGCAGGCTGGCGTCTTCGGCGAAGCGCTCCATCAGGATGTACTTGGCGCCTTCCAGCGCAGCTTTCACGTCGGCTACGCCTTTCTCGGCGTCGACGAAGCGTGCGGCTTCGGTTTCTGGCGTCAGGTTCGGGTCGTTGAACAGGCCGTCGGCCAGCTCGCCGAGGCCGGCTTCCAGGGCAATCTGGCCCTTGGTGCGGCGCTTCTGCTTGTACGGCAGGTACAAGTCTTCGAGGCGGGTCTTGGTGTCGGCGAGCTTGATGTCGCGTTCGAGGGCAGGGGTGAGTTTGCCCTGCTCCTGGATGCTGGCGAGGATGCTGATGCGCCGTTCGTCGAGTTCTCGCAGGTAGCGCAGACGCTCTTCCAGATGACGCAACTGGGTGTCATCGAGGCTGCCGGTGACTTCTTTCCGGTAACGGGCGATGAAGGGAACGGTAGAGCCTTCATCGAGTAGCGCGACGGCCGCTTCGACCTGTTGCGGGCGTACGCCGAGTTCCTCGGCGATGCGGCTGTTGATGCTGTCCATAAAACCACCTGACATATTGTGAAAGCAGGCTCGCAGGCACGGAAATAAAGGCCCGGAGTCTGGTTGAGCGGCTAGAAAATTGCCGCTGCCTGGGTCAAAAGGCACCCCATTGACCCGTGAAATCGAATAATTACTGCGCAGGCCCGGAAAATATCGCGGCTACCTGCGGTAACGATTCAGACGTTGCCTGGCACAAAACGCCGCGCATTATAACCAGCGTTCTGTCATTCGGGGGTGTAGCAGTCTGTAGGTAGAAACCCCGGTTTTCTGGCAGTGAAGGAAAAATCTGCTAACAATGCACACGGTGCGTATAACGGCAGCTACGCCATAATGCGCGCCGAGCTAAAAGGAGCATCCAATGAGCAGCACTGCAAACAATGCTGAAGGCGAAAAAATTCTTATTGTTGACGACGATCCGGGGCTGAGCAGCCTGCTGGAACGCTTTTTCGTCAGCAAGGGCTACCGCGCCCGTGCCGTACCGAACACCGAGCAAATGGACCGTCTGCTGTCGCGTGAAGTGTTCAATCTGGTCGTCCTCGACCTGATGCTGCCGGGCGAAGACGGCCTGACCGCCTGCCGTCGCCTGCGGGCGGCGAACAATCAGATTCCGATCATCATGCTCACCGCCAAGGGCGATGAAATGAGCCGCATCAAAGGCCTGGAACTGGGCGCCGATGACTATCTGGCCAAGCCGTTCAACCCGGACGAGCTGATGGCGCGGGTCAAAGCGGTTCTGCGTCGTCAGGCCGCACCGGTGCCGGGCGCGCCGGGCAGCGAAGACGAAAACGTCACCTTCGGTGATTACGTGCTGTCGCTGGCGACCCGCGAGCTGAAACGTGGCGAAGAAGTGCACATGCTCACCACCGGTGAGTTTGCAGTACTCAAGGCGCTGGTAATGAACGCGCGTCAGCCGCTGACCCGCGACAAACTGATGAACCTGGCCCGTGGCCGCGAGTGGGATGCCCTGGAGCGTTCCATCGACGTGCAGATTTCCCGTCTGCGCCGGATGATCGAACCGGATCCGTCGAAACCGCGCTACATCCAGACGGTCTGGGGCGTGGGCTACGTGTTCGTACCGGATGGCGCCGCCACCAAGTGATCGGCGATTTGTAGGAGCGGGTCTGCGCAGACCGGGTTGATCGACCCTCTACGCAGACTCGCAATCCGCAATATGCGAGCATGGCTCGCTCCTGCAAGTGTGTAACGGTTATCGATGAAAACCCCCGTCTGGTTCCCCCAAAGTTTTTTCTCCCGCACCCTGTGGCTGGTGCTCATCGTCGTGCTGTTTTCCAAGGCGCTGACCCTGGTTTATCTGTTGATGAACGAGGACGTCCTGGTGGATCGCCAATACAGCCACGGCGTCGCCCTGACGCTGCGCGCCTATTGGGCGGCTGATGAAGAAAACCGCGCGAAGATCGCCGATGCCGCGACCCTGATCCGGGTGGTCGGCGCTGGTGTGCCGGAGGGCGAACAGCACTGGCCGTACAGTGAAATCTATCAGCGGCAGATGCAGGCGGAGCTGGGCGCCGACACCGAAGTGCGTTTGCGCATGCACTCGCCGCCGGCGCTGTGGGTGCGTGCGCCAAGCCTCGGCGACGGTTGGCTGAAAGTGCCGCTGTACCCGCATCCGCTGCGCGGGCAGAAAATCTGGAACGTACTCGGCTGGTTCCTCGCCATCGGTTTGCTGTCCACCGCCTCTGCATGGATTTTCGTCAGTCAGCTCAACCAGCCGTTGAAACGTCTGGTATATGCCGCGCGGCAACTCGGTCAGGGTCGCAGCGTGCGCCTGCCGATCAGCGACACACCCAGCGAGATGACCGAGGTGTATCGCGCCTTCAACCAGATGGCCGAAGACGTCGAACAGGCCGGTCGCGAGCGCGAGCTGATGCTGGCCGGGGTCTCCCATGATTTGCGCACGCCGCTGACCCGCTTGCGTCTGTCGCTGGAGCTGATGGGTGATCGCAACGATCTGACCGACGACATGGTGCGCGACATCGAAGATATGGACGCGATTCTCGATCAGTTCCTCGCGTTCATTCGCGACGGTCGTGACGAGTCGGTGGAGGAAGTGGACCTGAGCGATCTGGTGCGTGAGGTGGCCGCGCCGTACAACCAGAGCGAAGAGAAGGTGCGCTTGCGCCTGGAACCGATCCAGCCGTTTCCGCTGCGCCGGGTGTCGATGAAACGCCTGCTGAACAACCTGATCGGCAACGCGCTGAACCATGCCGGCAGCGGCGTCGAGGTCGCGGCTTATGTGTCCGGTGACACCAGCGCGCCGTACGTGGTGTTGAGCGTGATGGACCGGGGGGCGGGGATCGATCCGTCGGAGCTTGAGGCGATCTTCAACCCGTTCACCCGTGGCGACCGTGCCCGGGGCGGGAAAGGTACCGGGCTGGGGTTGGCGATCGTGAAGCGGATTGCGTCGATGCATGGCGGCAATGTCGAGCTGCGCAACCGCTCCGGGGGCGGATTGGAAGCGCGGGTGCGATTGCCGTTGGGGTTGATGTTGCCGCGGGATGCGGTCTGACAGTCGGGATATTCAGCGGGGCTGATGGCCCCTTCGCGAGCAAGCCCGCTCCCACAGGGGAACGCATTCCAAAATGTGGGAGCGGGCTTGCTCGCGAAGGCGGCCTGTCAGCTGCCACATTTCAAACGGATCAGCCTTTGCCTTTGGTCCGGGTCATGTTCGGCCCGCCATTCTTCTCAAGGTGTTCGATGATGATCCCCGCCACGTTCTTGCCGGTGGTGGTCTCGATCCCTTCCAGGCCCGGCGACGAGTTCACCTCCATCACCAGCGGCCCGTGGTTCGAACGCAGGATATCCACACCCGCCACGGCCAGCCCCATGACCTTGGCCGCGCGCAACGCGGTCATGCGTTCTTCCGGGGTGATCTTGATCAGGCTGGCGCTGCCGCCTCGGTGCAGGTTGGAGCGGAATTCCCCAGGCTTGGCCTGACGCTTCATCGCTGCGATCACCTTGTCGCCGACCACGAAGCAGCGGATGTCGGCACCGCCGGCTTCCTTGATGTATTCCTGGACCATGATGTTCTGCTTCAGGCCCATGAACGCTTCGATCACCGACTCGGCAGCCGTGGCGGTTTCGCACAGCACCACGCCGATGCCCTGGGTGCCTTCCAGCACCTTGATCACCAGCGGCGCGCCGTTGACCATGTCGATCAGGTCGGGAATGTCATCCGGCGAGTGAGCGAAACCGGTGACCGGCAGGCCGATGCCACGACGCGACAGCAGTTGCAGCGAACGCAATTTGTCCCGCGAGCGGGCGATGGCCACCGATTCGTTGAGCGGAAACACCCCCATCATTTCGAACTGGCGCAACACGGCGCAACCGTAGAACGTCACCGACGCACCGATCCGCGGGATTACCGCATCGAAGCCTTCCAGCGGCTTGCCGCGATAGTGGATCTGCGGCTTGTGGCTGGCGATGTTCATGTAGGCGCGCAGGGTGTCGATCACCACCATTTCATGCCCGCGCTCGGTGCCGGCCTCGACCAGACGACGGGTGGAATACAGACGCGGGTTCCGCGACAGCACAGCGATCTTCATGCAACACCTGTGGAGGAGGTAGATACCGGGAACACCGGCTTGTCTTGTACATATTTGATGCCCGGATTGACCACCAGTTGGCCATCGATCAGGGCTTTGGAACCGAGCAACAGGCGATAGCGCATGGACTTGCGACAGGCGAGGGTGAACTCGACTGCCCAGACCCGATCACCGAGGGCCAGGGTGGTGCTGATCACATAGCGCACCTGCGCCTGGCCGTTGGAGCTTTTGATGGTTTTGCGCGTCACCAGCGGTGCTTCGCAGCGCCGGTGACGCAACTGCACCACCGTGCCCAGGTGCGCCGTGAAACGCACCCACTTCTGGCCGTCGCGTTCGAACGGCTCGATGTCGGTGGCATGCAGGCTGGAGGTGCTGGCACCGGTGTCGATTTTCGCCCGCAGACCGGCGACTCCCAGATCAGGGAGCGCCACCCACTCGCGCAGACCGACAACGGTCAAATGGTCAAATGTCTTCAAAGGTGCTCAACCGGCAGAAACCGCTCGGGCCGCGTGCGGCCGAATTCGCGGTATTCACGCAGAATAAGGGTTAAAAGGCGACAGATATCTACGGCCCGGATCGCCGACCCCTCAAGCAGGTGTCGGCAGGTGTGCATTGTAATCCGGGACGGGGTCATTCATGGCACGACAGAAACGGTAGTACAGTTCATCAATATTTCAGAATGAGGAAATTCCATGGCACAAAAAAGCGAAGAGGACGACAAGGTCCGTCTCGACAAGTGGTTGTGGGCGGCGCGCTTTTATAAAACCCGGGCCTTGGCCAAAGCGGCCATCGAAAGTGGCAAGGTGCATTGCCGAGGCGACCGCTGCAAGCCTGGCAAAGAGCCACGCATTGGCGATGAATTCGAGATTCGTACCGGCTTTGAAGAGCGCACGGTGAGGGTTGAAGCCTTGTCGATCGTACGTCGCGGCGCACCCGAGGCGCAGACGCTGTATACCGAGACGGAGGCGAGTATTGCCAAACGTGAAGCGGCAGCGGCGATGCGCAAGGCCGGAGCGTTAGGCGTGAGCACTGATGGCAAGCCGAGCAAGAAGCAGCGGCGGGATCTGTTTAAATTTCGTGGGAACAGCCACGAATAAAAAGATCGCAGCCTGCGGCAGCTCCTACGGGAAAATGTATTCACATGTAGGAGCTGCCGCAGGCTGCGATCTTTTCAGCATTCAACCCATTAACGGGCAGACACCACGCTCATCCGCGAAACCAGCGGCAGTTTGCCCAGCAAAGCGAAAACCGGCGCAGTCACCTTCAGCCAGAAGTTGGCGGCGTGATAAGCGAACGGTGTGTAGTAACCCCAACCCAACGCCCACACCGCCAGCAGCATGCCGCCGATGTAATCGTCCTGGCCCCAATGCGCGCCGGCTACCAGACGTGGCAGCATGAACAGCAACGCCAGGCCCCAGATCGTCAGGAACTGGCCGACTGAGCGACTGAACACGCCCATGAACAGCGCCCAGATCAGCAACACCGAAGCGTGGTCACCGGGGAAGCTCTGGCTCGAGCGATCCTTCAGCTCCCAGGCTTTTTCCAGATGCGGGAAATAGTCGCTCAGGTGCACCGCGCCTTCCAGCACCATCGATGGGCTGCTGTGCTGCCAGTCCATGTAGTCGGCGAATTTGGAAAACAGCGCGCGAATCACCACCATCAGCAGCAGAATCGAGAAAAAACCGAAGAAGGCGCGACGTACATCAATCGCCTTGAACACCCAGTCGCCCTTGATCAGCAGCGTCAGCAGAATCAGTCCGACGACAATGTCGAACGGACGCAGACTTGCAATTGCCCAGATGTGGAGCCATATGGGGTTGCTGGCCAGTGGTGCATTGAGCGAGCGGAACAGCCACTCGTCGAAAATCACACACAGCATCTGGCCCGTAGGCCATAACCAGAAAGCCAGTAGCGCTAATGGCACTACGTTGCACAGAACCAGCCGGCCGAGGTTCCACCTTGATTGGAACAAACCCGGATTGTTCATAAAATGCCTCCCGTGGCTGAACATTTCGCACCAAACGGGTGCGGAGAAGCGCGGGATTTTCATCTTTTGTAACCTTTTTGTCATCAATTCAGATACCCAGACCTATGACCGACCTACCGGATACCGACTACACCCAACGCTTCATCTTCGATGACAGCGACACTCGCGGCGAACTGGTGGCGCTGGAACGCAGCTACGCCGAAGTTCTCGCCAAGCACCCGTACCCGGAGCCGGTCGCGCAATTGCTGGGCGAACTGATGGCGGCCGCCTCGCTGCTGGTGGGCACCCTGAAGTTCGACGGCTTGCTGATTTTGCAGGCACGCTCCGAAGGGCCGATTCCGCTGCTGATGATCGAATGCTCCAGCGAGCGCGAGATCCGTGGCCTGGCGCGTTATAACGCCGAGCAGATCGCCGCGGACGCGACCCTTGCCGACCTGATGCCGGGCGGTGACCTGACCCTGACCGTCGACCCGACGATCGGCCAGCGTTACCAGGGTATCGTCGACCTCGATGGTGAAACCCTGTCCGAGTGCTTCACCAATTATTTCGTCATGTCGCAACAGGTCGGCACCCGCTTCAAGCTGTTCGCCGACGGCCGCCGTGCTCGCGGAATGCTACTGCAGCAACTGCCGGCCGACCGCCTGAAAGACGAAGAAGAGCGCGCCGAAAGCTGGCAGCACATCACCGCCCTGGCCAGCACCCTGACCGCCGATGAATTGCTCAGCCTGGACAACGAAACTGTCCTGCATCGCCTCTACCACGAAGAGCAGGTGCGCCTGTTCGATGTACAGAACCTGCGCTTCCGTTGCAGCTGCTCGCGGGAACGCTCGGGCAATGCACTGGTCAGTCTGGGTCTGGAAGATGCGCAGGCACTGGTGGCTGAACGCGGTGGCGAAGTCGAGATCGATTGCCAGTTCTGCAACCAGCGTTACCTGTTCGATGCGGCCGATATTGCTCAATTGTTTGCTGGCGCAGGCGTCGACACGCCGTCAGATACCCGGCACTAAAACGGTTCAGCGCAGGTAAATTCACTGCGTAACGACGGAATTTCGCCGTTACGACGGGAGGACCCTACTCTTTTTGGGCTTTTCTGGCATAATCCGGCCCACTTTTTTCGCGGTAGTAGTGCACGACTTTCTACTACAAAACGTTTGGAGCACACTCGGCCACTGGCCGACGGGGAACCTCATGACGCAAGCCAATAACGCCGTGTACACCGATCTGAGTGTTGATGATCTGGTAAAAGAAGCCCTGCAACGCGGTGAGGGCGAGCTTGCCGATACCGGCGCTCTGGTAGTCCGCACCGGTCATCGCACCGGCCGTTCGCCAGTCGATCGTTTCATCGTTGAAGAGCCTTCCACCCAGGCCGCTATCGCCTGGGGCCCGATCAACCGCAAGTTCCCGGCCGACAAGTTCGACGCGCTGTGGGCTCGTGTCGAGGCGTTCAACAACGCGCAAGAGCACTTTGTTTCCCACGTGCATGTAGGTGCGGCTGAAGATCACTACCTGGCCGTGAAAATGACCACCCAGACTGCCTGGCAGAACCTGTTCGGTCGTTGCCTGTTCATCAACCCGGCCCAGTACAACCCGGCCGGTCGTGACGAGTGGCAAGTGCTCAACGTGGCCAACTTCGAGTGCGTGCCTGAGCGTGACGGCACCAACTCCGACGGTTGCGTGATCATCAACTTCGCGCAGAAGAAAGTGCTGATCGCCGGTATGCGTTACGCCGGTGAAATGAAGAAAGCCATGTTCTCCGTGCAGAACTTCCTGCTGCCGGCCGCTGACGTGCTGCCAATGCACTGCGCTGCCAACATCGGCGAAGAAGGCGACGTGACCCTGTTCTTCGGTCTGTCGGGCACCGGTAAAACCACCCTGTCCGCCGACGAGAGCCGTTACCTGATCGGTGACGACGAACACGGCTGGGGCGAAGGCGTGGTGTTCAACATCGAGGGCGGCTGCTATGCCAAGTGCATCGACCTGTCCGAGAAGAATGAGCCGGTCATCTGGAAAGCCATCAAGCACGGCGCAGTCCTGGAAAACGTGGTCATCGACGACGCCAAACACGCTGACTACGCCGATGTCAGCCTGACCCAGAACAGCCGCGCGGCCTACCCGCTGGAGCACGTTGCCAAGCGTTCCGAGAAGAACCTGGGCGGCGAGCCAAACGCGGTGATCTTCCTGACCTGCGACCTGACCGGCGTGTTGCCGCCAGTGTCGATCCTCAACGAAGAACAAGCGGCCTACCACTTCCTGTCCGGCTACACCGCGCTGGTGGGCTCGACTGAAATGGGTTCGGGCAGCGGCATCAAGTCGACCTTCTCCACCTGCTTCGGCGCACCGTTCTTCCCGCGTCCGGCTGGCGAATACGCTGAACTGCTGATCAAGCGCATCCGCGGCTTCGGCTCCAAGGTCTACCTGGTCAACACCGGCTGGACCGGCGGTGGCTACGGCGTCGGCAAACGCTTCAACATCCCGACCACCCGTGCGGTGATCGCAGCGATCCAGAGCGGCGCGCTGATCGGTGCTGCCACCGAGCACCTGGACACCATCAACCTCGACGTGCCACTGGCCGTACCGGGCGTTGAAACCAACCTGCTCAACCCACGCAACACCTGGGCTGACAAGGCTGCGTACGACGAAGCTGCCAAGGCGCTGGCCGGTCTGTTCATCGAGAACTTCAAGAAGTTCGAAGTGAGCGACGCGATTAAGGCTGCGGGTCCTAAGTTGTAAAATTGGTTGCAGTAATGAGAAAGCCGCCTCTAGGGGCGGCTTTTTTGTGGGTGACGGTTTAGCTGTCGTTATCGGCTTGACTGCCATTATTCCCGCAGAATTTGGGGTAAACGGCCAGAATAATGCCACTTAAGGGAGGAGTGGCCCGCCAATACAGTTCTCGAAGATATCTTCAAGTCCACGATAGTCACATGCAACCGCATCAACATTTGCCGAAATCCAAGCGTCTTCCTTGATCAGCCACCAATCAACCGTAAAGCCCGCATTGATGATGATCTGCTCAAAAAGGATGCGCTGAGCACGCCCGTTACCTTCGCGAAAAGGATGAATGACATTCAAGTCGCCATAGGTTTCGGCGATAGCCACGACGAGCTCTTCTTTGTTCAGCCCCACGAACCATGCATCACGTTCCATGGCGCGAAATATTTTCTCTGCCTCTGGGAGAATTCTTTCTGCGGTGCAGAAAAAGGTATCCCCTTCTGAATGTTGACTGTTCGCGGCTGCCCGGCCCAGTCGTAGACATCGCAAAACAGAGTTCTATGGATATGTTGAAAAAGGGTTAGATCATATGGAGGGGGAAGAAGAGGAAATCGACTGATAGCGATCTCTGATAGTTCTCGCTCTGCTTTGTGCAGTTCTTCTTCACAGCGAATATTGAGCAAGTTACGCAGGACATCACTTCCAGGGTAGCAGTAGGGGTCTTGCCCGACCCCGTACTTGTCCACCATTAGCGTGTGTTCTGACGGTATTTTTCGATGACTGATTCCCGTGATGGAAGCGGTCTTTCAGCATCGCTACGATTGGTATCGAACCCTTCTAGACGCAGGCTCGCCAAGTAGTTAGACCGACGTACTTTTTCGTAATAAGCCTGCTTTTGCTGGAACGTCAATTTGCTCATGGCATGGGCCTCTTGGTGCAGGATTACAGTGTAGCGCAATCGTGTGGACGGATTGGTTGGGATTTTCGATGCTTGCACGAGTGTCGCTCATCTGTCTCAGGTTAGGCGTGAGAGCGACCGGAAGACTGTCAGCCTCAGAGCGGTGCTTTCCAGCCGAGCATCTGCTGCTGCGCGACCTGCAGCAGGTCACAGCCATCCTGCGTCAGCAGATAGAGGGCGTGGGTGATATGGGGGATGTCTTCGACGTCGGCTTGTTTGAAACTGAGGCAGTAGAGGGTTTTCAGCAGGTCGCTGGAGGCACGCAGGCGCTGGACGGCGCATTCGAGGATGTCTTGCGGGTTGGCCTCTGTGTCGATGATCAGGGGCTTGGTGTCGGTGAGGTTGGATTCGAGTGAGCGGTAGCGATCGAGGGGAAGCGGGGTCCATGCTTTCATAGTGTGTATTCCAAATGTCGTGAGGATTCATCCCACCGTGACCAAGCGATGGGAGGCGAACTGTGTTCGGGTTGGTCAACCGAAGGAACACACAAGTCCGGCACGCTCAAAGGCGTCCCAAACACAGCCACCATTAAGCGTGCAGACATTTGAATTGCCGGCAGCATACAACGGACGCATTTATGTGTCCCACCGGGTGACCAAGCCCGAGCCGCTGATTTGCCAGCGACAGTCACGACTATAGATTTGTGCCCTCAAGCCGCGATAGGCGACAAAGAGTCGTGGCAGGTAGGAACGGGATGAAGATTGCATCGGACGTTCCTACCGATTTTTAATCGTTTTTCAACGTAAATGCTGATACGCCGAAATATCCAGCAAGCTGGTTGCCAGGCCGGTCGCCGGCTTGTAGATCTCGCCCTTCACGCTGGTGAACGGTACACCTTTGCTGCCCAGCGAAACGTAGCGCTCGCCTTGGTCCAGCTCGGTGAAGTAGGTGTAGGAATGTTTGTGCATCAGTGTGTATTTGGCTTCGTCGCGTGCGATGCCGTTGGTGAGGTTTTCCAGATCGGCCTGGGTCAGATTCAACGTTTTTTGCAGTTGCACGCCCCAGCGTTTGAGGCAGGTTTCGGCGAGGTGGCGCACGATGCGTCCGGGCTCGGACAGCGCTTTCAGATCACTGGCGCCGGTCGGGACGCCGCCGCTGCTGGTGGCATTGCCGGCCATGGTGGCGTGGCGGCCAGCCATAGGATAGATGTAGGTTTTAGTGCCGGTAGCGGTCTGTGGGATGACGCAGCTGAAACCTTTGGAGCGTTCGTCACGAGCATAGAACGCTACATACTCTTTGACATTGCCCGCGAGTTTGACGCGCTCTTCCTGAAAGTTACCAATGCCTGGCACGGGATCAAGCGCAAAGATATTGACCGGGATGTTTTTCAGCAGACTGTCCTTGAACATTGCATTGGCCAACATATGGCAACTGATGCCGCCCCGGCTCCAACCGACGAGATTGACTTGAGTCGGAATAACACCATCCTTGCGGTGGGTTTTGATGATTCCTTCCTGTAATTGCTGCTGGGTAATGCTGCGATTACCGTAATTATATTTGCGCCAGAACCAGGAACCCTCGACTTTTACATCTTCGATAGGAATGCCGGCAGCTTTCAGGCGATTGTATTCGGCTTCAGTCAGTTGCTCGCGTTGCCAGTCGCACTTGCCCTTGATGATATTGAGCGCATGCAACACGTTTTCTTCCCAGCCCTTGCCGAACAAGGTGCCGCTCATGCCGTATTCCTTGGTCTTGGTGAATAGATCGTCGGCCTGCAGGTTGCCGCTGCCGGGGCCATCGACCACGATCCACTCGGCAAACTCGTAACCCGTATGATTGGCAGCCAAGGTGGAAATCAGTTCACCGTTCCAGAAGTTTTCGTGGGTGACGTCGAATTTATTGGAACCAGTTCCGCAAAAAAATATAGTTAAAACAGTCATTGTGTTGCTCTCGGTTAAAGTAAGAGCCAACAACTTAGGTCTTTTCTAGCTGTTTATTAAAGCCTTCTGTTGTTTCTGGATTTTAGTTGTTTTCAGTGTCGGTCTGGTTGTTGGGGTTTGTGTTTTGCTACTTCGAGCAAGTCACAGCCATCCTGCACTAATAAATAAAGAGCATTGACGATGTTAGGTATATCTTTCACGTCGGCCTGTTTGAAACATAAACAGTAAAGGGTTTCCAGCAGATCGCTGGCGGCACGCAGTCGCTGGTCAGCGGCATCAAGCAGATCGCGATGGCTGGACTGAGTGTCGATGACCAATACGGGATTTTCGTTGTAGCAAGTCTTCAAAGGGCGATAGCGGGTAATCATGGTGAGGCTTGTCCTTTACAAAGGCACTCGGGCGGGGCTGATTCAGTGGTCAGTCGCGCCGGCCACTATAGAAGTGCGTGGCGAGCACTCACAAGAGCGCCGCAATGGACGCCGTTCGTAGGGGATTTTCCGAGGGCCGGGCATATGCCCTACAAGGTTTTGCGGTTTTTTCGGGGTGAAACCCCTAGCGCAGAAATTTCCCACAGGATTCACAGGCGTTTCTTGGCAGATCTATGTATGGTGCGCGCCAGAATCTGTAGGACGTTTCCAAACGTCCGATACGCGCTTAAAGGGAATTGAGTATGCAGTGGCTACGTATGGCCTCGATTTTATTGCTGTGGGCCAGTGGTTGCCGTTTGGCCATGGCGTCTGATGCCGGCAACGGCTGGATGTTTGCCGACCTCGAACGCACCGGTTGGCCCGATGCGCTCTCCAGCCAGACTGGCATCGATACCGCCTCGCGCGCCGAGGTGTTGATGTTCGGCAGGGCCTTGCTCGCCAGTGAAGCGCTGGACGAGGCAGGGCTGGAGCAGCGACTGGGTGTGCCGCATGTGCAGCTCAAGTCGGTCAGGCAGGTGCGTGACGGTCTGTGGGATCGTTTGCTGAGCACCTATCGCAACGCCAGCGTTGACTGTGACGGGCAGCCGTTCTGCCCGCGCGTGCGCAGTGTTGCGGAACTGCGGCAATTGGCGGCGGCCTTCACCGGTGACATCAGCCCGGCTCATGCGTTGTGGGCGAGCAAGAGCCAGGGCGTGCATGAGCAGGTGTTGAACGAGCAACTGCGAGTGGCGGTTTTGCGGCCCTGAACAGGTAAATTTGTATCGCTGTTTTGTGCCCCTTCGCGAGCAGGCTCGCTCCTGCAGTGGACCGAGTTGTCTGCGCTATTGGCTGTATCATCCCGTATTGAATTGACCCCGGCCTTTTCTCGACTCGCTGCGATCGCCCGCTAGGCTGTTGGCATCACAGCGGTCAACGGAGTGACAGCGCATGCACAACACCCTGGAACAGGTTTTCGGTTATCCACAGTTTCGACCCGGGCAGGAAGCCGCGATCAGCGCGGTACTGGCCGGGCGCTCGGCGGCAGCGATTTTCCCCACCGGGTCTGGCAAGTCGCTGTGCTATCAAGTACCGGCACTGTTGCTGCCACATCTGACCCTGGTGGTCTCGCCACTGTTGGCGTTGATGCAGGATCAACTGGCATTCCTCAAGCGTCACGGCATCAGTGCCGGCAGCATCGATTCGGCACAAAGCCGCGATGACGCCAATGATGTGATGGCCCGCGCCCGTTCGGGTGAATTGAAGATCCTGATGATCTCGGTGGAGCGCCTGAAGAACGAGCGTTTTCGCAATTTTTTGCAGCAGGTGCCGATCTCGCTGCTGGTGATTGACGAGGCGCACTGCATCTCGGAATGGGGCCACAACTTCCGCCCCGACTACCTGAAGCTGCCGGACTACCAGCGTCAGTTCAATATCCCGCAAACGCTGCTGCTGACCGCCACGGCGACGCCGAAGGTCATCGCCGACATGCAGACCAAATTCGCCATCGCCGAAGCGGATGTTGTGACCAGCGGTTTCTATCGACCCAATCTCAATCTGCTGGTGGAACCGGTGCGTGGCCAGGACAAGCGCCGGCGGCTGGTGGAGTGGATGAGCGAGCGCGCGAGCCAGCCGAGCATCGTCTACGTCACGCTGCAGAAAACCGCCGAGCACATCGCCGAACATCTGGGGCGCAACGGCATACAGGCCGAGGCTTATCACGCCGGGTTGCCCAACGATCAGCGCGAGGCGATCCAGAAGCGCTTCATGGCCGGGCAGTCCAATTGCATAGTCGCAACCATTGCGTTCGGCATGGGCATCGACAAGAGCGATATCCGCAACGTGGTGCATTTCGACCTGCCGAAATCCATCGAGAACTACAGTCAGGAAATCGGGCGCGCCGGACGGGACGGACAGCCGTCGGATTGCCTGGTGCTGGCCAACCGCGACAGCCTCAACGTGCTGGAAAATTTCGTCTACGGCGATACCCCGGAGCGCGAGGGGATACGTTGTGTGCTGGAGGAAATGCAGGCTGCCGCAGCTGAAGGACAGTGGGAGTTTCTGCTCGGGCCGTTGGCGGATCAGAGCAACATTCGCACGCTGCCGCTGAAGACGTTGTTGGTGCAAATGGAGCTGCGCGGCCTGATTGCTCCGCGCTATGCCTATTACGCCGAGTACCGTTTCAAATACCTGCTGGAGCCGGAAGCGTTGCTTGAGCGTTTCGAGGGAGAGCGCAGGGAGTTTGTCGCGACCATCATTCACACCTCCAGCCGCGCACGTACCTGGGCCACGGTGAATTTCGAGGCGATGTACACGCAGTATTCGGCTGAGCGCAATCGGGTGGTGACGGCGCTGGATTATTTTCAGGAGAAGGGCTGGGTCGAGCTTGAGAGCAAGCAGATGACCGAGGTCTACAACGTGCTGCACAGCGATTTCGACAGCGCTGTGCTGAGTGCCGAGTTGCACGAGTACTTCACCCGGCATGAACAGACTGAAGTCGCGCGGATTCACGCCATGCTCGAACTGTTCGCCACTGAGCGCTGCCTGGGTTATCGCCTGGCCGAGTACTTCGGCGACCACAATGCGCCCGAGCACTGCGGGCACTGTTCGGTGTGCCACGGTGATGTCGCGCGGCTTCCGGCACCTCCCGAGTTGCCAGCGCTTGTGGATAAGAACTTCGCGGCGTCGTGCGGTGATTTTATCCACAGGCACGAACAGCACACCGGCCATGTGCCGACGGCGGAGCGCCTGACGCGTTTTCTGTGCGGGATCAGCGTGCCGCTGTTTACCAAGTTGAAGGCGCGGACGATCTCGGGGTATGCGGCGCTGGAGCAGTATCCGTACGCGGAAGTCCGCAGTTGGGCTGACAATCATCTGCTCGAGTAAATACAAACCCTGTGGGAGCGTGTGATGCCATGGCGGCCTGTATCCATGCGCTGAATGTCGCTCATCACGGTAATAAACTTCAAAAACGCCCAGTGCCTGACTATGGTGAAGGCTGTCTTCGGATCGTCAACAAGAGAACAACATGAGCCAGACATCCATCGATATTCAGCAAGCTGCCGTGATCGGCGCGGGCACCATGGGCCGCGGTATTGTCATGTGCCTGGCCAATGCCGGCATCGCCGTGCAGTGGGTCGATAACAATCCACAGATGCTCGAACAGGCGCTGGGCACCGTGGCGCAGACTTATGCACACAACGTGCGCCAGGGCCGGATCGATCAGGTCGAAGCGGATGCACGTCTTGCCCGGATCAGCGCGGCGGCGGATTACCCGGCAATCCGTAAAGTCGATCTGGTGATCGAAGCGGTGTACGAAAACCTCGCGCTCAAGCAGAAGATCTTTCGCGAACTGGATGGCCTGCTCAAGCCTGAGGCGTTGTTGGCGAGCAACACCTCGGCACTGGATATTGATGCGATTGCCGCTGCAACAAAACGTCCATCGCAAGTGCTCGGCCTGCATTTCTTCAGCCCCGCGCACATCATGAAACTGCTGGAAATCGTTCGCGGGGCGCAGACGTCGCCAGCCGCACTGGAAGCGGCGCTGACGCTGGGCAAACGCATGGGCAAGGTCAGTGTGGTGGCGGGCAACTGCCACGGCTTTATCGGCAATCGCATGCTGCATCCGTATGTGCTGGAGGCGCGCAAGATGCTGCTCGAGGGAGCTTATCCACAGCAGGTCGATACGGTTTTGCAGGGCTTCGGTTTCGCCATGGGGCCGTTCCGCATGTATGACGTCGTGGGCATCGATCTGGAATGGCGCGCGCGCGAATTGGCCGGCAAGGGGCAGGATGCGCCGGAGGTTCAGGTCGACAACCGCTTGTGCGAGATGGGCCGCTTCGGGCAGAAATCCGGCAATGGTTATTACCACTATGAGCCGGGCAGTCGTCAGGCCGAGCATGATCCTGAGGTGGATGCGCTGATATTGAGCGTCAGCGAAGGCCTCGGCTTTCAGCGCCGGGAGATTGGGTCCGAGGAAATCCTCGAGCGGTGTCTTCTGGCGCTGGTTAACGAGGGCGCGAAAATTCTGCAGGAAGGCATTGCCGAATCGGCGCATGACATCGATCAGGTGTACCTCAATGGCTACGGCTTCCCGGCGGACAGAGGCGGCCCGATGGCCTGGGCGGACGATCAGGGGCTGGCGGACATTCACAAGCGCTTGCTGGCGCTGGAGACGCGACAGGGCGATCAATGGCGGCCGGCCCCACTGATTGGCGAGCTGGCGGCGCGAGGCAAAGGTTTTTACCTTTAGACTGGACAGATAACTCAAGGAGTCGATACCGATGTCCAGCACCATGGCGCAACGCGCCGATTACCCGCATTTCCAGCCGATCACCACCCGCTGGCACGACAACGATGCTTATGGCCACATCAACAACGTCACCTACTACAGCTTTTTCGATACTGCCGTGAACACTTACCTGATTCAGGTCGGTGGCCTGGATATCCACGACGGCGAGGTAGTGGGTTTTGTCGTGAGTTCATCTTGCGATTATTTCGCCTCGATCGCTTTCCCGGACCTGATCGAGATCGGTCTGCGGGTCGGCAAGCTGGGTAACAGTTCAGTGCAATACGAACTGGCGGTGTTCAAGGTCGGTGAAAGCGAGGCGTGTGCAGCGGGGCGTTTTGTCCATGTGTTCGTGGATCGGGCGAGCAATCAGCCGGTGCCGATTCCAGGCAGATTGCGTGACGCGCTGGAGCGTCTGGTGGTTTGAACCAGAGCAAAAAAAATCGCAGCCCTTGGGCTGCGATTTTTGCTTTCGCGCTTAACGCAACGGATTAGTCGCGATAGTAGCGGTGATGCTTGCGGTGGCCATAAGCGTGGCCACGGCCAGGGTGACGGTCGCGATAGTAGCGACGGTCGTCACGGCCGCGATCGTAATGACGACCCTCGTCATTGCTCTGGTTACCCATGTAGTTGCCCAGCGCGCCACCGGCGCCGCCACCTGCTGCGGCGCCGATCAGGCTGCCGGTGGTGCCGCCCATGCTGCGGCCGACCACGTTACCGCCGGCTGCGCCCAACGCACCGCCAATGGCCGCTTCGCCACGGCTGTGTTTGTTGGCGCCGACCGCGCTACCACCCGCGCCGCCAAGGGCTGCGCCAATGGTTGAACCTGTGCTGCCGCCTAAAGACTGACCGACGACCGAGCCAAGAACCCCGCCCAATGCGCCGCCCACACCTGCTTCGGTGGTGCCTCCGGCAGAAGCGAAGCCACTGACCAGGCCAAGGGACAACAAGAGAATCGAGGAGAACTTCATAGAGGAGCCTCAAAGGGATGACGGCGCCGATCCTGAGGCTGTGTAACAAGGCTGACAATCGAAATCCGACGAATAACACGACTTGTATACAATTATGCAAGTTACTGTTTTGTATGCGGAACTTAAGCGATTTTCGCCGGTCTTTAGCTACTTCGGACAGGCCGCTTTTGTGAAAAAGCGGCCTTTTTGTGGGCGTTGGAAGGGTGCAGGGTACAAAGAGTTTTGTTGAATGTGCCACCGCTTTCGCGAGCAAGCCCGCTCCCACATTTGAAATGCATTCCAATGTGGGAGCGGGCTTGCTCGCGAAGGGGTCAGTCCAGGCAACGCTTTACGCAGATTTGGCCATGATCAACCCAGTCTCACTCGCCGCCTCCAGCCGGATAGCAATGAACTTCGATGTCGGCGTATGGCTGCCATCCCCGGTGCTTTCCAGCGGCACCAGCGGATTCACTTCCGGGTAGTAAGCCGCTGCCTGACCCGCCGGAATATCAAACGCCAGCAAGGTAAAGCCCTTCACCCGACGCTCACGGCCATCGTCCCAGATCGACACGATGTCGGCCTTCTGCCCCGGGCGGAAGCCCAGACGAATGATGTCGGCCTCGTTGGCGAACAGCACATCGCGCTGACCCTTGACCCCACGATAGCGGTCGTCGAGGCCATAGATCGTGGTGTTGTACTGGTCGTGGGAGCGCATCGATTGCAGGATCAGATCCGGCAGTTGCCCGGTGGCGCGGGTACGCTCGTGCACCAGATCCTTGGGCAGCATGTTCGCGCGGAAATTGGCCCGGCCCGACGGGGTGTTCCACTTGCGTGCACCGGCACTGTTGCCGAGGTAGAAACCGCCCGGGTTCTTGACCTTCTCGTTGAAGTCCTTGAAGCCCGGAATGGTATCGGCGATCAGGTCGCGGATGCGCCGGTAATCGGCCACCAGCCAGTTCCAGTCCACCGGTTTGCTGCCCAGCGTGGCGGCGGCGATGCCGGCGATGATCGCCGGTTCCGAGCGCATCTGGTTCGACAGCGGCTGCAACTGGCCGTTGGACGCGTGAACCATGCTGAACGAGTCTTCCACGGTGACCGCTTGCGGGCCTTCGGCCTGGATATCGATGTCGGTTCGACCCAGGCACGGCAGGATCAGTGCGTCCTTACCATGGGCCAGATGGCTGCGGTTGAGCTTGGTGCTGATCTGCACAGTCAGGTCGCAATTGCTCAGCGCCGCGAAGGTACGCGGGCTGTCCGGTGTGGCCTGGGCGAAGTTGCCGCCCAGACCGATGAAGACCTTGGCGCGGCCCTCGGCCATCGCGTGGATCGCTTCGACCACGTTGTGCCCGTTGTCACGCGGCACCTTGAACTGGAAACGCCGCTCAAGAGAATCGAGGAACGCCACTGGCGGACGCTCGTTGATACCCATGGTGCGGTCGCCCTGCACGTTGCTGTGACCGCGCACTGGACACAGGCCGGCGCCGGGTTTGCCGACGTTGCCGCGCAGCAACATCAGGTTGGCGATTTCCTGGATGGTCGGCACCGAATGGCGATGCTGAGTGATACCCATCGCCCAGCACATGATGACGTTCTTGCCTTTGGCGTACATGCGCGCCGCTTGCTCGATCTCCACCAGAGACAGGCCGGACTGCGCGACGATCTGCTCCCACGGCGTGTCATCGACCACGCCGAGATACTCCAGCACGTTGGCGCTGTGCGCATTGAGGAAGTCATGATCGAACACTGCCGGCGTGCCGGCCTTCTGCGCATCGCGCTCCCACTGCAAGAGGAACTTGGCCATGCCGCGCAGCACCGCCATGTCGCCGCCCAGTGCTGGACGGAAGTACGCGGTGTTGGTCGGCTTGTCGCCGTTGGTGAGCATTTCGATCGGGTGCTGCGGGTGCTGGAAACGTTCCAGGCCACGCTCTTTCAGCGGGTTGATACACACCACTTGCGCGCCGCGCTTCACCGCTTCACGCAGTGGTTCAAGCATCCGCGGATGGTTGGTGCCGGGGTTCTGGCCCCAGACGAATATCGCGTCGGCGTGTTCAAAGTCGTCGAAGGTTACGGTGCCTTTGCCGACGCCAACGCTTTGCGCCAACGCCACACCGCTGGCCTCGTGGCACATGTTCGAGCAGTCGGGGAAGTTGTTGGTGCCGTAGGCGCGCACGAACAGCTGATACAGGTACGTCGCTTCGTTGCTGGCACGACCGGAGGTGTAGAACTCGGCTTGATCCGGACTCGACAGCGCTTGCAGGTGTTTGCCGATCATTGCAAAGGCATCGTCCCAGGCGATGGGTTTGTAGCGGTCGGTCTCGGCGTCGTAGACCATCGGCTCGGTCAGGCGGCCCTGGTATTCAAGCCAGTAGTCGCTTTGCTCCAGCAACGAGGTCACGCTGTGTTTGGCGAAGAACTTGCCGTCCACCCGACGCTTGGTCGCTTCCCAGTTCACCGCTTTGGCGCCGTTTTCGCAGAACTTGACCATGCCGCTTTCCGGCGAATCGCCCCAAGCGCAGCCCGGGCAGTCGAAGCCGCCGTTCTGGTTGGTCTTGAGCATCATTCGCAGGTTTTTCAACGCGTTGTCGCTGGTCAACCAGGCTTGGGCCACGCTGATCAGCGCACCCCAGCCGCCGGCTGCACCTTTGTAAGGTTTGTAGCGCGGGACAGGTTTCTGGTCGGCTTGATGATGTTGGCTCACGCTTGATTCTCCATCGCTGGGCTGTAGACCCGCGGCGCATTCTTCTGCGGCAGGTGGATGAGATTGAGGTTGTGGCGACGGGCCCATTGCACGGCAAGGCCCGTGGGCGCGGACAGGCTGACCAGAGTCTGGATGCCGGCGCGTAAAACTTTCTGGATCAATTCGAGACTGCAACGGCTGGTGACAATCGCCAGGCCGCCTTCGGTGGAAATCTTCTGGCGGATCAGTCCGCCAATCAGTTTGTCGAGGGCGTTGTGCCGGCCGATGTCTTCACGGCCCAGCAGCAATTCACCGCTGGCGTTCATGAACACCGCCGCGTGTACCGCGCCGCAGTGCTGACCGAGCGGCTGGAACGCGCCGATGCGCTGGCGCAGGCCGTCGAGCCAGGCAGCGGGCGGTAACGGTGCGCCGGGCAACACTTTGAGGTCAGGCAAGGCCTGTTCCACCGCCTCGACGCCACACAGCCCGCAACCGCTGGTGCCGGCCAGTTGTCGGCGCTGTTGCTTGAGGTTCCAGAACGCGCGGTTGGCGATGGTCACCTGCGCGTATTGCGCCGAGCCCGCGCCGGTCAGTTGCAGGTCATAAATGTCGCTGGCGTCTTCGATGATGCCGCTGCCAAGGCTGAAACCGACGATGAAGTCTTCCAGATCGGTCGGCGTCACCAGCATCACCGCCTGACTGATGCCGTTGTAGGCAATCGCCAACGCGACTTCCTCGGCAAGCGCGGTGCTGGCCGATTCCACGAGGGGCAGATCGCTGTAGCTGTAGGTCTGGCTGGCGGCGGGCGCGGGTGTTTCGATTGCAGGCGCCGCGCAAGTTGGGCGCTTGGCGTTCATGGCATCACCGACGGATTGATCAACGCTAAGACTAGGCGCGGCAACTTGTCGCGTCTAATCGGTACTGTCGATCTATTGATAGATGGCGTCGATCAAGCGGCTGCCGGGTCATTGGTCGGCCCGGAACCGGGTTGGTCTGGTGTGGTCTAGGCTTGGACGTCTGGAATCCCAATCAAGGAGTGTGCGCTATGAGTCTGTTGAGCTTTGTGAAAGAGGCCGGTGAAAAGCTGATCGACCTGCTGACCCCGGGTAATGCCAATGCCAGCGAACAGTTGAAGGAACATATCAGCAAGGTCGGGTTGGGCAACCCGAATGTTCAGGCAACCGTGGACGGTGACAAGGTGACGGTCACCGGTGAAGTTGCAAGTCAGGAGGAGAAGGAAAAAATTCTGCTGGCGGTGGGTAACATCGAAGGCGTGGGCAGTGTTGATGATCAGATCACCGTGACCGGGCCGGTTGTGGCTGCCGCACGTTTTGTCGTGGTGAAAAAAGGCGACACCCTCAGTGCGATTTCCCTCGCGGTGTATGGCAACGCCAATCAGTACAACAAGATCTTTGAGGCCAACAAACCAATGCTCAAAGATGTAAACAAAATCTACCCGGGCCAGACCCTGCGTATCCCGGAATAACTCACAACTCCTGTAGGAGCTGCCGAAGGCTGCGATCTGTTGATCTTGCTTCTTAAAATCAAAGATCGCAGCCTTCGGCAGCTCTTACAGGAAATCAGAGTCCCCGAATCAAATCGCGGTAGTCTTCAACTGCAGCAAACTCAGCCGTGTCCTTCGGCCCCTTGCGGCTATCCGGCTCTTTCACCGCCAACAAATGCGTCACACCAAATTCCCGCGCACTACGCAGAATCGGCAACGTATCGTCGATGAAAAGACTGCGCGCCGGGTCAAAATCGATATCCGCCTGCAAGGCATCCCAGAACTGCGGGTTCTCCTTGGGATAACCGTAATCGTGGGAACTGATCAGCCGTTCGAAATACGGCGCCAGCTCGATCCGTTCCAGTTTCAACGACAGTGAATCGCGGTGGGCGTTGGTGATCATGATCACCCGTTTGCCGGCTTTTTTGATCGCCTGCAGAAAGGTGTCGGCATCCGGGCGCAGCGCGATCAGGTGCGCGGTTTCCAGTTTCAGTTCACGCACCGAGAGTTTCAGTTCGGTGCTCCAGAAATCCAGGCAGTACCACTGCAGTTGCCCTGCATGGCGCTCGAACAGCGGCTGCAATTCCATATCGGCCATGGCCCGGCTCACCCCGTGCAGTTCGGCGTAGCGTTGCGGCAGGTGTTCCAGCCAGAAATGGTTGTCGAAGTGCAGATCCAGCAACGTACCGTCCATGTCCAGCAGGACGGTATCGATGTCAGACCACGGTAAAGAAGGCATGGCAACGTCTCGAGCGGTAGAAAGATATCCGACACAAACAATCGGGAAAGCCGCGTTATAGTAGCGCGTTCACGCCAAGGAGCTTTGCATGCGCCAGAAACCCACTGTACTCGCCCGCGAGATTGTCGCCACCAGTCGTCTGTTTTGCGTCGAAGAACTGAAGCTGCGTTTTTCCAATGGCGTGGAACGCACTTACGAGCGTCTGGTCGGCAAAGGCGCGGGTTATGGCGCGGTGATGATTGTGGCGATGCTCGACAGCGAACACGCGGTGCTGGTCGAGGAATACTGCGGCGGCACCGACGAATACGAACTGTCCCTGCCCAAAGGCCTGATCGAGCCGGGCGAGGATGTACTGGCAGCGGCCGAGCGCGAACTCAAGGAAGAGGCCGGTTTCGGCGCGCGCCAGCTGGAACATCTGACCGAGTTGTCGCTGTCGCCCGGTTACATGAGCCAGAAGATCCAGGTAGTGTTGGCCACCGATTTGTACGAGGAGCGTCTGGAGGGCGACGAGCCGGAGCCGATGCGCGTCGACAAGGTCAACCTGCGTGAACTGGCGGCGCTGGCGCAGAACCCGCAATTTACCGAAGGCCGCGCCCTGGCGGCGCTGTATCTGGCGCGTGATCTGCTGACGCAGCGCGGGTTCTTTCAGTCATGAGTGAGATGTCGATGAGTTTTCCCCATCCGTTGATGGCGCCGGTGGTTGAGCTGGCGTTGCAGGCTGGCGAGGCGATCCTGCCGTTCTGGCGCTCTGGCGTGGAGGTCACCGCCAAGTCCGATGATTCACCGGTGACCGCAGCGGACATGGCCGCGCACCATGTCATCGTCGCCGGGTTGACCGCACTGGACTCCAGTATTCCGATTCTGTCCGAGGAAGACGCCAACATCCCGCAGAGCGTGCGCGCCGGGTGGCAGCGCTGGTGGCTGGTGGATCCGCTGGATGGCACCAAGGAGTTCATCAGCGGCAGTGAAGAATTCACCGTCAACATCGCCCTGATCGAAAACGGTCGGGTGGTGTTTGGCGTGGTGTCGATGCCGACCAATGGCCGGTTCTATGTCGGCGGAGCCGGTCTCGGCGCGTGGCGTGGGGACAAAGGTGGTTCGCCGGTGGCGATTGAGGTGCGTGAGGTGCTCGCGCCCGGTGAAGCGTTCACCGTGGTGGCGAGCCGTCGGCACTCGAGTCCGGAGCAAGAGCGGCTGCTTGCCGGTCTGAGCGCCAGCCTGGGCGAGTTGCAACTGGCAAACATCGGCAGTTCGTTGAAGTTTTGTCTATTGGCTGAAGGGGCGGCGGATTGTTATCCGCGATTGGCGCCAACTTCGCAGTGGGACACCGCGGCGGCGCAGGGCGTGCTCGAAGGTGCTGGCGGCGAAGTGTTGGATCTGCAGGGCGAAGCGTTCTGTTATCCGGCGCGGGAATCGCTGCTCAATGAGTTCTTTCTGGCGTTGCCGGCGAAGGCGGCGTGGCGTTCAAGACTGTTGGAGCTGGCTCGCTCCTGAGTCCTGCACATCGCATTGTAGTGAGGGGATTTATCCCCGATGGGCCGCGTAGCGGCCCCACTCTACGTACGACATGAATTGCGACTGCTGCGCAGTCGATCGGGGATAAATCCCCTCGCCACAAATGATCGCTGCATCACGAAGACTCAGCGGTGCAGAACGTACTGGCCGCTGAACCTCACTGCATCCTCATCGCTGCCGGCGTTGACGATCCGCGTGTTGAGCGTCAATCGTGCGCGCCCATAACGCTGATACATCGCCAGAAACTTCTTCCAGACCGCCGCTTCCGGTGGCGGACAAATCGCCGTGGCATCACCGGTCACGGGCAGCGGATAGCTGATCTGGCCTTCCTGAATCACGATGTGCCCGTCTTCGATGCCTTCTTCTTTCAGGCGCAGATGCAGCCAGCCCCAACCCGCCAGCACCGCGCCGCAGTAGAGACTGCCGCCGAACATGGTGCTTTTGTGATTGACGTTCGGCTCCAGCGGCAAGTGCAAACTCAACTGCTGCTCGTGCCAGGCGAGGACCTTGAGGCCCATCTCGCGGGTCAGGGGAATGTCGTGATGCAGCACCGATTCCAGATAGTGACTGTCGCGGCTCATTCGGCTTCGTCTCCATGGGCGTTACTGTCGGCGAAATTCAAGCCGTGCTTGCGCAGTTTGTCGTGCAGGGTCTTGCGCGGAATACCCAGGGCTTCGGCGAGGCTGCGCACCGAACTGTGCGAGCGCGCCAGCTCGGCGGCAATCAACGACTTCTCGAAGTTTTCCACTTGCTCGCTCAGGCCGCCACTGATGACTTCCACGCTGGTGCCGCCGCTTTCGCTTCCACTGTTATCCAGCGCCAGTTCCAGACCGAGGGCGAACCGCTCGGCGGCGTTCTGCAGTTCGCGCACATTGCCCGGCCAGGTGTGGCGCAGCAGCAATGCGCGTTGCGCCGGTTGCAGTTCGTGAGGTGGCAAACCGTGGCGGGCGCTGGCTTCATCGGCGTAATGCTGGAACAGCACCAGCGCGTCCTCGCCGCGTTCGCGCAGTGGCGGAATGCGCAGCGGTGCAACGTTCAATCGATAGTACAAGTCGGCGCGAAAACGCCCTTGATCGGCAGCCTGACGCAGGTCTTCCTTGGTCGCGGCGATGACGCGGATGTCCAGCGGGATCAACTGATTGCCGCCCAGACGTTCGACCACGCGCTCTTGCAGCATGCGCAGCAGTTTTACCTGCACGTCCATGCTCATGCTTTCGATTTCATCGAGGAACAGCGTGCCGCCGTTGGCGAATTCGAACTTGCCGATCCGGCGTTTCTGCGCGCCGGTGAACGCGCCCGGCTCATGCCCGAACAGCTCGCTTTCGACCACCGATTCGGCCAGTGCCCCGGCGTTGATCGCCACGAACGGGCCGTTGCGCCGGCTCGACAAATCGTGCAGCGCACGGGCCACGACCTCTTTACCGGCGCCGGTTTCACCGAGGATCAGCACGTCGGCCTTGGTCGCCGCCAGCGCGCCGATCTGCTCGCGCAGGCGCAGCATCGGCGCCGAGTGGCCGACCAGTCGCGCGCTCAGTTCGTTGCGATCGCTCAGGGCCAGACGCAAGCTGCGGTTGTCCAGTACCAGCCGGCGCAGGGCCAAGGCGCGGCGCACGCTGTCGAGCAGCGCGTCGCTGGCGAACGGTTTTTCCAGAAAGTCATAGGCGCCGGCACGCATCGCCTGCACCGCCAACGGCACGTCGCCGTGGCCGGTGATCAGCAGCACCGGCAGCTCCGGATCCTGAGCGTGCAATTCGCTTAATAGCTCCAGGCCGTCCATGCCCGGCATGCGGATGTCGCTGACCACCACGCCGGGCCAGTCACGCTCCAGTTGCCCGGCCAGACCTTTGGCTTCGGACAGCGGAAGGATTTTCAGCCCGGCCAGGTCCAGGGTCTGGCCGAGGGCCTGACGCAGGTGCGGATCGTCGTCGATCAACACCACCTGAATGCGATTGTCGATGGTCATGCACTTCGATCCTCGGACGGTTGCAGGCTGACCCCGGGCGCACCGGCGCGCAGCCGCAGGGTGATCAAGGCGCCACCTTGCTTGTGGTTGGCGAACGACAGTTCACCGCCGAAGGCGCGCATCAGGGTTTCACAGATGGCCAGCCCCAGGCCAAGGCCCTGAGTGCGGGTCTTGGTGGTGTAGAAGGGCTCGCTGGCGCGGCCGAGGGCTTCCATGCAAAAGCCCGGGCCGTTGTCGCGAATGTACAGATTGACGCCCTCGGCCGTGGATTCGGCACTCAGCCACAGTTTGCGCGGCGGGCCTTTTTCGGTCAGCGCATCGAGGGCGTTGGCCAGCAGATTGCCGAGCACCTGACGCAAACGGGTTTCCCCGGCCTCGACCCACAGCGTGGCGGCGGGCAGGTCGCGGATCAGTTCGACTTCCATGCTGCGGCGCCGTTTGGCCAGCAATGCCAGCGCATCGTCCAGCGCCGGTTGCAGGGCCACGCTTTCCGGGGCATGGCGGTCGCGGCGGGCGAAGGCACGCAGGTGGGCGATGATCGAGGCCATGCGCCCGGTCAGCTCGCTGATCAGTTTGAGGTTGCCGCGAGCATCGTCGGTGCGTTGATGATCGAGCAGTACTTCGGCGTTTTCCGCATAGCTGCGGATCGCCGCCAGCGGCTGGTTGAGCTCGTGGCTGATACTCGCCGACATCGTGCCCAGCGCCGAGAGTTTGCCGGCCTGGACCAGATCGTCCTGAGCGCGCACCAGTTCCTGCTGGGCCTGTTCGCGCTCCAGCACTTCCTGCTTGAGTCGGCGGTTGAGGCCTTCCAGATCGCTGGTCCGCTCGGCCACCCGACCTTCCAGTTCACGACGGGCCTTGGCTTCAAAGGCGATGCGTTCCAGATAATGCCGACGGCGCTGCATCATCAGCCCCAGCAACAGCATCACCACCAACAGCGTGGCGCCGCCGATCGCCACCACGGTGCGCACCGGACGGTCGATCAGCGTGCGCGGAGCGAGGATACTGACGCTCCAGCCGGTTTCGGCGATATCGACGGTTTGGGTCAGCCAGGCGCTGTCGCTGAGGTTCAGCGGACGTGGCTCGCGGGTCGGATAAGGCAGGATGGCGGTGATTGCCGAGCGCTCGGTGTCGCTCAAAATGCGGGTTGAACGAAAGCGCCATTCAGGGCGCGAGGTGAGAATCACCACGCCGTTGTGGTCGGTCACCAGCAGTTGTTCCGGGGTTTTGCCCCACAGGCTTTCGGTGTGATCGAGGTCGACTTTGATCACTAGCACGCCGATGATTTTTTCGCCGTTGCGCACTGCCGCGGCGAAGAAATAACCGCGTTTGGCCGAAGTGGTACCGAGGCCGAAGAAACGCCCCAGACGTCCGGCCATCGCTTCGCTGAAATACGGACGGAAAGCGAAATTGCGCCCGACAAAGCTGTCATGTTTGTCCCAGTTCGACGCCGCGAGAGTCTGGCCGCTGGTGTCCATCAGGTACATGACTTCGGCGCCAGTCTGTGCGGCAATGTTTTTCAGCAGGCGGTTGGCATTGCCCTGGGTGACGCCGTCGTCCGGTGCGCCGAGCACGGCGCGCAGGGCCGGCAGGTCGCCGAGGATCTGCGGCAACACTTCATAACGGTGCAGGGTGCCCAGCAGGTTGGCGACGTAGAGGTCGAGGGTCTGGCGGTTTTGTCCGGCCAGTTCACTGCGGTAATAGCGCTCGGCCAGATGCTCCAGCGGCCACAGCAGCGGCGCCAGGCACAGCGCCAGCAGGGCGAGGCTGCGCCAGCGGGGTCTGCGGGGGAGAGATGGTTTCATGAGCCGGATGCGCCTGTGGTGACAGGCGCATTATGCCTAGGCTCAGGCGAAGACGTCAGCGTCCTTGAGCAGCGCGCCGACCTGATCCTTGGCCGACAGCTTCGGCGCTTCGTCAAGTTGCCAGTCAATGCCCAGAGCAGGGTCGTCCCAGCGAATGCATCGTTCCGACGATGGATCGTAGTAGTCGGTGGTCTTGTAGAGGAATTCGGCGAACTCGCTCAGCACTACGAAACCATGGGCGAAACCTTTCGGGATCCACAGTTGACGGTAGTTTTCGGCGGAGAGATGTACAGCCGTCCATTTGCCGAAATTTGGCGAACTGCGACGGATATCCACGGCTACATCAAGCACTTCACCGGCGGTCACCCGAACCAGTTTGCCCTGGGTATTTTGCAGCTGGTAATGCAGGCCGCGCAGCACGCCTTTCTGCGAGCGCGAATGGTTGTCCTGAACGAATTGAGTGTCCAGACCGGTTGCATCCTGGAATGCCTTGGCGTTGAAACTCTCGTAGAAGAAGCCGCGCTCGTCACCAAATACCTTGGGTTCGATGATCAGAACACCGGGCAGATCGGTGGTGATTACATTCATGAGGGGTTTCCGGATAGGTGTGGATGGCCGACATTCTTGCGCAAAGCCCCGACGGATGCGAGCGCTGGAATAACCGCGATCGGGGGTTGCGCATCCACTGCAGCAATGGCGATATAGGCACCTAATAAAATCTCAGGGGTCGTCCCATGCCGCTCGCCACGTTGATTCATCGCGCCAGTTTGCCCAGCCCGCAGGTTTCTGAAGCGCAGGCACGGCAGTGGTTGGCCGAGCATTACGGGCTCAGCGGCACGCTACAGGCGCTGGGCAGTCAGCAGGACCTGAATTATCGGGTCGACACTGAACGTGGGCGCTTTGTCCTGAAAATCTGCCGCGGCGATTATGCACTTGTGGAGTTGCAGGCTCAGCATGCAGGCCTCAAGTACCTTGCCGAGCACTCGTCGGTGCACGTGCCCAAAGTGATCCCGGCCAGTAACGGCGAGGATCTGTTGTCGCTGGAAGCCGACGGCGAGCCGGTGCACGTGCGGTTGCTGGACTACATCGAAGGCCAGCCGCTGACCCATCTTGAGCATTTGGGCCATGACGTGGTGGCCGGATTCGGTCGGTTGTGTGGCGAGATGGACCTGGCCCTGGCCGGCTTCGATCACCCGGGCCTTCAGCGCACGCTGCAATGGGACGCGCGCCACGCCAGTGCGCTGATCAGCCACCTGCTGCCGGTGATTCGGGATGAGGGCCAGCGCGCCTTGATCGCGCACGCCGCCGAACAGGCCGAACGTCGCTTGCAGCCGTTGCAGGACAAGCTGCCGGTGCAGGCGATCCACATGGACATCACCGACGATAACGCTGTCTGGCAACGCGATGCCAAGCGTCGTTGGCAATTGCAGGGCGTGATCGACTTCGGTGATCTGGTGCGCACCTGGCGTATCACCGATCTGTCGGTGACGTGCGCGGCGCTGCTGCACCATGCCGGCGGTGATCCGTTTGTGATTCTGCCGGCGGTGCAGGCCTATCACGCGGTCAATCCACTGCAACATGAGGAATTGCTGGCGTTGTGGCCGTTGATCGTGGCGCGGGCGGCGGTGCTGGTGCTCAGTGGCGAGCAACAGGTCAGCATCGACCCGGGTAATACCTATAGCCGCGACAACCTTGGCCACGAATGGGAAATTTTCCACGTGGCCACTTCTGTACCCCTGGCGCTGATGGAAGCGGCGATCCTCACGTCAGTCGGCCAGCGTCTGCCGACGGTCGGCAGCGAGGGTTTTGCGCCACTGTTGCCAGAGCTGGTCGGGCGTGAATTTGCGCTGATCGATCTTGGCGTCCTGAGTCCGCATTTTGAGGCAGGCAACTGGGAGCAGGAGGGTATCGATCAACGACTGCTGACTGAAGCCGCTGCCACGCATGGCCTGGCGGCCAGTCGTTACGGGCAATACCGCTTGTCGCAGACGCGAGTGGACAGCGCGGTCGAACCGGAGACGTTCCCGCTGCACGTTGAGTTGCGCGTGCCGCAGGGCTCGGCGGTGGAAGCGCCGTTTGCCGGTGTGCTGCATCACGCGGTGGATGGTGTGCTGCAACTCGACGGACCGCAGCTCAGCGTGCGGCTGAGGGGCGTGAACGCCTCGCTGCACAGCGGTGCGGCGCTGGTCAAAGGTCAGGTGCTGGGTACGGTCAGCGGCCCGTTGATTGTGCAGCTGAGCCGCGTCGCATCGCTGGATGCGCCGTTGTTCTGCAGTCCTTCGCGCGCTGCCGCGTGGCAGGCGTTGTGCCCGTCGCCGGCAGCACTGCTGGGGCTGGCCTGCGATGCCGAGCCGGAGCTGGACGCCAAAACCTTGCTCGAACGGCGCGACGCCAGTTTCGCCCGCACGCAAAAACATTATTACGTCGACCCGCCGCGCATCGAGCGTGGCTGGCGCAATCACCTGATCGACATGCAGGGCCGTTCCTATCTCGACATGCTCAACAACGTTGCAGTGCTCGGCCATGGTCATCCGCGCATGGCTCAGGTGGCGGCGCGACAGTGGTCGCTGCTCAACACCAACTCGCGCTTCAACTATGCAGCCGTGGCGCAGTTCTCCGAACGCTTGCTGAAGCTGGCGCCGGAAGGCATGGATCGGGTGTTTCTGGTCAACAGTGGCAGCGAGGCCAACGATCTGGCGATCCGTCTGGCGTGGGCCTACAGCGGCGGGCGCGACATGCTCAGCGTGCTGGAGGCTTATCACGGCTGGACGGTCGGCGCCGATGCGGTGTCGACCTCGGTTGCCGACAACCCGCGCGCGCTGGAAAGCCGCCCGGACTGGGTGCACCCGGTGACCGCGCCGAATATTTATCGTGGCCAATTCCGTGGCCTGGATTCTGCGCCGGACTATGTGCGCAGCGTCGAAGCGCAACTGGCGCATATCGCCGCGCAGGAGCGCCAATTGGCCGGTTTCATCTGTGAACCGGTGTACGGCAACGCCGGCGGGATTTCCCTGCCGCCCGGTTATCTGAAGCAGGTTTACGCATTGGTGCGGGCCCAGGGCGGGGTGTGCATCGCCGACGAAGTCCAGGTCGGTTACGGGCGCATGGGTCACTTTTTCTGGGGCTTCGAAGAGCAAGGCGTGGTGCCGGACATCATCACCATGGCCAAGGGCATGGGCAACGGCCAGCCGCTGGGCGCCGTCATTACGCGTCGGGAAATCGCCGAAGCGCTGGAGGCCGAAGGCTATTTCTTCTCTTCGGCCGGCGGCAGTCCGGTGAGCTGCCAGATCGGCATGGCGGTGCTGGATGTGATGGAAGAAGAAAAGCTCTGGGAAAACGCCCAGGTGGTTGGCGGGCATTTCAAGACGCGGCTGGAGGCGTTGATCGATAAACACCCGCTGGTGGGCGCGGTGCATGGTTCCGGGTTCTATCTGGGGGTAGAGCTGATCCGCAACCGTGAGACGCTGGAGCCGGCCACCGAGGAGACCACGTTGTTGTGCGATCGCCTGCGCGAGCTGGGAATCTTCATGCAACCGACCGGGGATGACCTGAATATTCTCAAGATCAAACCGCCGATGGTCACCTCGCGGCGCAGTGTGGACTTCTTTGTCGACATGCTGGATCGGGTACTCGAAGAAGGTCTGTAAACGCTGCTTTTGTGGGAGCGGGCTTGCTCGCGAATACGGTTCTTCATTCAAAGTTGATATCGACGGATGTGCCGCCTTCGCGAGCAAGCCCGCTCCCACATGGGTTCAGTGCTAATTCGATTTGTATCGGTATTTAACTGTTTTTTTTAGACGAGCGTCATTTTAAAGCATTTAAAATACGATATTTATCGGTTATAAAGTCGCCATCGCTTTGCAACCCTTCGACGGTTCCCAGGAGTCCTGTTCCGATGACCACTTTGAAAAGTACCCCGCGTGACGATGGCTTCTACATGCCGGCCGAGTGGGCGCCGCAGACCCAGACCTGGATGATCTGGCCCGAGCGCCCGGACAACTGGCGCCTGGGCGGCAAGCCGGCGCAAGCGGCCCATGCCGTCGTGGCCAAGGCCATCGCCCGTTTTGAACCGGTGACGGTTGCCGTGTCGGCCGGTCAGTACGAGAACGCTCGCGCACGCCTCGACGTGCCGAATATCCGCGTGGTCGAGATGTCCAGCGATGATGCCTGGGTACGTGACACCGGCCCGACATTCGTCATCAACAACAGCGGCGAAGTGCGCGGTGTGAACTGGGACTTCAACTCTTGGGGTGGTTTTGAAGGCGGTCTGTATTCGCCGTGGAACCGTGATTCGCAGGTGGGTGGCAAGATTCTCGAAATCGAGCGCAGCCCGCGTTATCGCACCGAAGGTTTCGTGCTGGAAGGCGGCTCGATTCACGTCGACGGCGAAGGCACGCTGATCACTACCGAAGAGTGCCTGCTCAACCACAACCGCAACCCGCACCTGGGCCGCGAAGAGATCGAAGCGGTGCTGCGCGACAATCTGTCTGTGGATAAGATCATCTGGCTGCCGGATGGTCTGTTCAACGACGAAACCGACGGTCATGTGGATAACTTCTGCTGCTACGTGCGCCCGGGCGAAGTGCTGCTGGCGTGGACCGACGATCCGCAGGATCCGAACTACCCGCGCTGCCAGGCGGCGATGAACGTGCTGCAAAGCAGCACCGACGCCAAGGGGCGCCCGTTCACGGTGCACAAGATGCCGATTCCGGGGCCGCTGTACGCGACCGAAGAGGAGTGCGCCGGTGTCGATCCGGTCGACGGTACGCAGGAGCGCAACCCTTCCGTGCGCCTGGCCGGTTCCTACGTGAACTTCCTGATCGTCAACGGCGGCATCATCGCGCCGAGCTTCGACGATCCGATGGACGCGCCTGCGCGGGAAATCCTGCAGAAGCTGTTCCCGCAACACGAAGTGGTGATGGTGCCGGGCCGTGAACTGTTACTGGGCGGCGGCAATATCCACTGCCTTACCCAACAACAGCCAGCCCCGCACAAAGAGTGAGTTGAGACGTAACAGCTTGAGTTGATTCATAAATCGGCCAGGCAAAGATTAGCTTGCTACACATTCAAACAAGCCCCGCGGCCCTGTTGGACCGCGGGCTTGTTTGTATCCGCCTGTCGACAAATCGGAAACCTTGGCATAGCTCTTGTATCGGACAAAGTGCACTAGGGAGAGGGGGGAACTTCAACAGTTCTGTCATATACCTTGGATAACGTAGCCGCTCACGAACGGGGAGAGAGCGCTGAAATGAACGCCGAAGTGAACGTAGTCAGCGAGCGGACTTTGCATCCCATGGCCGTCAACGGCGAATCGCTCCAGATTGTCGCGCACTTTTTGAAGTCCAATGGAACGCGTCAGATCAGGGAACCTGATCCGCGCCGGATGATGATCGAGCGCTACCCCGCTGGCCTGTTCAGCGAGGCCGAACTGGAAGCGTTATGGGCTGTGATGGAAGGATAAGAAAAACAACAGGGATTGGTAAAAGCGCTGCCGGGATGGCGGCGCTTTTTTATGCACGATGGAAACCATTGCGAACATTGAACCTGTGGGAGGGGGCTTGCTCCCGAATGCGGTAAGTCAGTGACGATGATGTTGCCTGATTCGACGCCTTCGGGAGCAAGCCCCCTCCCACAGGGTTTGTGTGCATTCAGAAACTGTAGGTACCGGTCATCACCACACTGCGCGGTGCGCCTGGCTGGATCTGATATTGGCTGGTGGCCGAGGCGTAATACTCGCGGTCGGTGATGTTGTTCAGTGCCGCGCGCAAGTCCCAGTCCTTGAAACGGTAGCCGACCAGCGCATCCCAGCGGCCGTAACCCGGCAGCACGGTGGTGTTGGCGTTGTCGGCATAACGCTGGCCGACCAGGGTCAGACCGGTTTCGCCGTACCAGCCCATCTCCGGTTTCCAGGTCAGAAACAGGCTGCCGTTGTGTTTGGCCACGTTGTTGACGCGTTTGCCTTCCAGGCCGTTGTTATCCTTTTCGATGGTGGTGTCCTGCACACCGACGCCACCGCGCATGTACCAGTTGCCGACCAATTTGCCGGTGGCGGTCAGCTCCACACCCCGTGAGCGCTGAAGACCGGTCATGACGGTCAGGGTCGGATCGTTCGGGTCGCTGGTGCGGCGGTTGTAGAGTTCCAGGTCGTAGACCGCCAGGGTGGTGCTCAAGCGATCATCCAGCCAGTCGCTTTTCACGCCGATTTCTTTCTGTTTGGTCAGCTCCGGACTCAAGTCGTTGCTATTGCCGGCAGCCCCCGGGGTGATGCCGATCAGGCCGCCGCCAACGGGCGAGAAGGTCTTCGACCACGAGGCGTAGAACGAATGATTCTGCAGTGGCGTCCAGACAATCCCGAAGCGCGGGCTGGTGCTGTGGCTGTCACGATCCTCAGTGAGGTTCTTGAGCTGGTTGGTCGACTCGATATCGAACGTGTCGTAGCGCAAGCCGGCCAGAAGTTGCCATTGATCGTTCAGGCGCAACTGGTCTTGCACGTACACCGCGCGGCTCTCGACTTCGGTGTGACTGTCGCTGAACACCTGCATGCTGCCGGTGTGACGGAGCTCGCGGTTGGGGTTGAACAGGTCAAGTGACGGCACCGGCTGCGCGCCAGGGGTTCGGCCGGTCGCGGCGTTGTACAACTTCGGATCGCGGCGCTGGCTGCCGATCTCGACGCCAGTCAGCAGGCGATGCTCCAGGCCAAAGGTATCGAAACCACCTTCCAGTTCGAGGTTGTTGTAGACGTTGCGGGTGGTCAGATCCTGCTGCCAGTGCTGGCGCGCGACCTTGTTGGTTTTCGGATCGAAGCTGGTCAGGTAGGTGTTGTCGAAATCGCTGTCGAGCTTGAACACGCCGAGGGTCTGGCGCAGCTGCCAGTTGTCGTTGATCTCGTAGGTGAGTTTCGAGCGCAGGGACTGCGCCTTGTCGTCGATGAAATCGTGATCGTTGCCGTAAGTGGTCTCGCGACTGACGTCCGTCGGGCGGCCATTCACACCGGGAATACCGCGATCCGGGGTGCGGTTGTAGCGGCTGTATTCGTATTGCACCAGCCAGTTCAAGTCTGGGGTCAGTTGCCAGCTCATCGACGGCGCGAACAGCTGGCGGTTGCCGCTGACGCCGTCGCGGAAGCTGTTTTCATCCATGTTGCCCATGTTCAGGCGCAGGCTGAGGTTTTCGCTGGGGTCGGTGCTGAGGTCGGCGTACAGGCTGCGCAGGTCGTCGCTGCCGCCTTGGGCTTCGATGGTCGAACGACGGCCGAACTCGGGCAGCTTGCTCACGCGGTTGACGATCCCGCCCTGGCTGCCACGGCCGTAAAGTACCGCCGCCGGACCTTTGAGCACTTCGACCCGCTCGATGTTGTGCAGGTCGCGCTTGTACTGGCTGTCGTCGCGAATGCCGTCCAGATAGAAGTCGTTGCTGGCGTCGAAGCCGCGGATACGCAGACTGTCGAAGCGCGTGTCGGCGCTGCTGCTGACGTTGGGAATCCCGCTCAGGGCGTCACCGATGTCATTGGTGCCGTAGTCGGCGACGTTCGCGGTCTTGATCGAGTCGATGGCCTGCGGCACGTAACGCACCGGGGTGGAGGTGCGAGTCGCGGTGTTGCTGATCTTGACGCGCGGGTCCTCGGCTTGTTCTTCGGCGCTGATCGCGGTGGAAGGCAGTTCGGTGGCGGAGTAAGCAAAACCGCTGGACAGAAAGGCAGACAATCCAAGGGTGACAGGCGTGAGGCGGAACGGGGCAGGCATGGAAAAGCGCATCCGAAAGGGTAAGGAAATTCAAACGCGCGAATGGTAATGCTTTGCATTTGCTCCCGTAATTTATTCCTGAGAAGTTCCCCTGTCAGATTGTTTCAATTTATGTCGATTTCGATACATCCTGACTGGTCGATCCATTCGACCGATTCTCGAAACAGTCTGAGAGCCATTCCGGCGTTTTTCCCCAACACGCGTAGGAATAGTCTGCCGGCATCGAATTTTTCTACTTTGCTGCCGGAGTTCTCCCATGATCCTTCATTACATCTACGACCCGTTGTGCGGCTGGTGCTACGGCGCCAAACCGCTGGTGCAAGCGGCGCAGCAAGTGTTGCCGGTCGTTGTCCATGCGGGCGGAATGATGAGCGGTGCGAATCGCCAGCAAGTTTCGCCGCAATTGCGCGATTACGTCATGCCCCACGATCGGCGCATTGCCGAATACACCGGACAACCCTTTGGCGAAGCGTATTTCGAGGGTCTGCTGCGTGATCACTCGGCGGTTTTCGATTCGACGCCGCCGATTGCGGCGGTGATGGCGGCAGAGTCCATCGACGGTCGCGGTTTGCAGATGCTCGGACGTTTGCAGACGGCGCATTACGTGGAAGGACGGCGGATTGCCGATGAATCCGTACTTTTCGAACTCGCCCGGGAGTTGGGCTACAGCGAGGACACCTTTGCGGCTGCGTTTAAATCCGTTGATACGACAGCGCATGTAAAAGCCAGCCGCGAACTCTTGGCACAACTGGGCGGCCAGGGATTTCCGACGTTGGCGCTTGAGCGGGACGGGCAGTTCACCTTGATCGACATCAGCCCATGGCTTGGCAAACCACAGGCTTTCGCCGACTGGTTGGGGCAAGCGGTGGTCGCGGTTGAGCGGAGGCAATCCGCCGCGCAATGCGGTATCGACGGCTGTGCGTAATCGCACTGGATTCACTGGCTGAGCGCATTTCCGAGCAATGCGCTATCGCAAAATTTACGATTCTTAGACGATTTTTACCTATTTAAAGACGATTCTTGAAATTGACACATTATTGAGGGCGCGGCTACGATTCGGCCCAACGCCTGTGGCCAACCGCCATGACTCAAAAATAATAAAAGGGCCCGACACGGTTTTGCCGTGGGCGGGTCTTTTTGTTTCGGGGTGAAAAAAGAGTGCAATAGCGCCGTTTCAGCCGTTCGACACAGCGCGTTTCAACCCGTAATAAGGAAAACAAAATGTTGAACAAGCGAATCAGTCTGATCGCACTGGGGATGTTGAGTGCCACTTCGGCAATGGCTGACGGCCAGGCCGAATCCAAGGGTTTTGTTGAAGACAGCAGCCTGAAAGTGCTGCTGCGCAATGCCTACATCAATCGTGATTACAAAGACGGCAACCCGGACAAAGCCGAGTGGGGCCAAGCGGCCATCGGTACGTTTTCGTCCGGTTTCACCCAAGGCACCGTGGGTGTGGGTGTGGATGCTTTCGGTCTGTATGCACTGCGTCTGGATGGCGGCAAGGGCCGCAGCGGCGCCGGTGGTATCGACTTCTTCAAACAGGGTGACAGCGGCAATGCGGCTGACGACCTGTCCAAGGGTGGCGCTGCGGTCAAATTCCGCGTGTCCAACACCGTGCTGACCTACGGCGACCAGATGCCGGCCCTGCCGGTGCTGAACTACGACAACTCGCGTCTGCTGCCGGAAAGCTACACCGGTACCTTGATCACCTCCAAAGAGATCAAAGGCCTGCAACTGGACGCCGGTCGTTTCACCGCCGAATCGCGTAAAAGCGCTGAAGGCCGTGACAGCGGTGGTCTGAAGTCGATCAACGTGTTGGGCGGTAGCTACCAGTTCACCGAACAGTTCAAGGCGGCGTTGTACGCTTCCGACGTTGAAGACGTCATGAAGAAGCAGTACGTGAACGCCAACTACGTGTTCCCGATCGACAAGGATCAGTCCCTGACCCTGGACTTCAACGGCTATCGCACCAAGCTCGACAAGTCCTATGCCGACATCAAGAACACCGGCGGCCAGGACAACAAGATCTGGAGCCTGGCGGCCACATTCGCCACCGGCCCGCACTCGTTCACCGTGGCGCACCAGCGCAGTACCGGTGACAGCAACCTGGGTTATCCGTACGGCGGTTATCAGAACGATGGTCGTCGTCAGGGCGACGGTGGCAACACCATTTACCTGGCCAACTCGTACTGGTCGGACTTCAACGCTGAAGACGAGCGCAGCTGGCAACTGGGCTACGGCCTGGACTTCGGTGCCTTTGGCGTACCTGGCCTGAGCTACAACTTTGCTTACGTGCGTGGCGACAACATCACCACCGACACCAGCAGTGGCGGCACCGAGCGTGAGATCTTCAACCAGGTCAAATACGTCGTGCAAAGCGGTCCGGCGAAAGACCTTAGCGTGAAACTGCGCAGCTCGATTCTGCGCGTGTCGCAGAAATCCGCCGACTACAACAGCAGCGGCAACGAAGTGCGTGTGTTCGTGGACTACCCGATCAACATCTTCTGATGAACGATCCGGTGTAAGAAACATGAGAAAACCCCGACTGGCTCGGGGTTTTTTTTCGACGTCTTTTTCGCAAAAACCGTAAAAAACCCGTGTTTTTGTCACGTAAAAGTTGTTTTGAAGCGTCTTCAAGTACCGTTTCAAGCAGGGCTTTAAATGCCTGAAATTCTTTCTCATGGACGCAAATTCTCCACCTAATAGATTAGGCCGCTCAACGCAGCGGAGAATTTGGTAATGATCGTTTTGAATAGAGAAGTGGGCGAATCGCTACGGCGCGACAAATATGTCAACGTCCAGGGTGGTGACTTCAATCTCTACGGTCATTTTGCCGACTTCGTCAGACTGACCAAAAGTTGGGAAAACATGGAGCCAGACAGTTACTACGGTCAGGCCGAAGCCGGCATGCGTTACCGTCGTTACAGCGACTTTGAGTACAACCCGAAAACACGTGAATTGAAGCAACTCGAGCATCGCGCGTACGTGCAGTCGAAAGAGAACAACGCCTACGTGGGCGGTGTTGTGCGGCACTTTCAGGACTTCTCTGATGAAGTGATCACTTCGCCGGTAATGCGCAGCCTGATCGACACCGATTTTGAAGTGTACAAAAGCGTGTTGCCGGAAGAATTGCACGATGAGATTTGGCAGTGCCAGATTCATCAGATCCGCATCGAGATCAAACCCGGCAAGCAACTGGAAATCACCCCGGAAGGGATTCACTGCGACGGCTATCCGTTCAGTGGTGTGCACTTCTGGGGGCGCAACAACGTCGAGGGCGCGGAAAGCCGTTTGTACGATGTTCACGAGCATCAACTGGCGTCGACCACCTACAAGGAAATCCTCGACACCACGTACTTTCTTGATCGCGACATGCGCCATTACGTGACTCCGGCGCGCAACACCCACACGCATGCCATGGCGTACCGGCAGATTCTGGCGATTTCCTTCTCGCGGCCCGGGACCGCTTTCGACATTGTTCGCTAATCAGATCACCCCAATCGATGGCGTCGAGTGCTCGACGCCGGTGGTGCTGCGACGCGCCACCGCCAAGGACGCGCAGCGCATGGAGCGCTTCTTCCGGCAGTTCGACGAAGTGTCGTTCTGCGAATGGCAGGACGCCAAATGCCTGCGCGGTGTATTGATCCAGAAGACCACCACGGCCTATCTGGCCTTCGACGTCGAAGGCGAAATCGTCGGTGCGGTGCTCGGCGGCATGCTCGGTAGTCGCGGCACCATCAACCACTTGGCGGTCAGCCCACGCTATCGCAGTCAGGGCGTCGGCCAGCGGTTGGTGGAAGCGGCGTCATCCGACATGAAACGGGTCGGTGTATTACGGATGTTTCTGTTCGTCGACGATGCTAACCTCGCGGGCAAGCGATTCTGGACTGCCCAGGGTTTTTGCGAACCCCACGGCGAGCGGACATTTGAGAGGGATCTATGAATGAAACGTCCGGCAGTGCGCCGCTGATGGCTGCTCATCAGCCATCGCGCACGTTTGCCGAAGCCAGCCCGGTGGTGGCCGGTTACTTCACGGTGTCGTTCGTGTTCGGGCTGATGGCGGTCAATGCCGGGCTGCCGATGTGGCTGCCGGTAGCGATGTGTCTGTTCGTCTACGCCGGCGCTTCGCAATTCGCTGCGCTGGCGCTGATCTCCAGCGGCGCTTCGCTGACCACCATCGTGCTGACTACCTTCCTGATCAATGCGCGGCACATGCTGATGTCGGTGTACATGGCCAAGGCCCTGCGCGCATTGGGGCTCAGCCGCATGGAGCGCTGGGCTTACGCCGGTGGCCTGACCGACGAGTCCTTTGCGTTCCACAGCGTCAAACTGGGCACCGGCGCGCCGGTCAACATCCGTTACCTGATCGGCTTCAACCTGTTCTGCCACACCTCTTGGGTGCTGGGTGGATTGTTGGGCGCCGTCTGCGCGCAATATGCATCGCACCTGATCAAATATCAGCTCGACTACGCACTGACCGCGATGATGCTCTACGTGCTGGTGTCGCTGTGCAACACCCGCAACAAACTCATCGCCGCCGCGGCTGCCGTCGTCTGCATGGGCGCGCTGAGCCTGGTCGGCACTTCGCCGTTCAACGTTTTCATCGCCACGTTTTTGGGCTGCGGAGTGGGTGTATGCCTGACCAAACGTTCCTGATTCTGGTGGTCGCGCTGATGATGGCCGTGACCTTCCTGCCACGCGCGCTGCCGCTGCAAGTCAACACCGAGCACTGGCCGCCGTTCGTTGCGCGAGCGCTGGAATACCTGCCGGTGGCGATCGTCGCTGCGATCAGCCTGACACCCTTGTTGATCAAGGATCAGCACCTGCAGCTCGATCGCCCGGAATTTTATGCAGCCATTCCGACGCTGTTATGTGCGTATTTCAGCAAAAACCTCTTTCTCAGTGTGGCGGTTGGGACGGCTGCGTACATTGCGCTCGGCTCGTTCATGTAGCGGCAGATCGACCACATCGTTCAGGGCCTGGCCTGAAAGATTCGGGTTGTTCACCGCCAGACGCACTTCGAGGAAATCCTCGAATCCGGGGAAAATCGTCAGGCCGTTCTTTTGCGCGGCCTCACGAGACACCATGCCCACTGCGTCCATCTGCGTGATCAACGACAGCGTCAGGGTCTCGCTGCAGGAATAGACCATGCGTTGACCGTTCTCGTGATTGCCCAGTCCGGCGTCGAGAAAACGCAGGAAACTGTGGGAGTACGGACAATCTTCCGCAGGACGCACCTGAAACTTGTTGCCCAGCAACGTCAGTGGATCGTTTTCCTGCCCGCAATGGGCGCCGACCACCTGCACCTGCACATCCGGCAAAACAATGCTCGGCAGACCCGGCCGCTGCGGGCCGATCAGCACCGCAAGATCAAAGTCTTCATTCTTCAGCTTGCTGAGGTTCTCCATCGACTCGGCGTAGCTGAATTCCATCTGGTAATCGGGAAACACCTCGATCAGGCGTCCGATCATTCGCCGGTTGAAGTCAGACGACAACGTGTTGTTCAACGCGACCTTCAATGTGCGCTGCCCCGGCACCTTGAGCGCCTCGACCTTTTCTTCCATCTGTCGCGTGGCAATCAGCACTTTGTCCATGTAAGGCGTCAGCTCCGTGCCTTGCGGCGTCAGCGTCAGCCCTTTGTTGGAACGTCGAAACAAGCGGAAACCGAACTGCTCTTCGACCTTGTTCAACTGCGCGGCCAGGGCCTGCACAGTCAGGCACGAATGCTCGGCTGCGGCCGACAACGAGCCGGTCTGCACGATGCGCATGAGGTTGCGTAAGGTTCTGCTATCCATGGGTAATGCCCTCTGAAGTGGGCTGGGTATTGTTGTTTACGAGACTGCCGATCCGGCGTCATATGCCGGCTATATTCCAGCACCTGAGCATAGTTGTCGCGGGTTTAGTAGCGAATTGATGTCCCCGCCGATGGCTGGAAGCTGACACAGGATCGGGATTTTTGATGACGTGGGGGTGATTGGGGTCAAGAAAAGTGCCCGATTCGGACGAGTCGGGCACTTTTTTTACGCCTCGGACTACAGCTTTTTTGAATGTTTCCCACACCGAAACGCCACTGTTTTGCACCGTTGTCGGAAGCCTCCTATAGAAAAGAGCGAACGGGCTTATTTACCGCCGAAGCACAAGTGGCTGAAATATCAGGTAGTTATTTTCGGGACTTCTAGTCCGAGGCCATGGATTTCCAGGCAATGCCGGCATCCGCGAAGCTAGCGAGTCGATGCCATGAGTTTGCAGGGGAGCAGGGCGTTACCCGATCAAAAAAACTGGAAAGATCTGGGCCTGCCGGATATTCGCGATATTGACCCCGGCCTTCTGATTTCTGCGGTTAGAGAGCTGCCAGGTGAACTGAGTCTTAATGCAGCGTGGGAGCAGGTTGCCAGAGTCTTCGGACTTGATCATGGTCTTGATGCTGTTCTGATCGAAACGCCATATGTGCCGATTTTGGTGAAGCGCGAGCATTTGCTTCATACGGTGGAAAAGCGCCCGAATGCCCGTGAGCGGTTCACCGAATTTGCGCGAGATACCCTGACGAGGCCGTTAGAGATATGGCGGGTTTCCTACGATGACGCCTCGTTTCGACTCTCTTTCATCGGTGCTTACAACGCGAGATACCAAATGCTGGTGGTGGTTCATGTTGAGCGCGGCAACGTACTCTGGAATTTCATGAATTGTGACAAGAAAGGCTTGAACAAGCATCGGCATGGTGAGCTGTTGTATCGACGTTACCGGTAGCTCAAACGAAAAAGGGCAGCCTTCTCAGGCTGCCCTTCACATGAATGTTGCTTGATATTGTGCTCCCTCAAGCAGGGGAGAAGAGGTCTCACCCGAGCGCTGATTTTCAGGTCATCAACGGGGTTCCTAACGCCGACTATTGCCACCTGAAGGCAGTCGGTTTCGCGCTCTTGAGCCGGATTCTCTGCCACCGAGCATTGAGATGTCAACCTGGGTTTTGAGGATTTTCATTCGTATATGAATAACTCTATTGAAAATATTCATATCTGTACTACGCTCAGCTTGCGGACCTGCGAAGAAGGACAATCATGCCTACCTCATCCCCAGCCCTCACCCCGCGTGAACAACTCGACGTCCCCGAAGCCGGGCGCGTCGCGCTGAAGTTCTTCTTCAACCTCATGGAACGCTGGGGCTGCAATGCCGAGCAGCAGCGCACGCTGCTGGGCGGCGTCGGCAACACCACGTTCTACAAGTACAAACACCTGCCGCCGAACATTCGCCTGCCACACGACACGCTGGAGCGTATCTCGTACCTGATGGGCATTCACAAGGCATTGAGCATCATCTTCAGCAACAGCCGCGAGCGCGCCTACACATGGGTCAGCAGCCCGAACACGGCGGCGCCATTCAATGGCCGGACCGCGCTGGATTACATGCTGGCGGGGAGGGTGGTCGATATCGCCGACGTGCGCCGCTACCTCGACGGGGTGCGCGGTTGAAGGCCCCGCCACTGGCCGATCCGCAATGGCCCAAGGCCTACCGGATCGTCAACAGCAGCTTCCCGCCGATTGCACTATTTGAAGACGTGCTCGACCCCGAAGACCTGGAAATCGCCTACGCGCTGGAAGCGCTGACCAACGATCGCCTGATCGAACAGGCCGGCGTTCTCGCCCGCGTGCGTCCCGAAGACCGGCTCTCCGGCCCCGGTTCAACTCCGGTGATGGCGGCGTTTACCCACATCGGCAAAAGCAGCCGCTTCACCGATGGCACCTTCGGCGTCTACTACGCCGCCAGCAGCCAGGCCGCGGCCATCGCCGAAACCTGCTATCACCAGGAGCGTTTCCTCGCGGCCACCAACGAAGCGGACCTTGAGTTGACCATGCGTACTTACGTCAATCATGTGGTTAAGCCGCTGCACGATGTTCGTGATGGTTTTGCACATTTGCATCAACCCGATCCGGAAGCCTACGGCCCATCCCAGGCATTTGCCCGACAACTGCGCGAGTCTGAATCGTGGGGGATGCTCTACAACAGCGTTCGCCTGCCGGGCCACGAATGTGTCGCCGCTTTCCGGCCGCCAGCGGTGTCGATTCCGAAGCAGGGCAAACATCTGCGTTATGTGTGGAGTGCGAGTCAACGCAGGATTTCGTTTGTGTTTGAGATCAGTCAGGTTTGAAACACAAGAAGCCCTCGCGGTATGGCGAGGGCTTCGTATTGGCGGTTTACGTCAATGGCTTGTTGTTGGCGCATCCAGAACTTTCACCACATCGTCAATCAGCGCCTTGCTCAACTCCTGCAGATACTGCGAGGCGTAAGCGTGAAGGTAAGGATCGCGAGAAACTGTGGAATCTGCAGTGAGTAGCTTCGAGATGTGAAGCAAGTGTGAGGCGTGCGAAAGGGCGGCGATTAATGGCACACCACGATTGGTGCGGAACAGCGCTTGATTGGCCTGGAAGGAAAAGTGCGTGAGGCCTGGGGTTTTCAAATCGAGGTAGTCGGTCATTTCGTTTCACCTGCCGTATCCAAGGCGTGAAGTGAGGTGACCGGTGTGGTAGAGCGGCGGATTACGGATGGATCGATGGCATTCATTTGTGAACTCCCTGTATCAAATGAGAGCTGCCAATTCGTTATCAGGCGAATGGGTGGCAGCTATGCGCGGGCTGATAAACCGGAGATACAGGAACCCGGCAGACCCGAAGATCTCCCACGCACAGCCGCCATTGCACGGTAATGCAGACACAAAAAAGCGCCGGCAAACGTGAATTGGGGCGCTGGTGCGCCTGTATCTTACCCGGGTTATCAGGCCCGGTCGCTGAATTGGCAGCGACGAGCTGAACGGTAGCTTTGCGATGGGCGAATGAGCAACGGTGGCTAGTGGTGGCTTCTCGTTACAGCAGATTTCACAGCGCTTAACGCCATGCATTTCGTCGATCTTTACCCATAAGCGTTTATGGTTTGTTTATACGGCGTAGCCGTATAGTGCGATTCATGTATACAATCATCGAAACGGAAATGTTTAAGCGCTATGCAGACGCTATATGGGTCGATGGTGAACGCCATGAATTCATAAATTGGCTTGCTGCAAACCCTCTGGCTGGAGATGTCGTGCCTGGTAGTGGGGGTATGCGCAAGGTGCGGTGGACTCGCAGCGGCATGGGTAAGCGAGGCGGTACACGCATGATTTATTACAACACGCTTTCTGAAGGCTCGATTTGGTTGCTCATTGCCTACACCAAGGCAAAGCTCGACAACTTGCCCGTAGCCTTCCTTAAGCAACTGAAGGAGGAAATCAGCGATGGTCTATGAACTGGAGCAATTCCAGCAGGACTTGCTCGAATCTGTACGTCAGATGAAGGCCGGAAAGGCCGCGCGCGTTACGCAGGTGCCGCTCTCTGCGGCAGCGGAAGCACGTGCCAAAGTGGGCGTTTCACAAAGTGCGTTTGCCAAACTTATCGGTGTGAGTCTGCGGACTTTGCAGGATTGGGAGCAGGGTCGCCGGCAGCCGACAGGAGCAGCGCAAACCCTCTTAAGGGTGGCTAGTCAGCATCCAGAAGCGTTGCGGGATCTGCGCCCAGCTTGAGCTATCTTCGGCACTCATTGGATTTCGTACAGCACTGCGACTTTCGGTTCGATTTTGGAAGACGATCCACGATTTTCAGCTTGAGGGGGGATCTTCCGTCTGCCAAATTGTGGAGGAATTCTTTTCAAATGCGCTGGCGTCGTGGGTTGTGAGAACAGGTTAGGCAAAATATTCTTTTGAATTATAAACGAGACCCTTTCCTATTCAATGGTAGAAACGGTGCAGTCTGTGAAAATTTCTTTTTCGGAATTAGGTGAACCCTGACTACAACGTGTGTCATCAACGTGATGGCTCATGATAGGGATGGTTGTGGAAATACTTGAAATCCGATGGGCTGAAAAAAGCTTCCCCCGATGCGTTTGGTCGCGTCTACAAGAATCGGCCTTCGATCTATAGCATCGATGAGATAGACTGGGGGTTTATACAGTGTTGAATAGCAAGAGAATCACTATAGAAATGTCCAGACCAATTGGAATTGACCTATTTGCCGGAGCTGGCGGACTCAGCTTGGGTTTTGAGCAGGCTGGATTCGAAGTAGTTGCTGCCGTGGAAATTGACCCGGTGCATTCTGCTATCCATGAGTTTAATTTTCCTCAGTGCAAGGTTCTTGCTCAATCAGTTACTGATTTGACAGGCGCAATTATTCGTGAACAAGCAGGGTTAGGTAATAAAGAGGTAGATGTAGTTTTCGGAGGGGCTCCCTGCCAGGGATTTTCAATGATAGGACAGCGAGCCTTGGATGACCCCCGCAACTCATTGGTCAATGAATTTGTTCGCATTGTTCACGAACTCGACGCGAAATATTTTGTTTTCGAAAATGTTAAAGGATTAACCGTTGGTAAGCATCGAAAATTTTTGGAAGAGTTGATAGCTGAGTTTGGAAAAAAAGGATACCAAGTCCGAAAGGAGTGGCGTGTTCTAAATGCTTGTAATTTCGGTGTCCCACAGGATCGGCAGCGTCTATTTCTGTTGGGGGCTAAGAAAGGTTTAAGCGTCCCCGAATATCCACTATCGATTACCTCTCGCCCAGGAAGGAATGAAAGCGAGCTTCCTGATGGACCCACGTGTTTAGATGCTCTTGCTGATCTTCCAGACGCAGAGCAGTTCGTAGAACTTCTTAATACAGATGAAGTTCAGACTAATGAGTGGGGGCAACCCAGTGAATATGGTCGGCTCATGAGGTGTACGGGGGAGGACGGTTGGTATTTCGGTTATCAGCGGGAATGGAGGCCTGATCTACTTACTGCAAGCCTTAGAACAGATCATACGGAAATATCCAGACGTAGGTTTTCAGAGACTGCACCTGGTCGTGTAGAGCCGGTGTCGCGCTTTTTTAAGCTGCCACTAGATGGGGTATCAAATACTTTGCGTGCAGGAACGGACTCAGCCCGCGGTGCTTTCACTAGCCCTCGCCCGATACATTATAAGTATAATCGATGCATTACTGTCCGTGAAATGGCCAGGCTACATGGCTTCCCAGACTGGTTCCGTTTTAATGAAACTAAGTGGCATGGCGCGAGACAGATCGGTAATGCTGTACCGCCACCGCTTGCAAGGGCGGTGGCGGGTCAAGTTCTGATTGCTATGGGAGTTGAGCCTGTTCGACCAGACAAAAAAGTTGAACTAGGAGCTGTAGAGCTCTTACGAATGGGGGTTACTGAGGCTTCACGATACTGGGGAATAAAGAATCCTATTGGTCGGCGTGATCAAAAAAGCGGTATAAAAAAACGTAAGCAACATGAAGTGGAAGCACAGCGTCTTGAATTAGTTATTGAAAGCTAAACCGTCGAACGCTCACTATATCTATTTGGTCTATATCTGTGTGGGGAGAAAATTCGACGATCCACACAGTATTAAGATTGTCACGCCATAGGCCAATGCTACGAATTTTCAGTCCTGGTATAGGCGGTTTTTCCGATGCGTAGGTGTTGAGATTCAAAGCTTGAGACCAAGAAAGTTTATCTTGCCCCCCTTTTCCTGAAATTGGGACAATTGTTTGAATACCGTCACGATCAATACCTGCTTGCACTTCGTCAATCTCAATTTGACCATAACTGACGGACGTACGGTGGTGCCCTTGTATTGGCCATGCTTTGAAACCGAGCACAGTACTCAACAGGTCTATGTTCCGGACTCGAGTGAAAACTGCCTGTTCATCATTACCTAAGAGAGATGAAATAAACGGTGTAGTCTGGTCGATGGCAATTTCAAGTGGTGGCGGTACAAACTGATCAAAGTCGATAATGTTTTTACGTCGAGTCCGACGAAGTTTGTATAGACCCTTTCCTCGTTGCAGCCAAGTCACTGGCCCGCACTGTTCAACCTCTGCAGGGAATTCGCGTCGTGCATCGTAGGTATATTTTATGTCTGGCACATTGGCTACTTCAGCGTCAATGACACCATCAGCGACTGCTGCTCGCATGGCGACGCGTACGTGCTCTTGACTAAAATGAATTTCATATGGCATGGAAGTAGGAGTCATTCCTACAGTTAAGTGCCTGAAAAGATACACAACAATTCGGTCGTATTTGGTAAGTTTAAGCAGTGCCTCGCTCGGCATTCGGATAAGCATCTGAAGTCTTCCTTTAAATAATCTCGTTAGAGATTTCCATGGCTCGATGTGTGATCAAATTACTGAGCTGCATTCGAGCCGCATTTTCTCTATTAAAATCAATGTGTGCCTAATAATGTGGCGATGCGCCATCATTTAACGATATTTTCAGAGTCAGAACCATAGGGTTGAATGTTTTCCAATATCAGCCGGTCCTACGAAGTTCATCATTCCAGATTTTTCGAGGATGCGCTCGTAGGAAACCATCCTTGCGTCACAGTGGCCACTCGCTTTTTTCAGCCCGGGTCTCGGTCGTGTCAGTTATGCCACGCCGTTTCAGGTCGTGCAGGGCGAAGCGATCTTCCGAATTTACGTTTCCGTCTACGATCACCAAAGTGATAAAGCGTTGCCAAGCGGTGTCGAGACTCGTTTTTCGAAGCGGGCCACCGTGGATGGCCACGATGATAAAGCGCTTTGACGCCATGATCGGAATAGGCGTTTTACGGCGTTCCCATAGCCGACTCTCTCATTAAGTCGAACCATCGTCATCGCCTTTGTCTACTTTGATAAGTCTGAGTTTCCTCACGATCACATCGCCAGCGCCCACACCGAACGCTACCAGGCCGCCGCTTATCCAAGCCGCGTAGCCGGAGACTCCACCAAACATACGGTCAAGGTCCTCGACGACTTTTCCCATGGCTAGAATGCCGCCCAATCCGCAACCCACTGTCGACGCAAGCGCAAAGCGCCAGTCAAGCAAAATGCTCCGCCGTTTTGGAATAATCAAAATGTACGAAAAATAGGCTGCGAGCGCAGAGAGGCCGAGAATAAAGTAAGTGGCAAGCCGTGTTGGACTGCCGCGATCCACAGACGCATCTACGAAAGTGATCTCACGTATCCCTGCAATTCTTGCCCTAATACTGATCACCGGGTTGGCACCAGAGGTGATCACCGAGAATACGACTTTGTCCTTTGGATTAAACAGAAAAGGGGATATTGAGACATGCTTAGAGTCGACTGAAATTTTGACCGGAATTTCTTTCGGATCGGTGTAGTCGACTCGCGCGCTTACGAATTCCAACCCGTTGTTGCCTGAAAGCTCAATAGGTGATTCAAAATCTGAATTTAAGATCGGCTTCGATCCGGAGTTGATTAACTCGAAAGATGTGAAGTGTGGGTTCGCTAGCTGAACCCCGTTGAGCGTCACTTTGACATCGTAAATTTTTGCGCTAGCGAAGGGCTGCAGTGAAGATGACGAGACGAGTCGCGCGGAGAGGTCGTGTGATTGTAGGTCGAACTGCCACAAATAAACAGGAATCGCCAAACCGACAACTGCAAGCGCGGTCGCGAGAAGATACTTCCAGTCGAAACTCCGTTTCATCACTGTTCCTCAGACGATGCGTACGTCTAGAGCCGATCCGTAGGATGCTTGTTGCGTGCGTTTTTACGCGCTGCAGAAAAAGCAAAGGCCCGCATTTCTGCGAGCCTTCGTTTTGTATGGTGCCGGCACCAGGAGTCGAACCCGGGACCTACTGATTACAAGTCAGTTGCTCTACCAACTGAGCTATACCGGCGTGTGGGCGACGATTATAGCGATTGGGTTGGTTCTGTAAACCCCTGAATTCAGACTATTTTTACGCAGGCGCTGGATCAGGCTTGGCGTGAGCGGTGTCGCCGAGTTTTTAGCCGCAAAACCGAGGTGCTACGCGATCAAGCCAGAATGAGCGTGAGGGCAGGATTTCTGCACCGTTCAAGCATCCATTTCACCCGTTTATGTCGTTTTGATTGGAAGCTTATGCACAACGGATCGACGCAACTGCAGTATTGCAGGGGATTTTGTGGACACGTTCTCATTTTGTGCGCAAATCCCTGTTTTACAGGTTTTTTATCAATATGAACAAAAAATGACCAATGCTGTTTAAGCGGTCTAACGGCCGTGAATATTGGATCCACGGGAAAACCATCAACAGAGTTATCCACAGGCTGTAAAGATTTCAAGCGCGCTCGGCCAGCAGCATGAAATTACGCGGAGTCAGCGGTGCGTCGCAGATGGTGCCGAGGCGTACGACGTATCCCTGTTCGGCGAGGAAAATGGCTCGATCAAGATTCAGCCAAAGCTCCAGCGGTCGTCGGAACAGTCCGCGCAGTAATTCCAGGTTGCGAACTTCGGCCAACCGCTGCCAACCGGCAGTTTCCAGTGCCTGCCAGTCTGGCGTGCCGATTGTGGATAACTCTTTCAGCGCTGCCAGATCGCGGCAGTAATCGGCGAAAGGTTTGTCCAGCCAGGCGCTGGGCAGGGACGGGGTGGGCAAGTATTCGTCTACTCCGCGCACTTGTCGTTGCAGCAGATCAAAGGCCAAACGTCGGGCCATGGAGGTGTCGCGCTGACGTCGGACCCGTGCACCGGCGGTGACGGTTTCGCTCATGGGCAGTGCCAGATCTTCAAGCGAGAGTTGTAGGGTGGATCGCATGCCGGCGCAGGACAAGGCCTGATACTCGCTGCGATCGATCCGGTTGTAGCAGCACGGGGCGATGGCCATCTGCTGACATCCGGCAGCGCTTGCCAGTTGCATCAGGCGCACATGCAGGTCGCCGCAGGCATGCAGGGCGACCGGGGTGTGCTGAGCGCTTATAACGCTCGCTGCGTCTGCCGCCAGTACATCCTGCTCGACATGCAGGGCGTGCAAATGATGGCGCTGACTTAATGCCTGACCGCTGGCGACCAACGCCGGATCGTATTCAACACAGGTCAGCTGTTGCCCGGCACCCAGCAGGCGTCGGCCCAAATGCCCCTTGCCGGAACACCAGTCCAGCCAATGCGCCGGTGGCGAGGCGAAAGACAAGCGACTGGCGAACGCCTCGATCTGCTGCCACTTGCGCCCCGGCACATCGACATTCAATCGATGGCCTGGGGTTTCCAGCGCATGCTCCGGTAGCTCACCAACCGCGCTCAGCTCAATCGACAATGCCGCCAATGAAGCGAACGGCTCCGGCGCATCGATGAGGTCGGCAGGGTGGTTATGCGCCCGCTCTGCATCTTCCAGCGATCGTCCGCGTAGCCACGAAGCCAATTCGGGGTAGGCGGTTTCCCATGGAAGCGAAAGATAGGTGAACGGACGAGGTTTCCACAGCGCCTGATGCTCAATCAGAAAAGCATCCAGCGCGGTGAAACGGGCGAGTAGGTTCTCGCCCGTCAGCACGTGGGAAGTATCAACGCCCTTGGCAGGCATCGACGCGCAGCCAGCGCTCCAGCAGCTTGAAGCCGCGCACCAGCACGTAGGACATCAGCAGATAGAACACGCCGGCGGCGAAGAAGATTTCCACCGGCAGGTAGGTGCGAGCAATGATCGTGCGGGCCATGCCGGTCAGTTCCAGCAGGGTCACGGTGCTCGCCAGCGCGCTGGCCTTGAGCATCAGGATCACTTCATTGCTGTAGGCCGGCAGGCCGATGCGCGCCGCTCGCGGCAGCATGATGTAGAACATCGCCTTGGGTTTGGACATGCCCAGCGCTCGCGCCGCTTCGATCTCGCCGGGTGGAATCGCCTGAATCGCGCCGCGCAGAATTTCGGCGATGTACGCCGCCGTGTGCAGGGTCATGGTCGCGGTGGTACACCAGAACGGATCGCGCAGGTACGGCCACAACGCGCTGTTACGTACTGCATCGAATTGCGCCAGGCCGTAGTAGACGAGGAACAGTTGCACCAGCAACGGCGTGCCACGGAAAAAGAAGATGTAGGCGTAGGGCAAGGCGCGCACATACCACAGCTTTGAGGAGCGGGCGATGCCCAGTGGAATGGCCAGCAGCAGGCCGGCAATCACGGCAATCGCCACCAGCTCCAAGGTCAGGGTCGCGCCCTGCGCCAGTTTTGGCAGCCATTTGATGATCACTTCCCAGTTCATGAAGCGCTCCTCGCGAAGCCGCGAGCGGCGCGTTTTTCCAGGAAGTGCATGCCGGTCATCGCCAGCACGGTGAGGCCCAGGTACATGACCGCCGCCACCAGATAGAAGGTGAACGGTTGTTTCGACACGGTCACGCCGATTTGTGCGTGACGCATGATTTCTTCCAGACCGATGACCGAGACCAGCGCGGTGTCTTTCATCAGGATCATGAACAGGTTGCCCAGGCCGGGCAGGGCGATGCGCCACATCTGCGGCATGATCAGCTTGGTGAAGATCCGCCATTTCGACAGTCCCAGCGCCACACCCGCTTCGCGATGGCCTTTGGGAATGGCAAGGATCGCGCCGCGGAACACTTCCGTGGCGTAGGCGCCGAAGCACAGGCCCAGCGCAATCACGCCGGCGGCGAAGGCGCTGAGTTGCAGGTCGGGATTGCCGAAAAACTCACCGAGGCTGCGCATCAGGTTGACCGTACCGAAGTAGATCAACAGCACCCAGAGCAATTCCGGGACGCCACGCACCAGCGTCGAATAAGTGCCGCCAAGCCATTGCAGCGGCTTGTACGGGGAAGTCTTGGCCAAGGCGCCGAGCAGACCGAGCACCAGTCCCAGGCACAGGGCCGTCAGCGCCAGTTTGACGGTCATCAGCGCACCGGCGGCGAGGGCCGGGCCGAATCCGTAGAGGTCGATAATCATGGATTTCTTTTCAAATCGCGGCAGGCAAGGCCGGGAGCCGGCGCCGTCGGATCACGGTGCCGGTCCCGCAGGTCAGATCAATAGATGCTGAACGGGAAGTACTTGTCGTTGATCTTCTTGTAGGTACCGTCAGCGACGATTTCCTTCAGCGCGGCGTTCAGCTTCTCACGCAGTGGATCACCTTTGCGCACGGCGATGCCGATTTTGTCGCTTTCCACGACCGCGTCGCCCTTGAACTCATAGTTCTTGCCGGCGTCGCTTTTCAGCCAATCGTAGTTGGCGTACTTGTCGGCCAGGATGGCGTCGACACGACCGGAGGTCAGGTCCAGGTAGGCGTTTTCCTGGGTGTCGTAGAGTTTGACTTCGATATCGCTACCGTAGGTGTCCTCCAGCCAGGTACCGGCGAGCGTTGCGCGCTGAGTGCCGATGATCTTGCCTTTGAGCGAATCCTTGTCAGTTTTGAACTCTTTATCTTTCGGTGCGATGAACTGCAGTTTGTTCGAGTAGTACGGGTCGGTGAAATCCACCGCGCCCTTGCGCTCTTCGGTGATCGACAGCGAGGAGACCAGGAAGTCGAACTTCTTGGCGTTCAGCGCAGGAATGATGCCGTCCCAGTCGGAGGTAACCACGCTGCACTCGACTTTCATCTTGGCGCACAGGGCGTCGCCGATGTCTTTGTCGAAGCCGACCACGTTGCCGCTGGCGTCTTTGTTGTTGAACGGCGGGTACGCCGCTTCGATGCCCATCTTCAGGGTCTCGGCCATGGCTCCGGCGCTGAACGCGAGGGTGACGGCGGCGGCGGCGGCCAGGAAGACCTTTTTAAAATTCTGCATGCATGTTGCTCCGTTAGCGGTTGCTGGACATGAATTGTTTGCAGCGCGCCGAAAGCGGGTTTTCGAACACCTGCTGAGGCGATCCTTGCTCTTCCACCAACCCCTGGTGGAGGAACACCACTTCGCTGGAGACCTGACGGGCAAAGCCCATTTCGTGGGTCACCAACAACATGGTGCGGCCTTCTTCGGCCAGTGCGCGGATGACACTAAGTACTTCCTGAACCATTTCCGGGTCAAGGGCGGAGGTGGGCTCGTCGAACAGAATCACCTTCGGCTGCATCGCCAGCGTGCGGGCAATCGCGGCGCGTTGTTGTTGACCGCCGGACAGTTGCGCCGGGTAGGCGTGGCGCTTGTCGGCGATGCCGACCTTGGCCAGCAGCGCTTCGGCGACTTCGATTGCCTCGGTCTTGCTCTGGCCGAGCACGCGGCGCGGGGCTTCGATGATGTTGTCGAGCACGCTCATGTGCGGCCACAGATTAAAGTTTTGAAATACAAAACCTATCTCGGAACGCAGGCGGTTGATCTGTTTGCCATCAGCGGCAACCAGTTCGCCATTCTTGGCGGGCTTGAGCTTGAGTTCTTCCCCGGCCACCAGAATCTGACCCTGGTGCGGGTTTTCCAACAGGTTGATGCAACGCAGGAACGTGGACTTGCCGGAACCGGAGGAACCGAGGATCGAGATCACATCGCCGTCGCGGGCGGTCAGCGAGATGCCTTTGAGCACCTCAAGCTGTCCGTAGCGTTTGTGCAAGTTGCGGATTTCAAGCGCGGGCGTGGCCTCAGCCATGTGCGTTCCTCATATATGTTGCGCTCCTGCTGTTGGCGGGCCTTCCTGGCGAGGCGGCCAAGCTAGCATAGCGTTTCAATGGCAGCCAACAGCGCTACGGGCGGTAAGCGGATGGCGTGTGGCAGGTTGTCGCATCGGCACAGCAGACTGTCGCCCCATCAACAACCGAACGGGTGTTTGATCGTGCAAACCCGTGGGTGTTGCGTAAAAAAAGGCGCGATGTTGCCAGCTTTGGCGGGGTGTTGGAAGCGCTATCCGGCCGAACGTTCCTGAATCGCCCTTTTATTGTGCATCCCACACTTTTTCAGTGTGTTTCTGGTGCGCTGAATCGTCTGAAAAGTGAGTCGCAGGGTAACGCTCTGGCGAATTGCCATTCATTCCAATGACTTGCGATGACTGTCCGGTCTCGCTGAAAACCGCGGCCCAGAAGAGTTTGAAACATTTTGGCGCATTTATTGCGTGCAGAATCTGGAACGCCCTGTTGGTTTCTTTTTACGAGAAGGAAAACCAGACAGGACGGACGCAATCGCTTTCCTCGCAAAGGTAGTTCCGATGAGCAGTACCCCAAGCTCCAATGGCCTCGAACAGGGGCTCAAACCGCGTCATGTGACCATGTTGTCGATCGCCGGTGTTATCGGCGCCGGTCTGTTCGTTGGCTCCGGCCACGCGATCGCTGCCGCCGGCCCCGCCGTGCTGCTGGCCTACGCCGCCGCCGGTACTCTGGTGGTGCTGGTGATGCGCATGCTCGGTGAGATGGCTGTCGCCTCGCCCGACACCGGCTCGTTCTCGACATACGCCGACCGTGCCATCGGGCACTGGGCCGGTTTCACCATCGGCTGGTTGTACTGGTGGTTCTGGGTGTTGGTGATTCCACTGGAAGCCAACGCCGCCGCGACCATTCTTCATGCCTGGTTCCCGGGGATCGAGATCTGGGCGTTTGCACTGATCATCACCATGCTGCTGACGGTCACCAACCTGTTCAGCGTGAAAAACTACGGTGAATTCGAATTCTGGTTTGCCTTGATCAAAGTCCTGGCGATCATCGGCTTCATCGCGCTGGGTCTTGCGGCCGTTTTCGGCTTCCTGCCGAACAGCCAGGTCAGCGGTGTTTCGCACCTGTTTGATTCCGGCGGCTTCCTGCCAAATGGCATGGGCGCGGTGCTGGGTGCAATCCTGACCACTATGTTCTCGTTCATGGGTACCGAAATCGTGACCATCGCGGCTGCGGAATCGAAGAACCCGGGCAAGCAGATTTCCAAGGCCACCAACTCGGTGATCTGGCGGATCGGCCTGTTCTACCTCGTATCGATCTTCATCGTTGTGGCCCTGGTGCCGTGGAACGATCCGACCTTGGCCAACCTCGGTTCCTACCAGACCGTGCTTGAGCGCATGGGCATCCCGAACGCGAAAATGATCGTCGACATCGTTGTGCTGGTCGCGGTAACCAGCTGCCTGAACTCGGCGCTGTACACCTCGTCGCGCATGCTGTTCTCCCTCGGCAAGCGCGGTGACGCACCGGCCATGTCAACTCGGGTCAACAAAAGCGGTACGCCTTACTGGGCCGTCATGCTGTCGACCGGCGCGGCGTTCCTCTGCACCTTCGCCAACTATGTGGCCCCGGCTGCCGTGTTCGAATTCCTGCTGGCCAGCTCCGGCGCCATCGCGCTGCTGGTGTACCTGGTAATCGCGTTCTCGCAACTGCGCATGCGTAAACAACGCATGGCCCGCGGCGAGAAAATCGTCTTCAGCATGTGGCTGTTCCCGGGCCTGACCTACGCGGTGATCATCTTCATCGTCGCCGCCCTGACCATCATGCTGTTCCAGGAAGCCCATCGCGTGGAAATCCTCGCAACCGGCCTACTGAGCCTCATGGTCGTTGCCGCAGGCCTGCTGGTGGCACGCCGCCGCAAGCTGGAAAACCGTGGTGCGGTGGTGTTGAACTGATCCGCAACGCGTAATGCAAAACGGCCGCTGTCAGTGATGACGAGCGGCCGTTTTTGTTTGTGAGCGTAATTTATTCGCTCTTGTCTTCCTGCGCTTCAACCGACTTGCCATAAGTATCCAGCGCAACCCCGAAATCGGTGATGAACTGTGGCTCGGTCAGCCAGGCCTGGGCGGTTTCGATGTCCATGCCGTCGGCCCACATGCGGTAGTCGATCAGCATGTCGGCGGCCAGGTGAGTGGCGGCCATGCCTTCGTTCTCGGCGTTTTCCATGTCCAGCAGCTCTGGATGGTCAACGATGATGAACGCCAGTTCGCGCAGCAGGGTCAGCAGCATTTCGTTGCGGCTGACGGCTTCGGCGTCGCGCATTTTGCTGAACATTGCGAGGGTGTATTCCGGGATCGGCTCGTCCAGATGCCCGAGGTTGTCGTCCTGGTCCAGCGGCTTACGGCCGACCATGCGGATGTGCTTGGCTTTGGCCTTGGCGCGTTTGGCGCGTTTCTGTTGCTTGTTCAGGGATGCCATGGGAACTCAGTTCTTCTGTTGGGTTTGTGCGGCGATCGCGTCGGACGCCGCCACATAGTCGGCCTGGAAGGCCGGGGATTCGATCCACGCCAGGGCGCCGGCTTCGTCGGTTTCCTGGGACCACTGGCGATACTCGATCAGCGCGGCGAGGATGAAATCCATCGCGCCTTCTTCGCCTTCCTGCTCGTAGACCAGTTCCAGCAACGGGTCTTCGAGGAACGCGGTGCACATGGCTTGCTGGCTGATCTTCTCGGCGTCGATCATTTTCTTGAACAGCTCGGTCAGGTCCACCGACTCGAAGTCGATACGGTCATCGTTCGGGTCCAGTTCGACCGGCGCCTCGGCGCGTTTGCTGCGGTTCTGCTTGGCCTTGGTCTTGGCCCGGGCGGCGCGTTTTTGCTGCTTGTTGGCGGAGGCCATGGTGTGTTCCGTCGTGCGTTGAAAGGGCTCAGCTGCGTGGCACTGGCCGCCCGAGTGTGTCGGGGGCCAACTCGCCGGTTTGCAGCCAGGTCAGAGCAATGGGCCATAGTGTGGCTTGGTATGCGCTGCGAAAAAAGGCGAAATGTCCGACTTGTTGTTCGCCGATGTCCTGCGGCTCGATGCGCAAGTGGGTTTTGTGCGCATGACTGAAGTAGCCGAGCAGGCGTTCGATGGCAGGGATCGTGCCGTAAGGGTCGTCGCTGATGCTGATCGCCAAGGTCTTTGCGCGGACATTGGCGAAGGGCAGGCGACCGCTTGCTTTCAGCAGTCGGCGGCCGCTCGGACGCTGCTCGTAGCGCGCGGCAGGCGTGCTCCAGTCGCGTACGACGCCTGCTGGCGTGTCCTCGAGCCAGCCGAGGCGTTTGCCCGGGAAATAGCCACAGAGCCGCGTCAGCAGCGGCATCAGCAAATGCCATTTACCAAACATGCGCCAGCGCTGTGCCAGCGCATAGTCGCGCCAGTAAGCGAACTGCGCGCCGACTGTCACCAGTCGACGAATGACCTGCCCGGACTCGCCGAGCCCAGCCGCGCAACCGCCGAAACTGTGGCCGACCACATCGATTGGCTGGCCGGGGAATTCCCGTTGAGCGCGCTTGAGCATCGCTTCGAAATCCAGCGCGCCCCAATCGGTCCATGTAGCCTCAAGGTCTTTCAGGGTTGCCGGACGCGATTCGCCGATGCCGCGGTAGTCGTAGGTGATCACGTCGAAGCCGTTGGCGAACAGGTAATCGGCGAAGCGTGAATAGTGTCGGCAGCGGACCGAAGTGGCGGCGTTGATGATGACAACTGGTCGCTGGATGTCGGGCAGGGCGTGACGCCAGGTAAAGCCGCCAAGGACAAAGTCGTCGGCCGCGGCCTCATGGAAGGGCTCATTGACGATAACGGCGCTGTGGGTGAGCGCAGTGCTGCATGAGTTCATAAGGACTCGGTCTTTGCGGGATCTCCTGAGCATGAGCTTCATCAAGGCGTAAATGCAACGATTTGGAACGCGCTGCGTTCCAGATCCGCAGGCAGTGCGCTTTCGAGAATTCGTGACGCACTGCGTCACAAAATCAATGCAGTCCTGCCGGCGTAGTCCATTTCGGACACAGGCCAAGTTCCAATCATTCTAAAACACGTGCTTCCCTGGCCGGATCAAACAAAGAGTAACGGTTGGGCTCTACAAGAGCCCGGGAGTCGTCATCATGAAGCGCGTTCTTTCATTCCTGCTGCCCATCGCGGCGGTGGCTGCCTTGGTCTTTCCGGCGATGTTGCAGGCGGCCAACCTCGACCTGATCGACAGTGCCGGCGTGCAAGTCCAGCAACAACAGCAAAACGGCATCAACTACCTGTCCGGCGGGATTGGCCTGGACGAGTCAAAAGCCATTCAGCAAACCCCCGGCTACAACCTGCACATGACGTTCGCGGTGGGCGCGCAAGACCAGTACACCGCTGATGTCGATGTGGTGATTCAAAAGTCGCCGGGGCAAACCGTGCTGACTCTCACCCAAACGGGGCCGCTGGTGTACGTGCAACTGCCACCCGGTAAGTACACCGTGGTCGCCACGCGCAATGGCGAAACACGGCGTGACGTGACAGACGTTGGCAGCGGCACTGCACGCAATCTGGTGTTCCATTGGAATGACGCTGGATAACCTCGGGTGCATTGAGGAATCGAGGCACGGGTATCCCGCGCCTTCCTTTATCCCCGCGTACGCTGGGACTTCTGCTTGTCGCCGGGTTCGCGCGCCATTCGGTGAATCCACAACCCGATCCAGCCCACGGCTATGAAAAACAGGGTGCCAACGCACTGCGACACGATCTCGAACCAGAACATTCGGGGTTGCAGCGCGAGGGTGTAGGTATGGCGTGGGCCCGATCGGTTCCAGGTGGTGATGGAGCCGCTGATCAAGCTGTGGATGATCAGATAAGTCGACGCGGCGATGAGGAAGGCGATCAGTACGCCGACCAGCACCGTCAGCCAGAATGCCACCCGGCTCTGGCGATAGGGTGGCGGATGGGGCAGCGGGACGCGGGTTCTTTTCTGGTTCATCGAGCGGATGACCCTCTTCCTTAAGGTGCGGCCAAAGTAGCGCGGATCGCCTTTGTTCGAAACCCGTCGCGCATTTGCGCAGCCCAGAAAAAAGACTGGATTGAGCCGCCATCAAATCGCAGGCATAAAAAAACCCTGAATCTTGCGATTCAGGGTTTTCGGTATTTGGTGCCCAGAGACGGAATCGAACCGCCGACACGGGGATTTTCAATCCCCTGCTCTACCGACTGAGCTATCTGGGCAACGGGGCGCATTAAAAGGGTTTTTCGGATTTACGTCAACGACTTTTTTAAAATTTCTTAAATTAATTCCGTCGCTTACGATCCGCCCCCCGATTTTGCGGGTTTACTCCGCAGGCGGAACGTAGCCTTCCGCCTGGGCGTATTCCTCGCCGGAGAAGTACTTGTCCATTTCGCCCTGCAGATATTTGCGGTCTTCGGCGTTCATCATGTTCAAACGCTTTTCGTTGATCAGCAGGGTCTGGTGTTTCTGCCAGTCAGCCCAAGCCTTGGCCGAGACGTGGTCAAAAATATCCTGACCTTTGGCGCCCGGGAAAGGAGCGCGTTCCAGCGCGGGCAGTTCTTCTTTGTACTTGCGGCACATGATGGTGCGGGTCATGACGACTCTCCTGCGTTCAATACGGCGGCCGCGCGTTCGAGCAAGGTTTTGACCGGGGCGGCAAGGCCCAGGCGCGGCGGGGTGGCGAGGTTATACCAGAGCCAGTCGGCCTCGGCCACGTGCTGACCGGCCTCCTGCACCTGAACCAGCCAGGGTTCAATGGACAGCTGGAAATGGCTGAACGTGTGGATGAGGCTTGGCAGCGCCTGCTGCTCGCCCATGGTCAGCGAGTGCTGGTCGGCCAGATGTTGCAGGTCGTCGAGATCGTCGAGTTCCGGCAGGCTCCATAAGCCGCCCCAAAGCCCCGTGGACGGGCGGCGATAAAGCAGAATTGCGCCTTCGCCGTTGGCCAGCAGCGGCATCAGCGTGCGTTTCTGCGGGATGGCCTTGCGCGGTTTGGGGATCGGGTAGCGCGTCTCCAGCCCGAGCATGTGCGCCTCGCAGCCCTTTTCCAGCGGGCACAGCAGACAGCTCGGTTTGCTGCGCGTACACAGCGTGGCGCCGAGATCCATCATCGCCTGGGTGTAGGCGTTGACCCGATCGTGCGGCGTGAAACGCTCTGCGTTGGCCCACAGCTGTTTGGCGACCTTCGGTTCACCCGGGTAACCCTCTTGCGCAGTGAAACGCGCGAGAACGCGTTTGACGTTGCCATCGAGGATCGGCGCGCGCAGGCCCATGCTGATGCTGGCGATGGCGCCGGCGGTGGACAGGCCGATCCCCGGCAGATCCGTCAGTTTTTCGACGTCCCGCGGAAACTCGCCGCCGTACTGGCTGACGACGAGCTTCGCGGTCTTCTGCAGATTGCGCGCGCGGGTGTAGTAACCGAGCCCGGTCCACAGGTGCAGCACTTCGTCCTCCGGCGCTTCGGCCAGCGCTTGCACCGTTGGCAGCGCGGCCATGAAGCGGTCGAAGTAATTGAGCACGGTGCTGACCTGGGTCTGCTGCAACATGATCTCCGACACCCACACCCGATACGGGTTGATGTCTTGCTGCCAAGGCAAATCGTGGCGGCCGTGGCGGTCGAACCATTCCAGCACCGCCGTGGAAAACTGCTCCGCTCTCATCGCTTGAACAGCCCCTTCAATGCGTTTTTCAATTCCGGGCTGACCTTGTCGCCAAGTTTTTCATCGATCTTCTCGCTGAGTTTGTCACCGGCCATTTTGGTCGCGACCTGGCCGAGGCGTTCGTTGTCCACACGGCAGGCCTTGGCGCCCAGTTCCAATGGGCCGCGGCAGCGCAGCGGCCACTCGATGCCGACGAATTTCTCGCCGACCTGACAGGCCGGATCCGGCATCGCGCTGGTGTCGCCTTCGACGATGATGCCGACGCGGTAATCCATGCCCAGCACCCGCAGGTCGATGTCGCCATCGCCGTTGACGGTCATGCCCGGGATGCGCACTTTCAGGTCCGGATTGCTGGCGATACCGTTGCGGAAGGTCAGGTTGCCCTTGAGTTCCTGGAACGGCGTGTCCTTGCCCCGTGGCTCGCCGCTGAGGGTTTTGCGGTTGAGGGTGGCGATGCCTTTGCACAGTTGCTGTTCAAGGTTGGCGTTGAGCAGCACACCGTTGTTGATCACGAAACTGGCGTTGCCGTTGAGGGTTTCGATCAGCGCCTGCTGGCTGTTGCCGCTGCCGGTGAGGCTGCTGGTCAGTGTGACCAGGCCTTTGACCGGCGGATTCTTGCCTTGGCTTTCGAGGATTTTCTCGGCCGGCACGCGGTTGATCCTGGTTTGCAGGTTCAGCACCGGCGCACTTGGGCGTACGTCGAGGGTGCCCTTGGCTTCGAAGTCGCCGTTGTACAGGCCACCACGCAGATTTTCCAACGTCAGCAGGCCGCCCTGGCCAGTGGCTTTGAGCGCGGCGTTCTGGATCGGCAGTTTGTCGAGGGTCAGTTGGCCGAAGGTCAGGTCGGCATCGACGTCGAGTTTGGCCAGACGCTCGACCGGCAGCAGACGCTCGGTGCTCCAGGCGCTTTTGCTTGGTTTGTCCGGCAACGGTGTGCTGCCGGCGCCGGCCATGGCATCGGCTTCGGTGCTGGCGACTTCGGCCTGACGCACTTGCGTGGCGTTTTTGGCTTTTTCCGATTTCGGCGGCAGGTAGCGGTCGACGTCGAACGTGTCAGCCTTGAGGATCGCGCGCAGCGACTGCTTGGCGAAATCTTCCACGGCAATGCGCCCGCTGAAGCTGCTGTCGTCGAGTTTCAGGTTGATGTTGTCGAAGGCGACGCTGGTTGGCGTGGCGGCCACGCGGCTGACCAGTTCGACCTTGCTCAGGCTGCCGGGCGCCATGGCTGGCAACGTCTGGCCGATGCTGTCGACAAATTTTGCCAGATCGAACTGGGCGATCGAGATTCCGCCAGTGATCTGCGGGGTCTTGTCGAGGTCGTTGGCTTTCAGCTCACCGAGGGCACGCAACTGGTTGGCGGAGATCTTGATCCCGGTCCATTCGGCGACGTTCGCCGCCTTGTCCAGGGAAATATGGCCTTGGGCGGAGAAGGTCATGGCCTTGCCCTGCAGCGGATCGCCAGTCAGTTCGCCGGACAGTTTCATGTCTTCGAACTTGTAGCGCTGCAAGGCTCGCTCGATGCGCAGCTCGCCATTGAGTTCGGTGCGCACCCGCAGCACAGGCTGATTGGTGCTGAGGAACGCCGTGGCTTTCAGCGGAATGTTGGTCGAGTCGTGTACTGCACCGGTGCTCAGCTGGATGCTTTCGGCGCTGTACTGCTTGCCGGTCTGCTCGTCGGTGTATTCAACACGGGCGTTGTTAACGGTCAGGCTGTCGATGTCGAGGCGGATCGGCTGCGGCGGTTTTTCCGGCTGGGCGGTGGCCTCTGCTGCAGGTGGGCTGGCAGGCGTCGGGCTGCCGGCAGGCGTGGCAGGAGGTGGCAGCTTGCCGATGTCCTCCCAGTTGCCGTGGCCGTTCTTGTCGCGTTTGAGGCGCAGGTTCAGGCCTTCGACGCGCACATCGCTCATCTGCACTTCGCGGCGCAACAGTGGCAACACACGCACGGACAGGCCGAGCATCTGCAGGTCGGCATACGGTTCGGTCGGGTTGATCAGGGTGGCGATGCTGGCCTCATGCAGTTCCAGGCCGAGCCACGGGAACAGGCTCCAGCCGATATCGCCATTGAGCGTCAGCTCGATGTGGGCCTTGTCGCGGGCTATCTGGCGGATCTCGTCTTTGTAGTCGTTGGGATCAAACAGGTGGGTCAGGGCGAAGCCCGCCGCCACAATGATCAGCAACAGCCCGAGAAGTACCAGACCCAGGATTTTGCCGAACGCTTTCATGGGCGAGTCCTTGTAGTTAGTCGAATTCGTAATTTAGCCGGGGAGTATAGCGCTGCATCCGCCCGATTCGGGGCGCTGTCATGTCGCGATCACGTCCAGCGGCAATTGCAATCTGGCGGCCAGCGCCTGGATTTCAAGGTGCCCGGCCGGTGCCAGCAGGCGCAGTTGGGCACCCGCTTGCGACGCCATTTTCTGTGCCTGGTTCACCAGTCTCTCGGCTACCCCCCGGCGCCGGGTGACTTTTCGTACACACAAATGTGACAAGTACCAAACCCGGTCGTGCCTTGTCAGGCGTGCTGCACCGAGCAGGCGATCGTTGAAACGTCCTGCAATCAAAGAGCCGTCAGCCAGGCTGATTTCGATCAGTTGAGCGTCCCCGGAATACGGTGCGAACAGCCATTGCGGAGCGTCACGATAGATTTTTTGCAGGTCCTGTTGATCCTGGTAACTGGCATCGTTCAGCGTTTGGACAGCGATCGGCATGGCTTTTTCCTGTGGGGACGAGATCAGATGACATGAAAAAGGTGATATCAGTTTGGTTTTTCTGTCACGTGCAAATGGTAACCTTCGCCGGTTCGTCCGTCCTTCTGCGACTTAACGTCGCGCCTTCAAGGAGCTTCACCCGAAAAAACGGTCATGCCTGCGTGCATAAAGGCCGAGGGTGAGCAGTGGCTGGCGAACCATACTAATAATTGGGGGATACACAATGAGCACGAGCATCACGGCGGACGGCCTTCGCGCCGACCAGCCTGCGTTCCTGTCCAAGGAACGCATCATCGCCAAGCCCGGTTTCAACCGCTGGCTGGTTCCACCGGCCGCTCTGGCCATCCACCTGTGCATCGGCATGGCCTACGGTTTCTCGGTGTTCTGGTTGCCGCTGTCCAAGGCATTGGGCGTCACGGCTCCGGTGGCTTGCGCACCGGACATGAGCTTCATCGCTCAGGTCTTCTCTTCGCAATGCGACTGGCCGATCTCCATGCTCGGCTGGATCTACACCCTGTTCTTCATCTTCCTCGGCTGCTCGGCAGCGATCTGGGGTGGCTGGCTGGAACACGCCGGGCCACGCAAGGCTGGCGTTGTGTCGGCATTGTGCTGGTGCGGCGGTCTGCTGATCTCGGCACTGGGGATTTATACCCACCAGATCTGGCTGATGTGGATCGGCTCCGGGGTGATCGGTGGTATCGGTCTGGGCCTGGGCTACATTTCGCCGGTCTCGACCCTGATCAAGTGGTTCCCGGACAAGCGCGGCATGGCGACCGGCATGGCGATCATGGGCTTCGGTGGCGGCGCGATGGTCGGTGCACCGTTGGCCACTGCGCTGATGAGCCACTTCGCTTCGCCTGCCGGTGTCGGCGTGTGGCAGAGCTTCGTGGCCATGGCGGCGATCTACTTCGTGTTCATGATCGGTGGCGCCCTGGCTTACCGTGTGCCGCCAACCGGCTGGAAGCCTGAAGGCTGGACCGCTCCAGCGAAGAAAGCGTCGAACGCGATGATCACTCACCGTCACGTGCACGTGAATGTGGCGTGGAAAACCCCGCAGTTCCGTCTGGTGTGGCTGGTGCTGTGCCTGAACGTGTCGGCCGGTATCGGCATCCTCGGCATGGCCTCGCCATTGCTGCAGGAAGTGTTCGGCGGCAAGCTGCTGGGCGTTGACGTGCCGTTCGGTCAACTGGACGCCGGGCAACTGGCTTCGATCGCTGCGATCGCTGCCGGCTTCACCGGTCTGCTGAGCCTGTTCAACATCGGTGGCCGCTTCTTCTGGGCTTCGTTCTCGGACTACCTGGGGCGCAAAAACACCTACTTCGTGTTCTTCGCCCTCGGTTTTGCCCTGTACGCATTGATTCCGAACATGGGCCATCTGGGCAACGTAGCGCTGTTCGTGGCGGCGTTCTGCATCATCCTGTCGATGTACGGCGGTGGTTTTGCGACTGTTCCAGCGTATCTGGCCGACCTGTTCGGCACGCAAATGGTCGGTGCGATCCACGGTCGTCTGCTGACTGCCTGGGCTGCGGCCGGGGTGCTCGGTCCGGTGCTGGTGAACTACCTGCGTGAGTATCAGTTGAGCATCGGCGTTGAACGCGCTGCCGCTTACGACATCACCCTGTACATCCTCGCCGGCCTGCTGGTGCTGGGTTTCCTGTGCAACCTGATGGTGCGTCCGGTGGCCGACAAGTACTTCATGACCGACGCTGAACTGGCCGCCGAACAGGCGCTGGGTCACGACAAAGGTGCTGATGCCAGCACCGTGCTGGAGTGGAAAGCCGCACCGGGCAGCAAGCCGCTGGCAATCGCTGCATGGCTGGTGGTGGGTATTCCGTTGGCGTGGGGCGTGTGGGTGACCCTGCAGAAGACGGCGGTACTGTTTCACTAAGCAAAACGTAGTACCCCTGTAGGAGTGAGCCCTGCTCGCGATAGCGGTCTGACAGTCACGGAAATGTTGGCTGTCACGCCCTCATCGCGAGCAGGCTCACTCCTACATTTGTTTTCGGGGTGGCTGTAATGGCTTGTATGGACATGTCTACCCGCGACAGCCGGGCGTTCTATCCGTCAGCCATCTCACGTCGCGTGTTTCTGTTTCGGCCTCGCGTGCCTATAATGGCTGCCTTTTTCGCCCAATGATTTTGCGGAGCTGGTGATGGCCGAACGTAAGGCGTCTGTCGAGCGCGACACTCTGGAAACCCAGATCAAAGCCTCGATCAACCTTGATGGCACCGGAAAGGCCCGATTCGATATCGGTGTTCCTTTTCTTGAGCACATGCTGGATCAGATCGCCCGTCACGGGTTGATCGACCTGGATATTGAATGCAAGGGCGATCTGCATATCGACGACCACCATACCGTGGAAGACGTCGGTATCACCCTCGGCCAGGCCTTCGCCAAAGCCATCGGCGACAAGAAAGGCATCCGTCGCTACGGCCACGCCTACGTGCCGCTCGATGAAGCGCTATCGCGCGTGGTGATCGACTTCTCCGGCCGTCCAGGCCTGCAGATGCACGTGCCATACACCCGCGCCACCGTGGGCGGCTTCGACGTCGACCTGTTCCAGGAATTCTTCCAGGGCTTCGTCAACCACGCCTTGGTCAGCCTGCACATCGACAACCTGCGTGGCACCAACACCCACCACCAGATCGAAACCGTGTTCAAGGCTTTCGGCCGCGCGCTGCGCATGGCCGTTGAGCTGGATGAGCGCATGGCCGGGCAAATGCCATCGACCAAAGGCGTTCTGTAATGCAGACGGTTGCAGTTATCGACTACGGCATGGGCAACCTGCACTCGGTCGCCAAGGCCCTCGAGCACGTTGGCGCCGGCAAGGTGCTGATCACCAGCGATGCCGACGTGATCCGCGAAGCCGACCGCGTGGTGTTCCCCGGCGTTGGTGCGATTCGCGATTGCATGGCGGAGATCCGTCGTCTCGGTTTCGACGCACTGGTGCGTGAAGTCAGCCAGGATCGTCCGTTCCTCGGCATCTGCGTCGGCATGCAAGCCCTGCTCGACAGCAGCGAAGAGAACGACGGCGTCGACTGCATCGGCCTGTTCCCGGGCGCCGTGAAGTTCTTCGGCAAAGACCTGCATGAAGACGGCGAGCACCTGAAAGTCCCGCACATGGGCTGGAACGAAGTGCAGCAGAAGGTCAGTCACCCGCTGTGGCACGACATTCCGGACATGGCGCGTTTCTACTTCGTGCACAGCTACTACATCGCTGCCGCCAATGCGCGGCAGGTAGTCGGTAGCGGTCATTACGGAGTCGATTTCGCTGCCGCGCTGGCCGAAGGCTCGCGTTTCGCCGTGCAATTCCACCCGGAGAAGAGCCATACCCATGGCCTGCAATTGCTGCAGAACTTCGCCGCGTGGGACGGTCGCTGGTAAATGGCTGCCAAGAAGTCCAAACCGCCGATCCTGACCCTCACTCCCGAACAGGAGAACGAGGCCAACCGCAAGATCCAGCGGTTCATGGAGGATCGGTTCGAACTTGACCTGGGTTCGTTCGAAGCGGCGGAAATTCTTGAGCTGTTTACCCGCGAAATTGCTCCGCACTATTACAACAGGGCGATTTTCGATGTGCAGACCCACCTCAAAGAGCGGTTTGAAAGCATCGAAAGCGACCTGTGGGCGCTCGAGAAAAACTGATTTCCGAGCCAAGCTGAACATTCAAATTTGAAGGTTTGCCAGATGCTGATTATTCCCGCTATCGATCTCAAGGACGGTGCCTGCGTACGTCTGCGCCAGGGCCGCATGGAAGATTCCACAGTGTTCTCCGATGACCCGGTGAGCATGGCTGCCAAGTGGGTGGAGGGCGGTTGCCGCCGTCTGCATCTGGTCGATCTGAACGGCGCGTTCGAAGGCCAGCCGGTCAACGGTGAAGTGGTGACCGCGATCGCCAAACGCTACCCGAACCTGCCGATCCAGATCGGTGGCGGTATCCGCTCGCTGGAAACCATCGAGCACTACGTCAAGGCGGGCGTCAGCTACGTGATCATCGGCACCAAAGCCGTTAAAGATCCGGCGTTCGTCGCTGAGGCCTGCCGCGCGTTCCCGGGCAAGATCATTGTTGGCCTGGATGCCAAAGACGGGTTCGTCGCCACCGACGGCTGGGCTGAAATCAGCACCGTGCAGGTCATCGACCTGGCCAAGCAGTTTGAAGCCGACGGCGTCTCGTCGATTGTTTATACCGACATCGCCAAAGACGGCATGATGCAGGGCTGCAACGTACCGTTCACCGCTGCACTGGCGGCAGCGACGAAGATCCCGGTGATCGCGTCCGGCGGTATCCACAATCTGGGTGACATCAAGTCGCTGCTCGACGCCAAGGCGCCGGGCATCATCGGTGCAATCACTGGCCGGGCGATCTACGAAGGCACCCTCGACGTCGCCGAAGCGCAAGCTTTCTGCGATGCGTACCAAGGCTGAGGACTGACCATGGCGCTGGCCAAACGCATCATCCCTTGCCTGGACGTGGACAACGGCCGGGTCGTCAAAGGTGTGAAGTTCGAGAACATCCGCGACGCCGGCGACCCGGTGGAAATCGCCCGTCGTTATGACGAGCAGGGTGCCGACGAGATTACCTTTCTCGACATCACCGCCAGCGTCGATGGCCGCGATACCACGCTGCATACCGTCGAGCGCATGGCCAGCCAGGTGTTCATTCCGTTGACCGTAGGCGGCGGCGTGCGCACCGTGCAGGACATTCGCAACCTGCTCAACGCTGGTGCGGACAAGGTTTCGATCAACACCGCAGCGGTGTTCAATCCGGAGTTTGTTGGCGAAGCGGCGCAGCATTTCGGCTCGCAGTGCATCGTCGTCGCCATCGACGCGAAGAAGGTCTCCGGCCCGGGCGAAACCCCGCGCTGGGAAATCTTCACCCACGGCGGGCGCAAGCCGACCGGCCTCGACGCCGTCGAGTGGGCGAAGAAGATGGAAGGCCTGGGTGCCGGCGAGATCCTGCTGACCAGCATGGATCAGGACGGCATGAAAAATGGTTTCGACCTCGGCGTGACTCGCGCGATCAGCGATGCGCTGGGCATTCCGGTGATCGCTTCCGGCGGCGTCGGCAACCTGCAGCATCTGGCCGACGGCATCCTTGAAGGCCACGCCAGCGCGGTACTGGCGGCGAGTATTTTCCACTTCGGCGAATACACTGTGCAGGAAGCGAAAGCGTACATGGCCAAACGCGGCATCGTGATGCGCTAAACCGTACAGGCCAGTGGACAGCATGGCGTACCCAAGGCACTCTTGGGCACGCCATGGATTCCGGTAGCCCGACATGATCAAACGCCTGCTTCTTGTTCTCGCCAGTGCCTCTGTGTTGCTGCTCATCACGGCGCGGGCCGAAAACAGTCCCGACACCGATCTGGTGCTCCTCACCGAAAACTTTCCGCCCTACAACATGGCGAAAGACGGCAAGAATTTCGCCAAGGGCGAGAACATCAACGGCATTGCCGCCGACATCGTCCGCGAAATGTTCAAGCGCGCCGGGCTCACCTATAGCCTGACGCTGCGCTTCCCATGGGAGCGCGTCTACAAACTGGCGCTGGAAAACCCCGGTTACGGCGCCTTCGTGATGGCCCGCCTGCCGGATCGCGAAAAACTCTTCAAATGGGTCGGCCCGATCGGTCCGGACGACTGGATCATGTTGGCCAGGGCCGACAGCAAAATCACCCTCGACACCCTCAACGATGCGCGCAAATACAAGATCGGCGCCTACAAGGGCGACGCGATTGCCGAGACGCTGACCAAACAGGGCTTGAAGCCTATGGTCGTGCTGCGCGATCAGGACAACGCGAAAAAACTGGTCAATGGCCAGATCGACCTGTGGGCCACGGGTGATCCTGCCGGGCGCTATCTGGCGCGGCAGGACGGGGTCACTGGACTCAAGACCGTGTTGCGCTTCAACAGCGCCGAGTTATATCTGGCGCTGAACAAGGATGTGTCGGACGCAACGGTCGCCAGGCTGCAGGCGGCGCTGGATCAAATGCGCAAGGACGGGGTTGTCGACGAGATCATGGGGCGCTATCTGTAGCCGTCGGCAACGACTTGTCTGTTGCCTGGTGGGTGCATTCTTGCGGCGGAAACTGCAGCAGACTCAGGTTATCGTTCTGGGTGTAAGCCAGATTGATCCCCGCTTGCGAGCCGTCAGCACGACGCAGCTCGTAGAAACTCTCCAGCTGATAAACCGCGACGAATTTGCCTTTGCCGGCCATCGCGATCACATGGGTAACAAATGGAGTCTGCCAGCCACTGGTTGACGTCTCGCTGTGAGTGAACTGGCTGTCCAGTCTTGCCGAGAATGGGAGTGACACAGGAGCGTCTGCCTTCGTTGCCCACGGGCTCACAAAACTGATCGCGGTAAGTTGAGTGAACAGACGCAGCGTCTTCGGATTCTGCAGCCGCTGCGCAGTCCACTTGAAAGCCCGTGCTTCCTCGCCTGTGTTGTGTCCGCTCCCAACCAAATAGTACTGGTCGGTTCTTTCCAGGCGATAAAAAGGCGTGGTGCGTAATTGATCAATTGGCGACAAGTCATCCTTGACCACGAACCATGGCAGCTTGATGACTTGGGAGAGCGTGGCCGCGCCTTTGGTTTCTGGGGCTTGCGCTGCGGAGAGCGTTGGTAGCTGTGGCGGTGACTGGATCAGCGGCGCGATCTGCATGCTTAGTGAATAGGCACCGACATTGCCCTCTGGCCGGTTGAAACTGCTGGCCGCAACAAATGTTCCCGGTGCGAAATGAATCTCTCCCGGCGGTGCATTGGGTGGTATGACACTCCATGCACTGAAGCTCTGCTTGGCGCCGCTACCCCTGTCATTCCAGATCAGTTCGCCAACGTCCGAGGCGATCACCAGATCGGCGCGTACACAGCGAACCGCGTTGAGTGAAGGTTTTTCGTGATCATTGGAGCAGACCGCGCCCATGGCCACATAACCTTGCGGGGCGATCGGTCGCCATACGGCCCCGTCTTTCTTCGAGCCTGAGCCGGAATCTTTCCAGATCAGCTCGAAATCCTCCGGGCGCCTTAATGCCGGGCCCCTGGCCGGATCTGCACTGGGTGCATCGCCTTCGCAAACCACAGCTACCACGGTGCTGCCGTTAATGTTGTCGTGCCCGGCGACGAACACGTCGCCGAGCGGGAAATAGCCCGGCAATACATCCGGAGCCGGAGTCGGGCGCCAGAAGGCCGCGGGTTTAGCCCGTGAGCCGGTGCTGTCCCAGATGCGGTGAAATTCCGTGGTGAAATGGATCAGCAGATTGTCGTGGCGGATCGGCTCGATTTGCCTGGATGGCGCTGCGGCCTGGTCATGAATGGTCATGGTCACTCCTGATAGTTGAACGGCGACTCAAGGGAGTCGCGACCCGTTGCAGGTCTCACTATCGGTAATCGCAACCGGTCTCTGGCGGTAACTATGTATGACGTCGTGACCAGTTATTTCCAAAAAAACCGTTCCTTGCCATGGGCAGCCTTGCGCTGCTGTTTTGCCTATTGATGCAGAAGCACAAGGCCGACGTCACTGATCAGCTCAGGGGGCGCTGTTTTCGAGCGCTTCCCATTCCAGGATGTATTCCTTCAATTCTGAGCGCTGATTGTTGGGGTCGACAGCGTAAACGCAGAGTTTGAGGGGGAAGTTGCTTTGCGGGCGTAGCCAATTGGAGGTCACATGCCTATAACCCTGCTGGTCTTCGCAACTGACTTTTTCAGCAAGGCCGCCTTTTACCTCGTATCGATCAAGACCCTCGTTCTTGCGTTCCGGCCACAGAATCAGTGCCCTGTTTATCTCTTTGTTAAACGAAGTCTCTATGGTCGGAACAGGCGTCGGGCCCGCATCAACCAGATAAGTGGGAACAGTGACGGCACTGCGATAAGTGCCTGCGGGTAATATGTCCTCAGTACTGTTTGTGGCGATGATGCAAAGGTTGCTAGGCCCGGTTTCAGGTCCCATCGGAACATTTAATCGAGTGGGCGCAGTGCCGGTGGTGATTGGCTGGCCGTAGCCTTGCGGAACTTCGCAATCGACCGGGTCAGGCGTACGTTTGGTTCGGATAAACCGGGTGCTGGCGGTTATTTCAAAGTTCCACTCTGGATAAACGTAGTTACCCTGAGCGTTTATGCTGATCTTTGCATGCGTTGGCAGTTGGGCAGGCATTCTGATAGAGGCCACTGGAAATAACTCGCACACCTGCGGATCCGTATCGAGTTTGCCATCGATAAAGCAGCCGTTGAAAACCGAGACGGGACTGCCGTAACTGCCGTTCGGCATCTGACCGTATCCAGGCAGCGGCGTCAGATGGTGAGCCAAGGTTCCAAGGACGCCGTAGACCTCGTTGGTCGCTCGAACGATGACCGGACTCCCCGAGCTGCCGGCAGCAATATCTTTGCATTGGTTGCTGACGGTATGCCGCCAAACCCAGGGCTTTTCGAAAATCGCCGGGGAGGGCATGTGGGTGCAGGCTGACATTTGTAATGGAGCACCAACGGGTTTGTGCACAATCAGAATGTCGCTATCTTCTGCCGGCGCCTGCCGGGCCAGTTTCATGGGCGTGATGCCCTGTGCCAGAAGTTCGCCCTGCGACACTCCAAGCTCCAACAGAGCCAGGTCGACACCCTGAATACTGCTCCAGGCTACTTTCCTCACAGGCGCAGTCCTGGAGGCAGCAGTCGTATCGATGAAGTTGTTGAAGGTAATGCTGGCTTCGATAGGATCATCTATTCGCATGACCCCGTTTTCCTTGCCCACGCAGTGGGCACTGGTGAGTGCATAGGCGGAATCGGACGGTCGAGAGCTGTTTGTATCGATCAGGAAGGCGGTGCAGGAACCGTGCTCGCGGCTTTTGTACTCGCCGATCCCCATCCAGTGGTTATTTTCGCCATCTTTGTTAGTCAGGTGTCGCGACGGTGAGAAGTTTTCAGCGCCCTTGCCGAAATCGACAGGACTGGAACAGGCAGGAAGTGAGAAGGCAGTCAGTAATAAAAAGCTTGGGGGGATATATTTAAAGTTCATGGCCAGTCCTTGGCTAATATATGGGTGCAAGACTGGCGCAGAATAAGACAGTTAGGCTTGAGTCGGTTCTATAAGTTATTGCTGCTTATTTTGGACGTAGAGGCTTATAAGAATTTAATCAGTTGATAGCTTAACGATAAATTCCATTTTTCCCGTGTGCAGCTGTCGCTTTGTTACTCCGCACGCTGATCATCTGCTTGATATCGATCCACTCGATGCCTTGCGCCTTGAGCTTCGGCAATTCACGTTCCAGCACCGCCAGCGTCTGCGGGTAAGGGTGGCCGATCATCACGGCCGAGCCCTGCTTGCGGGCCAGGCTGATCGCCGCCTGCAGCTGGTTGAAAATGGCGGCTTCGGTGCGTTCGTCATCGAGAAACACATCGCGCGAAACACTCGCCAGATCGATCTTCTGTGCTTGCTGCGCCGCCACGGTCTGCGCGCTGGTGCGGCTGTCGACGAAGAACTTGTGCCGACGCTGCAACTCGCCCATCAGCCACGCCATCGCCACCGGCTGGGCTGTCATGCGACTGCCCATGTGGTTGTTGATGCCCGCCGTGTAGGGAACCATTTTGAAGGCGGCGTCGAGGCGCTTTTGCAGTTCCTCGAGCGGCAACTCGGGATGCCAGGCATACGGGCCGGTGGCCGGGTCCATGGGCATATGCAGGATCACGATCTTGCCGGCGCGATGGGCTTCGCGGGCGAATTCAGTGGCGTGCGGGGTGTCGGGCATGATCGCCGTGGTCACCGGGCCGGGCAGGGCCAGCACACGGCGATCCCGGGGCAGGTTCTGCCCCAGGTCGTCGATGATCAGCGTCAGGTAGGCTTTTGGCGGTGGCGTCCTGGCGGGTTCTGCGTGAGCAGCACCCGCCAGACAGCACAGCAGGACGAAGAGCAAACGCAAAGACATCCTCAACGGCCGGACGTGATGCTCAAGCCCTTAAGCAGGCTCAGGGCCTGGGCCAACTGGTAATCGTCATCCTGCGGCATGGCCTTGGCCTTGGTGCCGGAACCGGTCGGCTTGTCCGCGCCGCCGTTGCCGTTGCCCAGGTGGCCTTGCAGGTCGGCTTCCTTGAAGTAGTCGCCGTCCGCTTCGTTGGTGATCTTGGCCTTGCGCACTTCGATGTCCGGAACGATGCCCTGGGCCTGGATCGAGCGGCCGTTCGGCGTGAAGTACAGTGCCGTGGTGATCTTCAGCGCGCGGTCGTTGTTCAGCGGCAGCACGGTTTGCACCGAGCCTTTGCCGAAACTGGTGGTGCCCATGACTACCGCGCGTTTCTGATCCTGCAGGGCGCCGGCGACGATTTCCGAAGCCGAGGCGCTGCCACCGTTGATCAGCACGACCATCGGCACCGCTTCGCTTTCGTCCTTGCCGGTGGCGGAGAAGCGCAGTTCGGAGTTGGCGATCCGGCCTTTGGTATAGACGATCAGGCCTTTCTTGATGAAGTGGTCGACCACTTCCACTGCCGCCTGCAACACGCCGCCCGGGTTGTTGCGCAGGTCGAGGATGATGCCGTTGAGCTTCTTGCCGTTGTCCTTGCGCAACTTGGCCAGAGCCTTGGAGACCTCCTCGCCGGTCTTGACCTGGAACTGGGTGATGCGGATGTAGCCGTAGCCCGACTCCAGCAGTTGCGCCTTGACGCTCTTCACCTGAATCACGGCGCGGGCCAGGGTCACATCGAACGGCGTGCCACCGTCGCGCACCAGGGTCAGGGTGATCTTCTGGCCGATCTTGCCGCGCATCTTGTCCACGGCTTCGGTCATGGTCTGGCCGCGAGTTGGCGCACCGTTGATCTTGACGATGAAATCACCGGCCTGGATGCCGGCCTTCGACGCCGGGGTGTCGTCGATCGGCGAGACGACCTTGATGAAGCCGTCTTCGGAGCCGACTTCGATGCCCAGGCCGCCGAATTCGCCGCTGGTGCTTTCCTGCAGTTCGGTGAAGTCTTCAGGGCCGAGATACGCGGAGTGCGGATCGAGGTTGCTGAGCATGCCCTTGATCGCGTTTTCCAGCAGGGTCTTGTCATCCACCGGCTCGACATACGCCGCCTTGATCCGGTCCATGACCTCGGCAAAGGTGCGCAACTCTTCCAGCGGCAACGGGGCCTTGGCGGTCGCGGCAGTGCCTGCCGGAGCGACGGCCGGGGCCGGTTGAGCGGCGAACGCCAGAGGCGCGCCGATCACCAGAGCGATCGTCAGGGCCAGCGAGGTAAGGCGGGACAAATGCAGCATGTCGAACGAACTCCTGAATTAGGCGACGCGCTTATCCTTGCGCGTGACACCATTGCGCCGGATCACTCGGGTGACCCTGCTGACGAATTGCGAAATACAGCGCTGGTGTGTCCTGACCGCCACTGTTACCCACAGTGGAGATCGACTCACCGGCTTTTACCACGTCACCGGCCGACTTGAGCAGTGTCTGGTTGTGACCGTAAAGACTCAGATAACCATTGCCGTGATCAAGGATCACCAGCAGCCCGGCGCCACGCAACCAGTCGGCGAAAACCACGCGCCCGCCATGCACGGCATGCACTTGGCTGCCGGCAGCGGCGCTGATCATCACGCCATCCCACTTGGTACGGGCATCGTCGCCACGGCTTTCGCCGAAGCGTGCCAGCAATCGACCATCAACCGGCCACGGAAGTTTTCCCCGGGTTGCAGCAAAAGGGCCACCGAAGGTCTCGCCGCTGCTGGACACCAGTGCGCCGGGGGGTGATTTGACGGGTTTTCGTGGGGCGTCGCTGTTGTCAGCCTGCGCCTCACGCAAACGCTTTTTTTCCGCTTCCTGCTGGGCGATCAGCGCTTTCTGCCGCGCTTCTTCTGCCTCACGGGCCTGACGGGCCAGGGTTTCTTCAATGGTTTTAAGGACTTTAGACAGGTCTGCCTGATCCTGCTCGCGGGCGGCCAGTTTCTGGTCGCGGGCTTTCACGTCATCGTTGAGCTTGGCGAGGACTTGCTGGCGTTCCTTGCGGACCTTTTCCAGCTCGTCGCGCTGGGTGTCGAGGCTGCTTTTCTGTACCAGCAATTGCGCCTGCTGCATGGCGATGTCTTTTTCGACATTGGCCAGTTGGCGCAGGGTTTCGTTGAAGTTCTTCAACTGCTCCAGGCGGGCCTGGCTCAGGTAATCGTAATAGGTGAGGGTGCGGGCGAATTTCTCGGGATTCTGCTGATTGAGCAGCAGCTTGAGGTATTCCTGACGGCCATTCTGGTAGGCCGCGCGGGCCTGGATGGCGATCAGTCGCTGCTGTTCAGTGCGCGCGCTCTGGAGTTTTTTTTTCTCCGCATCGAGCCGCTGCAGCTCGGATTCGCTCTTCTTCAGCTCTTTCTGCAGGGCATCGACCTGCTTCTCGAGCTTGCCCATCTCGGTTTCAGTGCCCTTGAGCTCTTTCTGCACACCGGATTTTTCTTCCTGCAGCTTGCCCAGCAGCTTTTTCAGCTCGGCAATGTCCTGACGCGTGGCATCCAACTGCTGTTGGGTTTGCGCGCGCTCGTCAGCGAAGGCCGGTTGGAGCAGGCAGGTCAGAGCGAGGGCGATCAGGACGCGGAGCATAGAGGCGGGCGGCACCAGGGTAATGGACGGCCTAGTATGCCCGCCCGAGGCTGCAAAAAAAACGCCCAATTGGGCTTGTGTGATAACTGGCTGGAGATACAGCATCAAATAATCTTTGAAACCACCATAAACCAATGTAGGAGTGAGCCTGCTCGCGATGGCGTTCTCACATTCAACAGAGTAGTTGACTGTCAGATTGCTATCGCGAGCAGGCTCACTCCTACAGGGTTTTGCGGCGTTTGATGGATTCGGTCAGACCAGAATCGAGGTACCAGTCATTTCCGCCGGTTTCTCCAGGCCCAACAGCATCAGCATGGTCGGCGCGACGTCCGCCAATACGCCGCCTTCACGGACCTTGAGGTCACGCTTGCCGACATAAATGAACGGCACCGGCTCGGTGGTGTGCGCGGTGTGCGCCTGATGGGTTTCTTCATCGGCCATTTTTTCGACGTTGCCGTGGTCGGCGGTGATCAACGCTTCGCCGCCAACCTTTTCCAGCGCCTCGACGATGCGCCCGACGCAGGTGTCCAGGCATTCCACGGCTTTTACCGCAGCGTCGAACACGCCGCTGTGGCCGACCATGTCGCCGTTGGCGTAGTTGACCACGATCACGTCGTAACGCTGATGCTCGATGGCGTCGACGATGCGGTCGGTGACCTCGGGTGCGCTCATTTCCGGTTGCAGGTCGTAGGTGGCGACTTTCGGCGACGGGATGAGGATGCGCTCTTCACCCGGGAACGGTTCTTCACGGCCGCCGGAGAAGAAGAAGGTCACGTGCGCGTATTTTTCGGTTTCGGCGATGCGCAGCTGAGTCTTGCCGTTTTTTGCCAGGTAGTCGCCAAGCACGTTTTCCAGGCTGCCCGGAGCGAAGGCTGCAGGGGCCGGGATGCTGGCAGCGTATTGGGTCAAGCCCACGTACTGCACTTTTGGCTGGCGCGCGCGCTCGAATTCCTTGAAATCGTCTTCGACAAATACGCGGCTCAGCTCGCGGGCGCGGTCGGCGCGGAAGTTCATGAACACCACGGCGTCGCCGTCTTCGACCTTGACCGGCTCGCCGATGGTGGTGGCTTTGACGAATTCGTCGCTCTCGCCACGGGCGTAGGCGGCGTCGAGGCCTTCCTGAGCGGTGGCGGCGTTGAATTCGGCGTTGCCGTCGACGATCAGGTTGTAGGCCTGAGATACGCGGTCCCAACGGTTGTCACGGTCCATCGCGAAGTAGCGACCGATGAGGCTGGCGATGCGGCCCTTGCCGAGCGCCTGGAAGGTCGCGTCGAGCAGCTCGATCGACGAAGCGGCGCTTTTCGGTGGCGTGTCGCGACCGTCGAGGAAGGCGTGCAGGTAGATTTTCTCGGCGCCGCGCTTGAAGGCCAGTTCGGCCATGGCGATCAGGTGATCCTGGTGGCTGTGCACGCCGCCATCGGACAGCAGACCCATGAAATGCACGGCTTTGCCGGCGGCCACGGCTTTATCCACGGCAGCGCAGATGGTCGGGTTGTCGAAGAACTCACCGTCGCGGATCGCTTTGGTCACGCGCGTGAAGTCCTGATACACCACGCGCCCGGCGCCGAGGTTCATGTGGCCGACTTCGGAGTTGCCCATTTGGCCGTCCGGCAGACCAACGTCCATGCCGCTGCCCGAGATCAGGCCGTTCGGCACCGTGGCCCACAGACGATCGAGCACAGGCTTCTTCGCCGCATACACGGCATTGGATTCGTGGCTGTCACTGTGACCGAAGCCGTCGAGAATCATCAGGACCAAAGGTTTAGGCGTGGTAGTCATGGAATCCACTCGTGGCTAATAAAGAAGAGGGCGATGGAAAAGGGAGTGGCGAGTTTAATGCTTAGTTCCGACCACGTCACCGCCGGACGGGGTTTGGCCCACCATAGTGGCTGTGTATACTGGCCGACATTTTAACGCCCTGGAACCTCCTTCGATGGTTGCTCACCTGATTGAATTTGCCACTAACCACTACATTCTTGTCGGTATCTTCGTCGTACTGCTGGCTCTGCTGCTGGCGCACACGATGCAGGGCGGCGGTAAAAGCCTGAGCACCGGCGAACTGACCGCACTGGTCAACAAGGACGCAGGCGTGGTGGTGGACATCCGTCCGGCGAAAGATTACGCCGCCGGCCATATCGTTGGCGCGATCAACATTCCTCAAGACAAACTGGCTGCGCGTACCGGCGAGCTGGAAAAGCACAAGGCCAAGACCATTATTCTGGTCGACGCCCTGGGCCAGACCGCTGGCACCCACGCTCGCGAGCTGATGAAGTCCGGCTTCACTGCCGCCAAGCTGTCCGGCGGGATCTCCAGCTGGAAAGGCGACAACCTGCCGCTGGTGAAGTGATATGAGCGAAGTCATCGTCTACTCCAGCGACTACTGCCCTTATTGCATGCGAGCCAAGCAATTGCTCGCGAACAAAGGTGTGGCCTTCGAAGAGATCAAGGTCGATGGCAAGCCGCAGATTCGTGCTGCCATGAGCCAGAAGGCCGGACGCACGTCCGTGCCGCAGATCTGGATCGGCGAAAAGCACATCGGCGGTTGTGATGATTTGTATGCCCTGGAGCGCGCCGGCAAGCTCGACGCGCTGCTCAAGGCCTGAACGGCTGCACCCACGTACAGCACTCCCTAAAAGACCCAAGATCAGAAAGGATCTGAGATGACTGACCAACAGAACACTGCAGCCAGCGAAGAAGAAACCGCACCGCAATTCTCCTTGCAGCGCATCTACGTACGCGATCTGTCCTTCGAAGCCCCGAAAAGCCCGGCGATCTTCCGCCAGCAGTGGGACCCGACCGTCGGCCTGGACCTGAACACTCGTCAGAAAGAGCTGGAAGGCGATTTCTACGAAGTCGTGTTGACCCTGTCCGTAACCGTGAAAAACGGTGACGAAGTGGCCTTCATCGCTGAAGTGCAGCAGGCCGGTATCTTCCTGATCAAGAACCTCGATGCGGCTTCGATGAGCCATACTCTGGGTGCGTTCTGCCCGAACATCCTGTTCCCGTATGCTCGCGAGACCCTGGACAGCCTGGTGACCCGTGGTTCTTTCCCGGCCCTGATGCTGGCGCCGGTGAACTTCGACGCCCTGTACGCGCAAGAGCTGCAGCGCATGCAGGAAGCTGGCGAGACGCCGACCGTTCAGTAAGTATCTGAGCGACGACGCAAGTCCAATGTGGGAGCGGGCTTGCTCGCGAAAGCGCAGTGTCAGGCGACATCAATGTCATCTGATCCGACGCCTTCGCGAGCAAGCCCGCTCCCACATTTGTTATTCGGTGTTATTTGAAGTCGTTCTGCCGCCATGCTTCGTAAACGGCCACCGCCACGGTGTTGGACAGGTTCAGGCTGCGGCAGCCTTCACGCATCGGCAGGCGCAGGCGCTGTTCGGCGGGCAGGGCGTCGAGCACTTCCGCCGGCAGGCCACGGCTTTCCGGGCCGAAGATGAACGCATCGCCCGGGACGAACGCGGCATCGTGAAACGGCCGCGAGCCCTTGGTGGTGAAGGCGAACAACCGTGGGTTACCGAGGCTTTCCAGGCAACTGGCGAGGTCGGCGTGGCGCTGCAACGTGGCATATTCGTGGTAGTCGAGACCGGCCCGGCGCAAGCGCTTGTCGTCCATCTCGAAACCCAGCGGTTCGATCAAATGCAGGTGGCAGCCGCTGTTGGCGCACAGCCTGATAACGTTGCCGGTGTTCGGCGGAATTTCTGGTTGAAAAAGGATGACGTGAAACATGCACGGCTCCGAAGGTAAAGATGACGCGCATTCTACGCCGCAAGCCGACCCGCGTTCGAAACTATTCCCGCGGGTGATCGGTTCGCTGGCGATTGTCGGCGTGATGGTCGGCTTGATGATCGGTCGCCTGACCACGCCGGACCCCAGCGTGCTGCAGCAGGTCGACGTGACCGGTGACGGCCTGGTGGTGTGGTTCAGCAACGAACCGAAGCTGCACGGTGAAATCATCGATGGCACGGTGGCCCTGTTGTTTCAGGCAGAGGGCAAGGCGCAAAAGGGTCAGCTCAAGCTCAACGGCAAGGACGTGAACTGGCGAACGCGCGTGAGTGACGGTGGGTTGTTGCTGACGGTGCTGGCGGCGCGGCCGCTGCAGGGGGACTGGGCCGGCAGCAAGGTCGATGACCGCTGGCGGCTGGAGATCCATCTCCGGGGGCAATAAAAGCGGGAATCCCCGGCCTGCCTGTACCAGGGTTCCCAAAACGGGGTGGACTTCGCTGAGAGCGTCGGTCCGGTGTAAAGAGGGAACCCCCGGCCTGCCTGTACCAAGGATCCCAAAAGGGTGGGTTCGCCGCGTTGCGGTTTGAACCCGGTGTAAAGAGGGGAATCCCCGGCCTGCCTGTACCAAGGTCCCCGAAAGGGTTGGTGAATCGAATCACCTGTGAGGGTTATTGCAGGCGGCGTGCCAGTTTTAGTATTTGGAAACAGAAAAATCCCTCAAATGCACCAAAGCCCCGTAAATCGGGGCTTTGGTGTTTTTACTGGCTGGGTTTTTCAGTCTTGCCTGGATGGTTTTTGCACAGGTTGCGATGCCCGATCACGGGTCAAAGTGCATTAGGTTGGTGCACGGCGGGACCACTGTGGGAGCGGGCTTGCTCGCGAAGGCGTCGCGTCAGTCACTGACACGTTTCATGAACAGCGCTTTCGTGAGCAAGCCCACTCTCACAGAGGGCGTGGTTGATCAGCCCTCATCCCCCTCATCATCATCCCCACCGTCCACTTTCATCCCCAATTCCTTGATCTTGCGCGTCAGGGTATTACGCCCCCAGCCGAGCAATACCGCCGCATCACGACGGCGACCGGCCGTATGCTTCAGTGCAGTCTCGATCATGATCCGTTCGAACGCCGGTACCGCGCTGTCGAGCAGGCTCGACTGGCCACGGGCCAACGCCTGATCGGCCCACTGGCGCAGCGCCTGCTCCCAGTTGGTCACTGGCGCCGAGTCCTGCGGCAGGCTCAGCAGTTCCGGTGGCAGGTCACTGATGTGCACTTCGCGTCCGGAGGCCATCACGGTGATCCAGCGGCAGGTGTTCTCCAGCTGCCGCACGTTGCCCGGCCATGGCAGGTTCTTCAGGTATTCCTCGGTCTCGCTTTTCAGCAGCTTCGGCTCCACCGCCAGTTCTTGCGCGGCGCGGCTGAGGAAGTGCTTGGCCAGGGTCGGAATGTCTTCGCGACGGTCCGACAGGCGCGGGATGTGGATGCGGATCACGTTGAGGCGGTGGAACAAGTCCTCACGGAATTTCCCGGCATGCACCAGGGTTTCCAGATTCTGGTGAGTCGCGGCAATGATCCGCACGTCGACCTTGACCGGCACATGGCCGCCGACGCGATAGAACTCACCGTCCGCCAGCACCCGCAGCAAACGGGTCTGGGTATCGGCTGGCATGTCGCCGATTTCATCAAGGAACAGCGTGCCGCCGTCCGCCTGTTCAAAGCGCCCGCGACGCAGGTTGGCCGCGCCGGTGAACGCACCTTTCTCGTGGCCGAACAGCTCGGATTCCATCAGGTCTTTCGGGATCGCCGCCATGTTCAGCGCGATGAACGGCGAGGCCGCGCGCGGGCTGTGGCGGTGCAGGGCGTGGGCCACCAGTTCTTTACCGGTACCGGATTCGCCGTTGATCAGCACGGTGATGTTGGAGTGGCTCAAGCGGCCGATAGCGCGAAACACCTCCTGCATCGCCGGCGCTTCGCCGATGATTTCCGGGGTGCGGGTCAGCGCCGGCACTACTTCCAGGCCTTGCTGCTCTTGCGCATGCTGATTGGCGCGCTTGACCAGCGATACCGCCTCGTCAACGTCGAATGGCTTCGGCAAGTATTCGAAAGCACCGCCCTGATAGGAGGCCACTGCGCTGTCCAGGTCGGAGTGCGCGGTCATGATGATCACTGGCAACCGTGGGTGCTGTTCGCGGATGCGTGCCAGCAGGTCGAGGCCACTGGCGCCCGGCATGCGGATGTCGGAAATGATCACATCAGGCTGCTGACGGGCCAGACGACTCATCACGCCATCGGCGCTGTCGAAGCTCTGCGTGGTCATGCCTTCCTGCTGCAAGGCCTTTTCCAGAACCCAACGGATAGAACGGTCGTCATCGACGATCCACACGGTTTCACTACGGCTCATGTCGATGTGGCTCCTTGTTCCAGTGGCAGAAAGATCGAGAACGTGGTGTGGCCGGGGTGGCTGTCACACTCGATCAGGCCCTGGTGCTGGCTGATGATGTTCTGGGTGATGGCCAGGCCCAACCCGGTACCGTCCGGGCGGCCGCTGACCATGGGAAAGAAGATGGTTTCCTGAAGTTCTGCAGGGATCCCCGGGCCGTTGTCGATGATCTCGATTTTGGTCACCAGGCGATGGCGGACGTGGCCAATGGTGAACTGGCGCATGGTCCGGGTACGCAGGCTGATGCGGCCCAGGCGCAGCTCGTTCTGGCTACTGATCGCCTGCATCGCGTTGCGCACGATGTTCAGTACGGCCTGAATCATTTGTTCGCGGTCGATCAATACGTCGGGAATGCTCGGGTCGTAGTCTCGCACCAAGGTGATGCAGCCCTGGCTTTCCGCTTCGACCAGTTGGCAGACGCGCTCCAGCACTTCGTGGACGTTGCACAGCGCCAGCGACGGCAGCTTGTTCGAGCCGAGCATGCGGTCGACCAGATTGCGCAGGCGGTCGGCCTCTTCAATGATCACGTTGGTGTAGTCGCGCAGGCTGTCTTCCGGCAGTTCGCGGGCCAGCAACTGCGCGGCGCCCCGGATGCCGCCGAGCGGGTTCTTGATCTCGTGGGCGAGACCACGCACCAGCATTTTGCTGGTTTCCTGCTTGGACAGTTGCGCCTCTTCCTTGGTGATCCGCAGCAGGCGATCACGTGGGTGCACCTCAAGCAGAAGCATGGTCGCGCCGTTGCTGAGGATCGGTGTCACTGCGTAGTCCACGGTCAGAGTCTGGCCGGTGAGGGCGGTGAGCATCGCTTCGCGCTTGGTGAAAGGGTGTGCCTGTTCGACCGCCTGACGCAGCGAGTTGAGCGCCTCGGTGGACTCGGTGAACAACTCGCTGATGAACTGCCCATGGCTGCGCTGACCGCTGATGGCCAGCAGCATCTCGGCCGCCGGGTTCATGTACTCAAGGCGCAGTTCGGCGTCGAGCAGGATGGTGGCGGTGGTCAGGTTGTCGAGCAGCAAACGGTGGATTGCGTCGCTAATAGTCATCGGAGCCTCTTTTGGGGGCGGAGCGTGCGCAAGAAGCAGGCGTCGTTAAACGGAAAATGCAAAAACCAAACCAAGGCTCCGAAAAGAAGCGTTCAACCCGTGAAACAGGCGTTTGACGCTCGTTTGCGTGGCAGGATGCCAGCTCGAACGGGAAGTTTCGAACCAAAATGGGTTGGAATCTGGGTACGGTGCAGCCTATTGCACCAATATAGTGCGTAAAGCTGAATGGCGTTAGAAGAAGCGCAGGAAGGGATTTTTTTCTTCGGCGGGTTTGTCTTTCAGCGGACATTCCGGGCGCACGCCGTAGTCCTCGCTGACGCAGGGTTTGACCTGGCGTTTCTGCGCCAGCGAGATGCGCAGCATGTGAAATGGCTGGTTGGCGGTGCGCTCGACAGTGCGACCCTGCTCATCAAGGATTTCCACCGACAGGTTGTGACTGCCGCGGTCGATGTTGCTCAACGGAAACACCGGACTCAGGCCCGGCTCGCCAGTGGCCTGACCGTCCAGCAGCAGGCGATAGCGATGGCCCTGCTGCAGGCCCGGTTCGCTGGTGACGCTGACGATCACCTCGCCCGCGCTGCTGCGAAGGGTCGCATCCGGCTCGGGGATCAGGATGCGCAGCATGTCGTAGTGAAACGGTGGTTGTTCCGCGACCTTTTTTACAGCGCTGATCGGTGCTGCTGCCGTGGGGTTGGCCGACATGCGATTGCTGGTCGCGATAGGTACGCGCTTGGCGTTGCCGCGCGGCTGGTCGGTGTAGACGCGATTGCCCTGCGCGTCGACATAGGTGAAGACCTCTGCCGAAACGGGCAGGGCGAACAGGCACAGGATCAGCCAGAAAATTCTCATGGCTTGTGCACCCGCTGCACGGTGAACACCACCGCCGGGCTCTGCTGGATGATCGCTTCGCCGTCGATCACCTGCACCGCGAGACGATGCTCGCCGCGATCGACATTCACCAATTGCAGGATCGGCACGTTGCTCGGCTGGCCGTAAGGTGTGTCGTCCAGCACCAGCCTTAATAGGTGCGGCGCCTGCAGGCGCGGCTTGATCAGCACATTGACAGTGAAGGTGCCGTTGTTGGCGCGCAGCGCTTCTTCGCTGGGCAGGCCGGTCAGTTCCAGCACCTCGTAGGCACTGCGTGCCGCGGGGCGTGTGTCGGTGCTTGAAGGCGCTGGCGCGCTCGGTGCCTGTGGCTCGACGCGGTTGAGTGGCGGCAACTCGACCGGCTGCGCCTGAACACCGTCCGGCGAGTGATCGCTGTAAACCGTGTTGCCATTGGCATCGGTGTACTTGTAGATCTGCGCGGCGGCGGGCAGGGCGATCAGCAGCAGGATGTAGAGAAAGGTGCGACCCATGAAATCGACCGGGAAAGAAAGCGATGGGGTGCAGCATAGGCCAGGTGCGGCGGTTGGCCCAACCCGGGACATATCCGGAGATCATTCAGACGCCAAAAATCCCTGTGGGAGTGGGCTTGCTCGCGAAGGCGGCGTATCAGTCGCCATCCCTGTCAATGACCCACCGCCTTCGCGAGCAAGCCCGCTCCCACAGGGGTTTTGCGTAGTTTCATAAATCGTGGGCAATAAAAAGGCCTCCCGAAGGAGGCCTCTTTTTGTCACGCCGCGTAGCGCGGCGCTACCGGATCAGCAGCTGTAGTACAGCTCATATTCCAGTGGGTGTACGAAGGTACGGACCTTGATTTCTTCTTCGGATTTCAGCGCGATGTAAGCGTCGATGAAGTCGTCGGAGAACACGCCGCCCTTGGTCAGGAACGCACGGCCCTTGTCCAGCTCTTCCAGGGCTTCTTTCAGGCTGCCGCAAACTTGTGGGATCTCTTTCGCCTCTTCAGGCGGCAGGTCGTACAGGTTTTTGTCAGCGGCATCGCCTGGGTGGATCTTGTTCTGGATACCGTCCAGGCCGGCCATCAGCAGTGCTGCGAAAGCCAGGTACGGGTTGGCAGCCGGATCCGGGAAACGGGCTTCGATACGACGGCCGCGCGGGCTGTTGACGTAAGGAATACGGATCGAGGCGGAACGGTTGCGAGCCGAGTAGGCCAGCATCACCGGCGCTTCAAAACCTGGCACCAGACGCTTGTAGGAGTTGGTGGCCGGGTTGGTGAAGCCGTTCAGGGCCTTACCGTGCTTGATGATGCCGCCGATGAAGTACAGGGCGGTTTCGGACAGGCCGGCATAGCCTTCGCCCGCGAAGGTGTTCTTGCCGTCTTTGGCGATGGACATGTGCACGTGCATGCCCGAGCCGTTGTCGCCGTACAGTGGCTTCGGCATGAAGGTCGCGGTGCGGCCGTATGCGTCGGCAACGTTGTGGACAACGTATTTCAGAGTCTGAACTTCGTCAGCTTTCTTCACCAGGGTGTTGAACTTGACACCGATTTCGTTCTGACCGGCAGTCGCCACTTCGTGGTGGTGAACTTCAACGGTCTGGCCCATCTCTTCCAGTGCGTTGCACATGGCAGTACGGATTTCGTGGTCGTGGTCGAACGGCGGAACCGGGAAGTAGCCGCCTTTGATGCCAGGACGGTGGCCTTTGTTGCCGCCTTCGATGTCCTGGTCGGACATCCACGAGCCTTGTTCGGAGTAGATCTTGAACATCGAGCCGGAGATGTCCGACTTGAACTTCACTTCGTCGAAGATGAAGAATTCTGGTTCTGGGCCAGCGAAGACGGTGTCACCGATACCGGTGGTCTTCAGGTATTCCTCGGCGCGGTGAGCGATGGCGCGCGGGTCGCGATCGTAACCTTGCATGGTCGACGGTTCGATGATGTCGCAAACCAGGATCAGGGTTGCGTCTTCGGTGAACGGATCGAGAACGGCAGTATCGTCGTCCGGCAGCAGGATCATGTCGGAGGCTTCGATGCCTTTCCAGCCAGCGATGGAGGAACCATCGAACATCTTGCCGACTTCGAAGAAGTCGTCTTCCAGCGCATCGCGAGCCGGCATGGTCACGTGGTGCTGAGTGCCTTTGGTGTCCGTGAAGCGCAGATCAATCCACTTGACGTCATGATCTTTGATGAGTTGAACCGACTTCGACATAGTGTCCTCCGGGTGGCTTAGGGCTTGGTAGTGGATGCCCTTAATAGGGGTGATGCCGGCGCAGATACTCTGCCAAGGCAACCTGCCTCACAAGGGAGCAAATTGCATGCCAGTGCCCCAGCATGGGTTTTTTGCCCCAATTTCACGCTTTGAGCACCGCAAAGTGCCATAAGGGTGAAAATCTCGCCCCTTAATGTAGCGCTTCAAATCAGAAATGACCCGTTTTGGTGCAAGTGAAACCTTCTGCATATTAACTGGTTAAACCTTGAGCAATTTCCGCTATAATCCGCGCCCCCCTTTTTCGGCTGGCCCTGCGCGCGCTGTTTTCATGAAACTAATCGTAAAAGTCTTCCCCGAGATCACCATCAAAAGCCGCCCTGTCCGGATGCGTTTCATCCGCCAGCTGGCCAAGAACATCCGCGCCGTGCTCCGCGATCTGGACCCGGCCGTGGTGGTGAACGGTGTGTGGGACAATCTCGAGCTGGAAACCCGCGTTACCGACCCCAAAGCCTTGAAAGAGATGGGCGAGCGCCTCACTTGTACTCCCGGCGTCGCGCACTTTCTGCAGATCGACGAATACCCACTGGGCGACTTCGATGACATCACCGAGAAGTGCAAACAGCACTACGGCGATGTACTGGCCGGGAAGATTTTCTCGGTGCGCTGCAAGCGTGCCGGCAAGCATCCGTTCAGCTCAATGGACGTCGAAAAATACGTTGGCAGCAAGCTGCGTCGTGAGTGCGGTGCGGCCGGAATCGACCTCAAATACCCGGAAATCGAAGTTCGCATCGAAGTTCGCGACCAACGGTTGTTTGTCATCCACAGCCAGCACAACGGCATCGGCGGTTACCCGCTCGGCGCACTGGAGCAGACGCTGGTATTGATGTCCGGCGGCTTTGACTCGACGGTTGCCGCGTACCAGATCATGCGTCGCGGCCTGATGGCGCATTTCTGCTTCTTCAATCTGGGCGGGCGTGCCCACGAATTGGGCGTGATGGAAGTCGCGCATTTCATCTGGAAGAAGTACGGCAGCTCGCAACGCGTGCTATTTGTCAGTGTCCCGTTCGAAGAAGTGTTGGGCGAAATTCTCGGCAAAGTCGATAACAGTCATATGGGCGTCGTATTGAAGCGTATGATGTTGCGCGCATCGTCGGCCATCGCCGACCGGCTGCACATCGATGCGCTGGTCACCGGCGAAGCGATCTCCCAGGTATCGAGCCAGACGCTGCCGAACCTGTCGGTGATCGACTGCGTGACCGACAAACTGGTCCTGCGTCCACTGATCGTTGCGCACAAGCAGGACATCATCGACACGGCCAACGAGATCGGCACCGCCGATTTCGCCCGGCACATGCCGGAGTACTGCGGAGTCATCTCGGTCAATCCGAAGACCGCCGCCAAGCGCCACCGTGTTGAGCACGAAGAGAAAGAATTCGACATGGCGGTTCTCGAGCGTGCGCTCGAAAACGCCAAGCTGGTGCCGATCGACCGAGTGATCGACGAATTGGGCCAGGATTTGCAGATCGAAGAAGTCGGCGAAGCGCTGGCCGGTCAGATCGTCATCGACATCCGTCACCCGGATGCGGCCGAGGATGACCCGCTGGAACTCGCCGGCATAGAAGTACAGACGATGCCGTTCTACGCAGTGAACGCTCGTTTCAAGGAGCTGGATCCGACTCGCCAGTACCTGCTGTATTGCGACAAAGGCGTGATGAGTCGCCTGCATGCTCACCATTTGCTCAGTGAGGGGCATGCCAATGTGCGCGTTTATCGACCGAGCTAAGTGCCCGGGGCTGTTTGCCTGTGGCCTGCGTCACCGGCCCCCCGACACCGCCGTCAAGCTGTAACGGCCATGCCGGACACTACTGTTAATCGCTGCCAAGACTTGTCAGCAAACCGAATCCTCTGATCGAGATACACAAGTGATCGAAAATCTACGTAACATCGCCATCATTGCCCACGTTGACCATGGTAAGACCACCCTGGTAGACAAACTCCTGCGTCAATCCGGCACTCTGGAGCGCAACGAGCTCAACGACGAGCGCGTGATGGACTCCAACGACCAGGAAAAAGAGCGCGGTATTACCATTCTGGCGAAAAACACCGCCATCAACTGGAACGGCTACCACATCAACATCGTGGACACCCCGGGCCACGCCGACTTCGGCGGCGAAGTAGAACGCGTAATGTCGATGGTTGACTCCGTTCTGCTGCTGGTTGACGCTCAAGACGGCCCTATGCCGCAAACCCGTTTCGTGACCAAGAAGGCGTTCGAAGCCGGCCTGCGTCCAATCGTGGTCATCAACAAGGTTGACCGTCCAGGCGCGCGTCCGGACTGGGTTCTGGACCAGATCTTCGACCTGTTCGACAACCTCGGTGCTACCGAAGAACAACTGGACTTCCAGGTTGTTTACGCTTCGGCCCTGAACGGTATCGCCGGTCTGGATCACACCGCCATGGGCGAAGACATGACTGCGCTGTACCAGGCAGTTGTCGACCACGTTCCGCCTCCGGCCGTTGACCGTGACGGTCCGTTCCAGATGCAGATCTCCGCTCTGGACTACAACAGCTTCCTGGGTGTTATCGGTGTTGGCCGTATCGCTCGTGGTCGCGTCAAGCCGAACACCCCGGTTGTCGCGATCAGCGCCGACGGCAAGCGCCGCAACGGTCGTATCCTGAAGCTGATGGGTCACCACGGGCTGCACCGCATTGACGTTGAAGAAGCAGCGGCTGGCGACATCGTCTGCATCAGCGGCTTCGACGAGCTGTTCATCTCCGACACCCTGTGCGACATCAACACCGTCGAGGCGATGAAGCCGCTGACCGTTGATGAGCCAACCGTTTCCATGACCTTCCAGGTAAACGACTCGCCATTCTGCGGTAAAGAAGGCAAGTTCGTGACCTCCCGTAACATCAAGGATCGTCTGGACAAAGAGCTGCTGTACAACGTTGCACTGCGCGTTGAAGAAGGCGACTCGGCTGACAAGTTCAAGGTTTCCGGCCGTGGTGAGCTGCACCTCTCGGTACTGATCGAAACCATGCGTCGCGAAGGCTTCGAGCTGGCCCTGGGCCGTCCTGAAGTGATCATCCGTGAAGTTGACGGCGTGAAGCAGGAACCGTTCGAAAACGTCACCATCGACATCCCTGAAGAATCGCAGGGCAAGGTCATGGAAGAGATGGGTCTGCGTAAGGGCGACCTGAGCAACATGGTGCCGGATGGCAAGGGCCGTGTTCGTCTGGAATACAACATCCCTGCTCGCGGTCTGATCGGTTTCCGTAACCAGTTCCTGACCCTGACCAACGGTGCGGGCATCCTGACCTCGATCTTCGATCGTTACGCTCCAGTGAAGTCGGGCCACATGTCCGGCCGTCAGAACGGCGTTCTGGTTTCGGTTGAAACCGGCAAGGCACTGACCTACTCGCTGGAAACCCTGCAGGCTCGTGGCAAGCTGTTCGTAGAACACGGCCAGGAGATCTACAACGGTCAGATCGTTGGTCAGAACAGCCGCGACAACGACCTGGGTGTGAACCCAACCAAAGGCAAGAAGCTCGACAACATGCGTGCTTCGGGTAAAGACGAAACCATCGCTCTGGTACCACCTGTTCGCTTCACTCTGGAACAGGCTCTGGAATACATCCAGGAAGACGAGCTGTGCGAAGTCACGCCTAAGTCCATCCGTCTTCGCAAGAAGATCCTGGACGAAAGCGAGCGTACCCGCGCTGCCAAGAAAGCCAAGGCATAAGATTTAGCCCAGGCTGAAAAAAACGCCCCCGGTCGCGAGACCGGGGGCGTTTTTGTTTGTCTGGGGTTTACGCGTTGTTTGTGCCGGCCCCTTCGCGAGCAGGCTCGCTCCCACAGGGGAACGCATTCCAATGTGGGAGCGAGCCTGCTCGCGAAGGCGGCGGATCAGCCGCCGCAAATTTCAGGAAAGGTCAGAACTTCTCGATCGACCGCGAATTCTGCACCCGCTCGACTTCTTTCGGCTTGTACGCGCAATACCCCGGCCGCGGGCCGATCTTCGGGTGGTTGCGGCAAGTGTCCGGGCGCTTGTCATAAATGGTGCACAGGCGGCTCTTACGATCCAGGTAGTAGCAATCGTTGTTGCTCATGCGCTGCAGGGTGAAGATCCCCGACTTCTGGTTGAAGCGCTCGACCAGCCCTTCCTTTTGCAGACGCTTGGCGATGTTCTTCGGCGGATCACCCAGTTCGAACTCGTCGACCACGCCGATGCGTACCAGGTCCTTGATCTTGACCTCGACCGGCAGGGTGCAGCAGCTGGAGACACAAGAGCCGCACATCGGGGCCGAATATTTGGCCCACGTATCGAGACGATCGATCTCGGCGGCGGCAATCAGGTTGGGCTTCATCATCGGGGGTTACCAGGCGTGTGTGCATCAGGGCGCGCGATCATACCGGGACTGGTGGATTTTTGAACAACCTTTCGCCAGATTTTTGCGAATGGCGTGCAAGTGCCATTCAGTCCGGCACGGCCCCTGCATTCATTAGCCCGCTCGCCAAGCTAATGCCGGGCTATCTCACCGACTTCGGAAAAACTGCCGAACCTGCGCCTCTACCGTCGGTCAGACCGTCTAGGCTCAGACAATTCCCCGCTCGCTCGAGGTCCTATCGATGACTCAAGAACCACTAGTTCGCGAAGCAGAGGTGGCCGCATTCCGCGATGCCGTCCTGACCAAGCTCACCTATGCAGTGGGTAAAGACCCGGATCACGCTTTCGACCATGACTGGTTCGAAGCCATTGCCCTGGCGGCGCGCGACCACATGGTCGAACACTGGATGGACCACACCCGGCAGATCTACCGCAAAGGCCAGAAACGGGTGTATTACCTCTCGCTGGAATTTCTCATCGGTCGTTTGCTCTACGACAGCCTGAGCAATCTCGGCCTGCTCGACGTCGCGCGTGAAGCGCTGACCGAACTGGGCGTCGATCTCGAACGCATCCGTCTGCTGGAACCTGACGCGGCACTCGGCAACGGCGGCCTTGGACGTCTGGCGGCGTGCTTCATGGAAAGCATGTCGACCCTCGGCATCGCCGGACACGGCTACGGCATTCGCTACGAGCATGGGCTGTTCCGGCAGGCCATCGTCGATGGCTGGCAGCAGGAACAGACCGAGCACTGGCTGGATTTCGGCAACCCGTGGGAGTTCGAACGTCCGGAAGTGGTGTACTCGATCGGCTTCGGCGGCAGCGTCGAAACCGTCACCGATGCCAGCGGCAAGACCAAACAGGTCTGGTCACCAGCGGAAACCGTACGCGCGATTGCCTACGACACGCCGGTGGTCGGCTGGCGCGGGGCGAGCGTCAACACCTTGCGCCTGTGGCGTGCGCGCGCCATGGAAGATCTGCACCTGGAGCGTTTCAACGCCGGTGACCACTTGGGTGCCGTCGCCGAAGTCGCCCGCGCTGAAAGTATTTCCCGCGTGCTTTATCCGGCCGACAGCACTGAGGCCGGGCAGGAACTGCGCCTGCGCCAGGAATACTTCTTCGTCGCCGCTTCCTTGCAGGATCTGCTGCGTCGTCATCGCAACATGCATACCTCGGTGCTGACCCTGGGCGATCACGCGGCGATCCAGCTCAACGACACCCACCCTTCGATTGCCGTTGCTGAATTAATGCGGCAACTGGTCGACGTCTACGACGTGGCCTGGGATGCGGCGTGGCAAGTCACCGTCGACACCCTGTCGTACACCAACCACACGCTGTTGCCCGAAGCGCTGGAAACCTGGCCGGTCGGCCTGATGGAACGCATGCTGCCGCGGCACATGCAGATCATTTATCTGATCAACGCCCAGCACATCGACTCGCTGCGCGCCAAAGGCATTCACGATTTCGACGTGCTGCGCGCGGTGTCGCTGATCGAGGAAGACAACGGTCGCCGAGTGCGCATGGGCAACCTCGCGTTCCTCGGTTCGCACAGCGTCAACGGCGTATCCGGGCTGCACACGCAGTTGATGCGCAAGACCGTGTTCGCCGAACTGCACAAACTCTATCCGGAGCGGATCAACAACAAAACCAACGGCATCACCTTCCGCCGCTGGCTGTTCCAGGCCAACTCCGAACTGACCTCGATGCTGGTCGACTCCCTCGGTCCGGAAGTGCTGGATAACCCGGAAGAACGCTTGCTCGACCTCGAACCGTTCGCCGAGCAACCCGCCTTCCGCAAAGCCTTCGCCGAACAGCGCCTGCACAGCAAAAAGGCCTTGGCCTATCTGATTCACGAGCGGCTGGGGATCGCGGTCAATCCGGCGGCGATGTTCGACGTGCAGGTCAAACGGATCCACGAATACAAGCGCCAGTTGCTCAACCTGATGCACACCGTGGCGCTGTATCAGGCAATTCGTGCCGAGCCGGAAGTCGACTGGGTACCTCGGGTGAAAATCTTCGCCGGTAAAGCGGCGGCCAGTTATCACCAGGCCAAACTGATCATCAAGCTGACCAACGACATCGCCCGGGTAGTGAACAACGACCCGACAGTGCGTGGTTTGCTGAAAGTGGTGTTCCTGCCCAACTACAACGTCAGCTTGGCGGAAAGCATCATTCCTGCGGCGGACTTGTCCGAGCAGATTTCCACGGCCGGGTTCGAAGCCTCGGGCACCAGTAACATGAAGTTCGGCCTCAACGGTGCGCTGACCATCGGCACCCTCGACGGTGCCAACGTGGAAATGTGCGAGCGCATCGGCGCCGAGCACATGTTCATCTTCGGCCTCAGCGCGCAGCAGGTTGAAGCGCGCAAGCAGAACCACGAGTTCAGCGCTGCACCGGACATCGCCGCGTCGCATCGTTTGAGCGACGTGCTGCAAGCGATCCGCAGTGGTGTGTTCTCGCCGGATGACACGTCGCGCTACACCGGGCTGATCGATTCGCTGGTGGACTACGATCGCTTCCTGGTCTGCGCTGACTTCGATTCCTATTGGGAAGCGCAAAAACGCGTCGATGCGCACTGGCACGACGCCAACAACTGGTGGCGTTCGGCGGTGCTCAACACGGCGCGGATGGGCTGGTTCTCGTCCGACCGGACGATTCGCGAGTACGCCACGGATATCTGGAAGGCACTGGAGTGATTTTCTGCAACAAATGTGCGTAAGGCCCAACGATTGTTGGGCCGGATCGATATACTGAGCGCCGGTTACCGGGCTGTTCAGTCACCACTGATCCAATGTAGGAGTGAGCCTGCTCGCGATAGCGCCGTCACATTCAACAGCTTCGTTGACTGACAAATCGCTATCGCGAGCAGGCTCACTCCTACAAGGGTTTGTGCCTAGACTGAAGCAACTGTCGGGATTGCCCCGCCTTGGGGCTGCTTAGGGATATCGACCATGCAATGGATGTTCATGTTGATCGGGCTGCTGCTCGGCTGGCTGCTCGATGAGTCGTTCAGTGCCGCGCTGCTTGGTGCACTGCTCGGGCTTGCGATCGGGCAAACGCTACGCATCGCCCGGCTTGGCTCGCAGGCCACCGACCAACAGCGTCAACTGGAACAGGCCAAGGTCGCCCTGCAAGCCGTCGAGCAGCGTCTGTTTCTGCTTGAAGGTGCCAGCTTGCGCAGCACGCCGCCGAGCGTGGCGCCGATGCCGGACGCCATCGTTGAGCCGATCATCGTCGCCGAACAATCATCCTCCCCCACGCCGGATCTGGTCTGGGAACTGCCACCCGAACTCGAACCGATGTCTACCGTTGCCAGCGAAACCAGCCAGCCGCTGCCGGCGGATGTCTGGCGTCTGGATGCTGTTACCGACGAGCCAGCAGCGCCGGCACAGCCTGCCGAACCTCGTGGCCCGAACCTGATCGAGCGTGGCATCAGCGCTGCGCGTGACTGGCTGTTCGGTGGCAACACCGTGCTGCGGGTTGGTGTGGTGCTGCTGTTTTTCGGTCTGGCGTTCCTGCTGCGCTACGCCACCGAGGGCATGGTGGTGCCGATCGAACTGCGTTATGCCGGCGTCGCGGCGGCGGCGTTGGCCCTGCTGGCACTGGGCTGGTGGCTGCGTACGCGCAACAGCAGTTATGCGCTGATTCTGCAGGGCACCGGGATCGCTGTGCTGTACCTGGCGGTGTTTGCGGCGATGCGTCTGCATCCGTTGCTCGATCCGTCCGCCGCGCTGGGGTTGCTGGTGGCGGTCACGGTGTTCTCGGCGATTCTCGCCATCACTCAGGATGCGCTGGGGCTGGCGGCGGCTGCAGCATTGGGCGGTTTCGCCGCGCCGATCCTGACCTCGACCGGGGAGGGCAACCATGTCGCGCTGTTCAGCTATTTCGCGTTGCTCAATGCCGGCATTCTCGCCATTGCCTGGTTCAAGGCCTGGCGCCTGCTTAACCTGATCGGGTTCGTCGGCACGTTCGGTATCGGCTTCGCCTGGGGCCTGCGCTCCTATGCGCCCGAGTTGCTGTGGAGCACCGAGCCGTTCCTGATTCTGTTCTTCCTGATGTACCTGGGCATCGGCCTGTTGTTCGCCCGACGCAAGTTGCTCGACATGCCCGATGCGCCAGCAGACGGCGATCGCGAGGCGCTGCTGCACTGGTCGGCGCGCAAGGGCGACTACGTCGACGGCACGATGCTGTTCGGCCCGCCGATCGTGGGCTTCGGTCTGCAGTTTGCGCTGGTGCAGCACCTGGAGTTCGCCGCTGCGTTCAGCGCACTCGCACTGGGCGTGATCTACATGGGCCTGGCCCGGGTGTTGATGGGCGGCCGCGCCTTGTTGCTGGGTGAAACCTGTCTGGCGCTGGGGGTGATTTTCGCCAGTCTGGCGATCCCGCTGGGCCTCGATGCGCGCTGGACTTCGGCGGCGTGGGCAGTGGAGGGCGCGGGGATTTTCTGGCTCGGCCTGCGTCAGCATCGGCCGTTCGCCCGAGCGTTTGCCCTGCTGCTGCAACTGGGGTCGGCGCTGGCCTTTCTCAGTCAGTTGCGGGTTGGCGAAAGCAGCCTGCTCGACGGCGCACCGCTGGGGGCGTTGATGCTCGGCATCGCGCTGCTGTTCAGTTTCTATCAATTGCGCAAAGCCTCGGCGGAACAGGCTTCGCCGTGGGAGCGCCAGGGTTTGCCGGTGCTGGCGGCACTGGGCCTGACGTTCCTGTATTTGCTGGCGCCGTTGTTTTTCTTTGTTCAGCTGACAGCGATCAGTTGGGCCTTGGCCGGATTGGTGACCTTGTTCGTCGGTCTGCGCCTGCAATCGCGCACGTTCCTGTTCACCGCGTTCACTGTGCAGTTGCTCGGTGGTGCGTTGTTCCTGTTGCGTCTGCAAGGTGCAGGTGAGGATTCGGCGGCCGTGTTCAGCGCCGGGTGGAGCGGTTTGCTCAGCGCATCCGTGATCGGTCTGGCATTGATCGGCGGGATGCTGCTGGCGGCGCGCGACGAGATGGTGCGCGGCGATGTGCGGCTGCTGCGCGGCTTGTCGGTGGTGTTGCTGGCGGGGTTGGTGCTGATCAATCTGGCGGTGCTGTTCGTGCTGCCGTGGCAAACCGCAAGTGCGGTGTGGGCGGCGAGCGGTCTGCTGATCATCTGGCTGAGCCTGTACCTCAAGCAGCGCGTCAGTTTTGTTTTCGGCCTGTTGTTGCAGTTGATCGGTGGCGCGGCATTCTTGTTGGCCGGCCCCGAGCTGCTCGGGCCGCTGTCCAGCGAAGGTCTGCGGCCGTTGGCCCATGGCGGCTTCTGGACGCCGCTGGTGCTGGGGCTGGCCGCGCTGGTCGGTGCCTGGCGCCTGCAATTGGGCAATCACGCCTCGGCCTTCGATGCGCTGAGTTTGCAACGCCTGTCTGAAGTGCTGCTGGTGTGGGGCGCCGGTTGGTGGGCGTTGGCGTGGGTCAGTGAGGTGCTGCGTTTTGCGCCGTTGAGTCTGCAGGCGCCGCTATTGCTGCTGGTTGCTGCGCTGAGTGTGGCGCTGTGGACGCTGTTGGCGCTGCGCCTGAAATGGCCGGCGCTGGGCCTGCTCTGCACCTTGCTGATTCCGGCGGCGGGGCTGGTGTTGCTGGCGGCGTGGCATGCGCGTTATCACCCAGCGGCGAATTTTGGTTGGCTGGCGTGGGTATTGGTGTTCGCCGTGCATTTCTTCAGCCTGCGGCGTCTGGCGCCGATGCTACTGGCACGCGCCTTGAGCACGGCGCACGTGCTGGGTTGCTGGCTGCTGATCGGCGTACTGGCGCTGGAGCTGCGCTACGGTCTGCTGCTGTTGTCCGAGCAATACAACGCCTGGCGCTGGCTGGGCTGGGCGATACTGCCGAGCCTGTATCTGCTGTTGGCGGCGGCTCCGCGCAACTGGCCGTGGCCGGTGGCAGCGTTCCCGCGGGAATATCGTTTGTACGCCGCCGCGCCGCTGGCAGTGCTGATGCTGGCGTGGTTCTGGCTGGCCAACGGCGTTAGCGACGGTAACGCCGAACCGCTGCCGTACGTGCCGCTGATCAACCCGCTGGAATTGGGCCTGCTGTTCGCCCTGTTCGGGGTGTACGTGTGGTCGCGCCATGCGGTGACGCAGTTTGCCCTGCGCAAGGATTACGCCGAGTACGCCACACAACTGGTCGCCGGGGTTTCGCTGTTCGCTTTCTGCACCGCGCTGGTGACCCGCGCTGCGCACCATTGGGTGGGCATTCCGTTCGAGCTGGATCTGCTGCTCGAATCGATGCTGGTGCAGGCCGGGTTGTCCATCGTCTGGACCCTGATGGCGTTGGGGCTGATGATCGGCGGACACCTGCGTCACCGGCGCGAAGTGTGGCTGATCGGCGCGGCGTTGATTGCGCTGGTGGTGGCAAAGCTGATTTTTGTCGAATTGAGCAACCGTGGCGGACTGGCCCGGATCGTCTCGTTTATCGGCGTCGGCGTGTTGCTGCTGGTGGTGGGCTATTTCGCACCGCTGCCACCGAAACGTGTCGAAGCCGAACCGGTGGCGGACAAACCCGTGCCGGATACCGAAGGAGTTTCATCTTGAGTCGCATGCTGAATCTGGGGTGGTTGGCGCTGGGCGTGGTGATGGCTGCTGGCGCGCAGGAAAAACCGGCGGACTTCGCCACGCAGGTGCCGCTGACGGTGAGCGGCAACGGCCCGTGGTATCGCCTCGACCTGCCGCTGAGCGCACAATTGCAGGCCCGCCAGACCGATCTCAGCGACCTGCGCGTGTTCAACGCCGCCGGCGAACCACAGGCCTACGCCCTGGCCCGGGAATCGGCGCAGACTCGCGACGACGGTCAGTTGCATGAGGTGAAGTGGTTCCCGCTGTACAACGCCGCCGATGCCAGTGAGCGTGCGCCGAACGTGCGCGTGCAATCGACCACCACCGGCACACTGGTGGAAGTGCAACCGTCGACTCAGCTGGAGGCTGGTGAAGAAGTGCTGCGTGGCTGGCTGCTCGATGCCAGTGCGATCAAGGCGCCGCTGCAGCAGTTGATTCTCGACTGGACCAGCGAGCGCGACGGCTTCCAGCGTTTCAGCATCGAGGCCAGTGATGATTTGCAGCATTGGCAGGCGTGGGGCGAGGGGCAGGTGGCACGGCTGACCTTTTCCGACGAGCGCATCGAGCAGCATGAGGTGGCGCTGCCGGGGCAATCGGCGCGCTATCTGCGTCTGCTGTGGGATGCGCCAACCTCGGCGCCAATCCTCACGTCCGCTCAACTGAAAAGCAGCGATCCGCGTAACGTGCCGCTGCCGTTGGTCTGGTCGCAAGCGCTGGCGGGCAACAGCACCAAGTCCGGTGAGTACATCTGGCAATTGCCGATGGGCCTGAATGTCGAGCGGGTGCAAGTCGAGCTGAAACAACCGAACAGTCTGGCTCCGGTCACACTCGCGGGCCGGCGCGAAAGCAGCCTGCCGTGGCAGACGTTGAGCAACGGTTTGCTGTATCGCCTGACCCAGAACGGTCAGGACGTGGTGCAAAACGAATTGCAGTTGTACGGGCAAACTGTGCAGCAGTTGAAACTGAGCGTGGACGAGCGCGGCGGCGGTCTGGGTGAGCAGGCACCGAGCCTGAAGTACGCGGTGCGGGCGACCCAGGTGATTTTCCTCGCACGGGGTGACGGGCCTTACAGCCTGGCGCTGGGCAATCCGACGGTGAAAACCGCGAACTTGCCGCTGAGCACGCTGATTCCGGATTTCAAACCGCAGAAGCTCGCGACGCTGGGCAAGGCGACGGTGCAGGGTGAGGTGGTTGCCACTCAGGCTGCGCCGGCGACTACGGCGGCAGTAGCCGAGACCAACTGGAAGAAAATCGGCCTGTGGGCGGTGTTGCTGGTGAGTGTGGTGTTCCTCGGGGCGATGGCGGCGAGCCTGTTGCGCAAGCCGCCGACCAATTCCTGAGAATGGCTGGCGCTGCGCGCCATTCGCGAGCAAGCCCGCTCCCACAGTTGACCGAGTAGCCCTGATGGATGCGATCACTGTGGGAGCGGGCTTGCTCGCGAAGGCGTCCGGTCAGCCGACAAAGATTTCTGTCCGGACGTTTGCGCCACGCACCACCCGTCCCGTTTCGAACTACGCTCAATCCGGTACCTGAACTCTCTCGACCCGATCACGTCTGATACAAGCAATTGCGCCCCAATGCACGTTACCGGGCGTCATCGCTCGCTACGTTTTCAGACTCCCTGTAAACTGCGCGGGTTTTTAGCCCCCCATTCCACCGGAGCCGTCCATGTCCCGCGTTACCCTGAGTCGCTATTTGATTGAGCAGACCCGCAGCAATAACACTCCTGCCGATCTGCGCTTCCTGATCGAAGTGGTGGCGCGTGCCTGCAAAGAAATCAGCCACGCCGTGTCCAAAGGCGCCCTGGGTGGTGTTCTGGGCAGCATGGGCACTGAAAACGTCCAAGGCGAAGTGCAGAAGAAACTCGACGTGCTGTCGAACGAAATCCTGCTCGAAGCCAACGAATGGGGCGGTCACCTGGCCGGCATGGCGTCCGAAGAAATGGACAATGCCTACCAGATCCCGGGCAAATACCCGAAAGGCGCCTACCTGTTGGTATTCGACCCACTGGACGGCTCGTCGAACATCGACATCAACGCTCCGGTTGGCACCATCTTCTCGGTACTGCGTTGCCCGAACGAATACCTGAGCCAGAACGAGCCGCTGAACGAAAAAGCCTTCCTGCAGCCAGGCACCCAGCAGGTTGCCGCCGGTTACGCGATCTACGGCCCGCAGACCATGCTGGTGCTGACCCTGGGCGACGGCGTCAAAGGCTTCACCCTGGACCGCGAAATGGGCAGCTTCGTACTGACCCACGAAGACATCACCATTCCTGAAACCACCCAGGAATTCGCGATCAACATGTCCAACCAGCGCCACTGGGAAGCACCGGTGCAACGCTACGTCAGCGAACTGCTGGCCGGCGAAGAAGGCCCGCTGAAGAAGAACTACAACATGCGCTGGGTCGCGGCGATGGTGGCCGATGTGCACCGTATCCTGACCCGTGGCGGTCTGTTCATGTACCCACGCGACAGCCGTGAGCCATCCAAGCCGGGCAAACTGCGTCTGATGTACGAAGCCAACCCGATGTCGTTCCTGGTGGAACAGGCCGGCGGCGCGTCCACCGACGGTCACCAGCGTATCCTCGACATCCAGCCGGAAGGCCTGCACCAGCGCGTAGCGGTGTTCCTCGGCTCAAAAGAAGAAGTCGCCCGCGCCACGGCTTACCACAAGGAATAAACCATGACTGCGCCCTGGCAGCCGTTGCTCGATTGGTGGTTCGGACATGCCGAATCACCGGACGAGATTGCGGCTGACAAGGGCAAGTTGTGGTTCGGCAAGAAAGACAGCCAGGACCTCGAAGCGCGTGAGCGTTTCGGGGTCTTTGTCGATCAGGCCCTCGCCGGCGAATTGACCGAGTGGACGCAACGTCCGGAAGGTTGGTTGGCGGTGGTGTTGCTGCTCGATCAATTGCCGCGAATGATCTTTCGCGACACTCCCAAAGCGTTTTCCGGTGATCTGCGCGCGCAGAAACTCGTCGCCCAAGGCATTGCGGCGGACTTCGACCGGCAACTGAAGCCGATTCAGCGGGTATTCATTTATCTGGTGTTCGAACACTGCGAAAACCTCGCGGTGCAGAACGAAGCCGTTTCGCGCTTTATCGATCTGCTGGCTGAACAGCCGGAAGCCGAGCGGGCGGTGTTTGCCGACAATCTGGACTATGCCGAGCGGCATCAGAAAGTGATTGCGCGGTTTGGACGGTTTCCGCATCGCAATGCGGTGTTGGGGCGGGAGTCGACGGCGGAAGAACTTGAGTTTCTCGCCGGGCCAGGTTCCCGATTCTAAACTTGCGTTAAGGCTGCTGCCGTCTTCGCGAGCAAGCCCGCTCCCACAGTGCCTCATGGTGGAACACACATTGTGTTAACACCGAAGATCCCTGTGGGAGCGGGCTTGCTCGCGAAGAGGCCAGTGGCCGCGCCTTAGATCCTGAAGCTGCCTACCAACTGCTTCAAGCGCGCCGCCTGTTGCTCCAGATCCGAGCAAGCGCGCAAGGTCGCCTGCAGGTTCTCGACACCTTCCTGGTTCAGCGTATTGATCTCGTTGATGTCGACGTTGATCGATTCGACCACAGCCGTCTGCTCCTCAGTCGCGGTAGCCACCGACTGGTTCATGCCGTCGATTTCGCCGATGCGCTGGGTCACGCTGCCCAGGCGTTCGCCGGCCTGGTTGGCGATGCCGACGCTGCTTTCGCTCTCGCGCTGGCTCTCGGTCATGATGCTGACTGCCTGGCGTGCGCCGACCTGCAGTTCTTCGATCATCTTCTGCACTTGCTGCGCCGAATCCTGAGTGCGGTGGGCGAGGTTGCGCACCTCGTCAGCGACCACGGCGAAACCACGGCCAGCCTCACCGGCGCGGGCCGCTTCGATGGCAGCGTTTAGCGCCAGCAGGTTGGTCTGCTGCGAGATGCTGGTGATCACTTCCAGAATCTGCCCGATGTTCACCGTGTTGCTGTTGAGGGTTTCGATGTTGCCGCAGGAGTCGCTGATTTTTGCCGACAACTGCTGCATCGCGTGGATGGTTTTATCCACAACCTGCTGGCCGTCGACCGCCAGGCTGCGCGCATCGCTGGAGTGCTGCGAGGCGAGGGCGGCGTTCTGAGCGATTTCCTGAGCGGCGGCGCCGAGCTGGTTGATCGCCGCGGCCACACTGTTGGTGCGACTGGCCTGCTGGTCGGAGTTGTACATCGACGAGTTCGACGCGGCAACCACGCGCAGGGCGACTTCGTTAACCTGGCCGGTGGCCGAGGACACCTCGCGGATCGAAGTGTGAATACGTTCGACGAAGCGGTTGAACGACAGACCCAGCGCGCCAAATTCGTCGTGGCCGTGGATCACCAGGCGTTTGGTCAGGTCGCCTTCACCTTCGGCGATGTCGTGCATGGCGCGGCCCATGGTCAGCAGCGGTTGCATCAGCACGCGGATCAGCATGCCGAGCAGGGCGATGATGATCACCACGGCGATCACCATGGCGATCAGCGCCGAGGTGCGGAATTCGCTGAGCATCGAGAACGCGGTGTCTTTGTCCAGCACCAGCGCCACGTACCAGTCGGCCGATGGCACGCCGTTAACGCGGGTGAACGAGATCAGTTGAGTCTTGCCGTCGAATTCGACTTCTTTCAGGCCCGGGCTGACTTTCGGTGCGCCGTTTGGATAAGCCTCGGCGAGGGTTTTCAGAACCAGTTTGCTGTCCGGGTGAATCAGAATCTTGCCATCGGCGCTGACGATGAACGCATGGCCGTGGCCACCAAAGTTGAGCGAGTTGATGATCGCGCTGACGCTGGTCAGGTCGATGTCCGCGCCGGCCACACCGATCATCTGACCCTGACGCTGCACCGGGGTGGCGACGGTGATCACCAGTTTGCCCGACGAGGCGGCGATGTAGGGTTCGGTGACGATGGTCTGTTGGGCGCTGTTGGCTGCCTTGTACCAGCCTCGGGCGCGCGGGTCGTAGTCCGGCGCGCGATTGCCGGCGGGTACCGAGAACATCACACCGTCAGCGCCGCCGAAGTAGCTGAGCTGGAAATTGCCGGTGTAGGCGGGCAGGTCGATGATGCGCTTGAGGCTGGCCGGGGCGCTGCCGTCGGCGGCGACCTGCTGCGACAGCGATTGCAGCAACTGGATGCGGCTTTCCAGCCAGGTCTGGATGTTGCTGGTGGTCAGGCTGCCCAGTTCCTGCATCGAGGCTTCGGTACTGCTGTTCAGGGCTTCGCGTTGTCGATAGTCGTTGAACAAAATGAAACAGGCGAACGCAACGGCCACCACTAGGGCGGCAGCCAACAAGATCTTGTGGCTGAATTTCATGTTTCTGGTCATCGAATGAACTACCGCGAAGGGGCTGGTCGAGAAAGGGCGGCAATTTGCCACACTCGGGGGCTTTGCGCTGCTCTTATTTCGACCGCCGCGCGCCAAAGATTAGGCGTCTTTGATGAAATGCGACGAAATGCTCAATAGCCGCACAAAGTGTCTGATTTACCGGTAAATGCCAGACGAGCGGAGCGATAAATAGCCCTTTCTGAAGGGAACCAGATGAGGGTTTTCTCTTCTAAGCTTCTGGTTGGCACCATGCCATCCCCCTTCCGCTCCAGGAGTTACTTCATGTCGCTGCGATCTATCGCCCTTCTGACTTTTTGCGTGCTGTTGGCCGCGTGCAGCAAGGTCAATCAGGAAAACTATTCCAAGCTTTCGGCCGGCATGGCCAAGGCCGAGGTTGAGACGCTGCTCGGCAAACCCACCGACTGTTCGGGCGCGCTCGGCATGTCCAGTTGCACCTGGGGCGATAAAAACAGCTTTATCAGCGTGCAGTACGCCGGTGACAAAGTGCTGATGTTTTCCGGCCAAGGCCTGAAGTAAACCGGGGCTATGCGCCCACGGGAGAAAAATAATGAAGCGGTTATTGTTCGTCCTTTTTGCCGGCCTGGTACTGGCCGGCTGCGCCACCCACGGTGAAGATCCGCTGGCGCCCAAGACGGCTCACAGTGTCAATCTCAAGCGTTATCAGGGCACCTGGTATGAACTGGCGCGCCTGCCGATGTACTTCCAGCGCAACTGCGCGCAGTCCGAAGCCCATTACTCGCTCAGACCGGACGGCAATGTCGATGTGCTCAATCGCTGCCTGACCTCCGACTGGCAGTGGGAAGAAGCCAAAGGCAAGGCTTATCCACAGGTGCCGGGCAAGACCGACAAGTTGTGGGTCGAGTTCGATACCTGGTTCTCGCGCTTGATTCCGGGTGTGGCGAAAGGCGAATACTGGGTGTTGTACGTCAGCGACGACTACAAGACCGCCATCGTCGGCGACCCGAGTCGCAAGTACATGTGGTTGCTGTCGCGCACGCCGACCGTCAACGGTGTGGTGCGTGAGGAGCTGCTGAGCAAGGCCCGTCAGCAGGGTTACGACACCACGCGACTGATCTGGCGGGCGTCGGATCGGCAGATGGCCAAGACTTCGAACTAAAGGTCACCACAAATCAAATGTGGGAGCGAGCCTGCTCGCGAAGAGGGCGTGTCAGTTAACAAAAATGTTGCTGATACACCGCTTTCGCGAGCAGGCTCGCTCCCACATTTTTGTTTTGTGTCAGCCTAAAAGTTCGCGCAGAACCTGGGTGAAGGCGCGTGCGCTTTCCTCTTCGCCCGCGTGCCGGCCATCGCGCACCACCCACTGACCATTGACCAGCACATCGCGCACCTGGCGATCGCCGCCAGCGAACAGCCAGCGATTCAAGATCCCGTCGCCGCTGGCCGTCGCCAGATACGGATCATTCCCATCGAGCACGATCCAGTCGGCACGCTTGCCGACTTGCAGCGCGCCAATTGGCTGCCCCAAAGCCTGGGCGCCGCCGTCCAGCGCTGCGTCATACAATGTGCGTCCGACCATCGGCTGATCCGCGCCATACAAACGGTTACGCCGTTGATCACGCAGACGCTGGCCGTATTCCAGCCAGCGCAATTCCTCGACCACGCTGAGCGAGACATGGCTGTCGGAACCGATGCCCATGCGTCCGCCCTGGGCGAGGAAATCCACCGCCGGGAAAATCCCGTCGCCCAGATTCGCTTCAGTGGTCAGGCACAGTCCGGCGATGGCGCGACTTTTGGCCATCAGCGTGACTTCTTCCGGGTTGGCGTGGGTCGCGTGAACCAGGCACCAGCGCTGATCGACTTCGGTATTTTCGTAGAGCCATTGCAGCGGACGGCGACCGCTCCAGCTCAGGCAGTCATCGACTTCCTTCTGTTGTTCGGCGATGTGAATGTGCACCGGGCACTGCTTGTCGCTGGCGGCCAGCACTTCGCTGATCTGCTGCGGGGTGACCGCGCGCAGCGAGTGGAAGCACAGACCCAGTGATTGCGCTTTTTGCTGAGCCAGTAATGGCTGCAAGCGCGATTGCAGACTCAGGTAATTTTCGGTGCTGTTGATGAAGCGGCGCTGCCCATCATTGGGCGTCTGGCCGCCGAATCCGGAATGGCTGTAGAGCACCGGCAGCAGGGTCAGACCGATGCCGCTTTCGCTCGCTGCCTGACTGATGCGCAGTGCCAGTTCGGCCGGATCGGCATACGGCTGACCGTTGTTGTCGTGGTGCACGTAGTGGAATTCAGCAACCGAGGTGTAACCGGCCTTGAGCATTTCGATGTACAGCTGACGGGCGATCACGCCGAGCTGCTCCGGGCTGATTTTTCCGACGAGGCGATACATCAAGTCACGCCAGGTCCAGAAACTGTCGTTGGGATTACCAGCCACTTCCGCCAGCCCGGCCATCGCGCGCTGGAAGGCGTGGGAGTGCAGATTGGGCATGCCCGGCAGCAGCGGACCGCTCAGCCGTTCGGCGCCGTCTGCGGTGGAATCGGCCTGAATCTGGGTCAGCACGCCATCGGCGCTGACCTCAAGACGTACATTGTTGGCCCATCCGTTAGGCAGCAGCGCGCGTTCGGCAAAGAAAGCGGACATGGTTCAGCACCCCATCGTGTGTTATTTGTATATACATATACAGACGTTTGCCTGCCCGGTAAACTCCGGCAAGCTAGCAACCTTCATCCAATGAACAGGGATCAACCGTGCCGACTCCGCCTCCAGTCTCTCCGTTGGCCGCGAACCTGGGCGACAGTCCGGCGCCCTTGTACGCCCGCGTCAAACAGATGATCACCCAGCAGATCGACAGCGGTAACTGGCCACCGCACTACCGCGTGCCATCGGAAAGCGAACTGGTCAGCCAGCTCGGTTTCAGCCGCATGACCATCAACCGCGCCCTGCGCGAGATGACCGCCGACGGCCTGCTGGTGCGCATGCAAGGTGTCGGTACGTTTGTCGCTGAACCGAAGAGCCAGTCCGCGCTGTTCGAAGTGCACAACATCGCCGACGAAATCGCCTCCCGTGGCCATCGCCACACCTGCCAGGTGATCACCCTCGAAGAAGAGGCCGCCGGTTCCGAGCGCGCGCTGGCGCTGGACATGCGCGAAGGGCAGAAGGTCTTCCACTCGCTGATCGTGCATTACGAAAACGACATTCCGGTGCAAATCGAAGACCGTTTCGTCAACGCACTGGTCGCCCCGGAATACCTCAAGCAGGACTTCACCCTGCAGACCCCTTACGCCTATCTCAACCAGGTCGCGCCACTGACCGAAGGCGAGCACGTCGTCGAGGCGATCCTCGCCGAGCCGTCCGAGTGCAAATTGCTGCAGATCGAAAAAGGCGAGCCTTGCCTGCTGATCCGTCGCCGCACGTGGTCGGGACGGCAGCCGGTGACCGCCGCGCGTTTGATTCACCCAGGTTCCCGTCATCGTCTGGAAGGACGCTTTCATAAATGAGTCAGGTAAAGGTTTTACGCGCTGAAGGCTACCCGCGCATGCCGTGGAAAAACGGCGGCGGCAGCACCGAGGAGATTACCCGTGATGCGGGTGCCGGCCTCGATGGTTTCGGCTGGCGCCTGTCGATTGCCGACATTGCCGAGTCCGGTGGTTTCTCGACCTTTGCCGGTTACCAGCGGGTGATCACGGTACTGCAGGGCGATGGCATGACCCTGTGCGTCGATGGTGATGACACACGCCCATTGTTACCGCTGGATCCGTTTGCGTTCAGCGGCGAAAGCCAGGTGTCCTGCACCTTGCTCGGCGGCGCGATCCGCGACTTCAACCTGATCTACGCGCCGCAGCGGTACAGCGCGCGGTTGCAGTGGCTGGATGGCGAGCAGCGGTTTTTCAGCTCGGCGACGACGGTGCTGGTGTTCAGTGTCAGTGAGCTGCTGCAAGTGCAGGTCGGTGACAGCACTGCGCAGCTGGGTCGGCATGATTGTCTGCAACTGGACAGTAACACCGGGCTGGTTGAAGTGGCGGTCAATGCGGGCTGCTGCGTGATTGAGCTGACTGCGCGCTGATCCTTCTGCTCATATAAAACACATTCTGGCGAGGGAGCTTGCTCCCGCTGGGCTGCGAAGCGGCGCCATTTCGGTAAATGCCGGAATGGGAGTCCTTCGGCCTCCAGCGGGAGCAAGCTCCCTCGCCACAATTGCATTTCAATCCTGTTTCCCTCGGCGCACCAACTTGTTACCGAACGCCCCAGCGTGGCGCAAAACCACACTTTCGTAACAGCTGCACACTTCCCTCATACACCTCCGCAAAAATTTTCATTCACGCCGCAACCCTTGTCTCAGGCGCTCTGCAGCCCTGTCCGCAATTTTTCTTGAACGCCCCTCCAGCAAGTTGGCCGCTTGATTGCATATGCTTGTATGTACAAGTAAAGACGTATGCGTATGAGTCCGCAGCGTCCACTGATTCGCTTGTCGCGCATTGAGGCGCGCAGGCTGCTTGCCCACTGCCAGGGTTGGTTTGAATTGATCGCTGAGGAGTCTTTTTCGTGACTGACACAAAACCTACTAAATACCGTGACGTCGAGATCCGCGCTGCACGCGGCAACAAGCTGACCGCCAAGAGCTGGCTGACCGAAGCGCCGCTGCGCATGCTGATGAACAACCTCGATCCGGAAGTGGCCGAGAATCCGAAAGAGCTGGTGGTCTACGGTGGCATCGGTCGCGCGGCGCGTAATTGGGAGTGCTACGACAAAATCGTCGAAAGCCTGACCAATCTGAACGACGACGAGACCCTGCTGGTGCAATCGGGCAAACCGGTCGGCGTGTTCAAGACCCACAGCAACGCCCCGCGCGTATTGATCGCCAACTCCAACCTGGTGCCGCACTGGGCGAGCTGGGAACACTTCAACGAACTCGACGCCAAAGGCCTGGCCATGTACGGCCAGATGACCGCCGGCAGCTGGATCTACATCGGCAGCCAGGGCATCGTTCAGGGCACCTACGAAACCTTCGTCGAAGCTGGTCGCCAGCACTACAACGACAACCTCAAAGGCAAGTGGGTGCTGACCGCAGGTCTGGGTGGCATGGGCGGTGCTCAGCCACTGGCCGCTACCCTGGCCGGTGCCTGCTCGCTGAACATCGAATGCCAGCAGGTGAGCATCGATTTCCGCCTGAAAAGCCGTTATGTCGACGAGCAAGCCAAAGACCTCGACGACGCCCTGGCGCGCATCGCCAAATACACCGCTGAAGGCAAGGCGATCTCGATCGCGCTGCTGGGCAACGCGGCAGAAATTCTGCCGGAACTGGTCAAGCGCGGTGTGCGCCCGGACATGGTCACCGACCAGACCAGCGCCCACGACCCACTCAACGGCTACCTGCCGGCGGGCTGGACCTGGGACGAATACCGCGCCCGCGCCAAGACCGAGCCGGCCGCTGTGATCAAGGCCGCCAAGCAGTCGATGGCCGTCCACGTCAAAGCGATGCTGGACTTCCAGAAGCAAGGCATTCCGACCTTCGACTACGGCAACAACATCCGTCAGATGGCGCAAGAAGAAGGCGTGGAGAACGCGTTCGACTTCCCAGGCTTTGTACCGGCCTACATCCGCCCACTGTTCTGCCGTGGCATCGGTCCGTTCCGCTGGGCGGCGCTGTCGGGTGATCCGCAGGACATCTACAAAACCGACGCCAAAGTCAAAGAGCTGATCCCGGACGACGCGCACCTGCACAACTGGCTGGACATGGCCCGCGAGCGCATCAGCTTCCAGGGGCTGCCGGCACGTATCTGCTGGGTCGGTCTGGGCCTGCGCGCCAAGCTCGGTCTGGCGTTCAACGAAATGGTGCGCAGCGGCGAGCTGTCGGCACCGATCGTGATCGGTCGCGACCACCTCGACTCCGGCTCCGTTGCCAGCCCGAACCGCGAAACCGAATCGATGCAGGACGGTTCCGACGCCGTGTCCGACTGGCCACTGCTCAACGCTCTGCTGAACACCGCGAGCGGCGCGACTTGGGTTTCCCTGCACCACGGCGGTGGTGTGGGCATGGGCTTCTCGCAGCACTCGGGCATGGTGATTGTCTGCGACGGTACTGACGAAGCGGCCGAGCGTATTGCGCGCGTGCTGCACAACGACCCGGCGACCGGTGTCATGCGTCACGCCGATGCCGGTTACCAGATCGCTATCGACTGCTCCAAGGAGCAGGGGCTGAACCTGCCGATGATTACCGGTAAATAAACGCAATTCTGTGGGAAATGCTTTTGGTGGGAGTGGGCTTGCTCACGAACGCGTTGGATCAGTCAGCACATGTTTCGAATGTGCCGGCCCCTTCGCGAGCAAGCCCGCTCCCACCAAAAGCCGCCCGCGCAAGACGCTCAGTGAACTCGAATAACAATCCACAGAGGTTGAATCATGGCTGTAACCCCCGATCGTGCAGGCAACAAACCGTTGATCGAAAGGCGTTCGATCGACTACATCCCGGAAGCGGAAAGACACGGTCGTCTGTTGAGCCAGTTCACTCTGTGGATGGGTGCGAATCTGCAAATCACTGCGATTGTCACCGGGGCCCTGGCCGTGGTGCTGGGCGGTGATGTGTTCTGGTCGTTGATCGGTCTGTTGATCGGTCAACTGCTGGGCGGTGGCGTGATGGCGCTGCATGCGGCGCAAGGGCCGAAACTGGGCCTGCCGCAGATGATTTCCAGCCGCGTGCAATTCGGCGTCTACGGCGCGGCGATCCCGATCGTGCTGGTGTGCCTGATGTACCTGGGTTTCACCGCCACCGGTACGGTGCTTTCCGGGCAGGCGCTGGGCCAGTTGTTTGGCGTCAGCGACACGGTTGGCATCCTGCTGTTCGCCAGTGTCATCGTGGTGGTCACGGTGCTCGGTTATCGGGTGATCCACTGGATCGGCCGGGTTGCCAGTGTCATCGGCGTGATTGCCTTTGTGTATCTGTTCAGCCGTCTGCTGAGCCAGGTGGACGTGGGCGCACTGTTGCAGATCCGTCACTTCAGCTGGAGCAGCTTCCTGCTGGCGGTGTCGCTCGCGGCGTCCTGGCAGATCGCGTTCGGCCCTTATGTGGCGGACTATTCGCGTTACCTGCCGAGCAAGATTTCCTCGGTGAAAACCTTCTTTGCCGCTGGCGCAGGTTCGGTCATCGGCGCGCAGGTGGCGATGGTCCTCGGCGTGTTCGCGGCAGCTTCGGCCAACGGCCAGTTCGCCGGGCATGAAGTGGCCTACATCGTCGGTCTGGGCGGCACCGGTGCCACCGCCGCGCTGCTGTACTTCAGCATCGCCTTCGGCAAGGTGACCATTTCGACGCTGAACTCCTACGGCAGCTTCATGTGCATCGCCACCATCATCAGTGGTTTCAAAGGGCACCTGACCGTTACGCGTATGCAGCGTCTGGTGTTCGTGCTGGTGATCGTCGGCGCGGCAACCCTGATCGCCTTGCTCGGTCAGCACTCGTTCCTCGGTGCGTTCAAGTCGTTCATCCTGTTCCTGCTGGCGTTCTTCACGCCATGGAGCGCGATCAACCTGGTCGACTACTACTGCATCACCCGCGAGCGCTATGACGTGCCGGCGCTGGCCGATCCGAACGGTCGCTATGGGCGCTGGAACCTGCTCGGGATCAGCGTCTATGTGTTCGGCGTGCTGGTGCAACTGCCGTTCATCTCCACCAAGTTCTACACCGGCCCGCTGGTGGCCGCCCTCGGTGACGTGGATATCTCCTGGATCATCGGTCTGGTGCTACCTGCTGCCCTCTATTACGTGTGCGCAAAAAAATGGCACGGCTCGGTGCCTGATCAACTGATTCTGCCGGTCGAGCAGAACAGCGTTGTACCACCTGAAAAAAGTGGGGCCGGGCGCGCTGCGGCGCAGGCCTGATTGGACGTGGACAGGGCTGGATGCCTCTTGACTGCCGTAAGCCAATTCATGATTAGGAGCGTCGCAACAATGAAATCGAACAAGACCCTGCTCACCACACTGCTGTCCATGGGCCTGTTGGCCAGTGCCGGTGCCACTCAGGCAGCCGGCTGGTGCGAGTCCGGCAAACCGGTGAAATTCGCCGGTCTGAACTGGGAAAGCGGCATGCTGCTGACCGACGTGCTGCAAGTGGTGCTGGAGAAAGGTTACGACTGCAAGACCGACAGCCTGCCGGGCAATTCCATCACCATGGAGAACGCCCTGAGCAGCAACGACATTCAAGTGTTCGCCGAAGAATGGGTCGGCCGCAGCGAGGTCTGGAACAAGGCCGAGAAGGCCGGCAAGGTCGTCGGTGTCGGCGCCCCGATCGTCGGCGCGATCGAAGGCTGGTACGTGCCGCGCTACGTGATCGAAGGCGACGCCAAACGCAAGATCGAGGCAAAAGCCCCGGATCTGAAAAACATCGCCGATCTGGGCAAATACGCGGCCGTTTTCAAAGACGCCGAAGAGCCGTCCAAGGGCCGTTTCTACAACTGCCCGGCGGGCTGGACCTGCGAGCTGGACAACAGCGAAATGCTCAAAAGCTACGGCCTGGAAAACAGCTACACCAACTTCCGCCCGGGCACCGGCCCGGCCCTGGATGCGGCGGTGCTGTCGAGCTACAAGCGTGGCGAGCCGATCCTGTTCTATTACTGGTCACCAACCCCGCTGATGGGCCAGATCGACGCGGTCAAGCTGGAAGAAAAACCGGGCGTCGACAAAAGCGTGAGCATCAAGGTCGGCCTGTCGAAAACCTTCCACGAACAAGCGCCGGAACTGGTGGCCGTGCTGGAAAAGGTCAACCTGCCGATCGACCTGCTGAACCAAAACCTGGGCCGCATGGCGAAGGAACGTATCGAGTCGCCAAAACTGGCGAAAATCTTCCTCAAGGAACATCCTGAAGTCTGGCATGCGTGGGTCAGTGACGACGCAGCCAAGAAAATCGACGCGGCGCTGTAGGTCGATACCTCCCGGTCAACCGTGAGGCTGGCCGGGAGATATGCCGTAAATCGCTTGATTGAGATTTCTGATTGAGAGCCGCTTATGTTTCCCGAAAGCTTTACCTTTTCCATCGCCGACTGGGTCAACGGTTGGGTCGATTCGCTGGTCACCAACTACGGTGATGTGTTCCGCCACATCTCGGACACGCTGCTGTGGGCCATCGTCAACCTCGAAGGCCTGCTGCGTGCGGCGCCGTGGTGGTTGATGCTGGCGATCGTCGGCGTCGTCGCCTGGCACGCCACGCGCAAAGTGCTGACCACCGCTGTCATCGTCGGTCTGCTGTTCCTCGTCGGTGCTGTCGGCCTGTGGGACAAACTCATGCAGACCCTGGCGCTGATGATGGTCGCGACGATCATTTCGGTGCTGATCGGCATTCCGCTGGGGATCCTCTCGGCGCGCAGCAATCGCTTGCGTTCGGTGCTGATGCCGCTGCTCGACATCATGCAGACCATGCCGAGTTTCGTGTACCTGATTCCGGTGCTGATGCTGTTCGGTCTGGGCAAGGTCCCGGCGATTTTCGCCACGGTGATCTACGCCGCGCCGCCGCTGATCCGCCTGACCGATCTGGGCATCCGCCAGGTCGACGGGGAAGTGATGGAAGCGATCAACGCTTTCGGTGCCAACCGCTGGCAGCAACTGTTCGGCGTGCAACTGCCGCTGGCCCTGCCAAGCATCATGGCCGGGATCAACCAGACCACCATGATGGCCCTGTCGATGGTGGTGATCGCCTCGATGATCGGCGCCCGTGGCCTGGGTGAAGATGTGCTGGTGGGGATTCAGACCCTCAACGTCGGACGCGGCCTCGAAGCCGGTCTGGCGATCGTGATTCTCGCGGTGGTCATCGACCGTATTACTCAGGCGTACGGTCGGCCACGGCATGAGGTGAGCAAATGAATAACGCAACCGTGAGCAAGATCGAAGTCAAAAACGTCTTCAAGATTTTCGGCAACCGTGCCAAGGACGCACTGGCGATGGTCGGCCAGGGCAAGACCAAGGATCAGGTGCTGAACGAAACCGGTTGCGTGGTCGGGGTCAACGACCTGTCGCTGAGCATCGGCACTGGCGAGATCTTCGTGATCATGGGCCTGTCCGGCTCCGGCAAATCGACCCTGGTGCGCCACTTCAATCGCCTGATCGACCCCACCAGCGGCGCGATCCTGGTCGACGGCGTGGACATCCTGCAATACGACATGGAAGCGCTGCGCGAATTTCGCCGGCACAAGATCAGCATGGTGTTCCAGAGCTTCGGCCTGCTGCCGCACAAGACCGTGATCGAGAACGTCGCCTACGGCCTGAAAGTGCGCGGCGAAAGCAAACAGCTGTGCGCCGAACGTGCGCTGCACTGGATCAACACCGTGGGCCTCAAAGGCTACGAAAACAAATACCCGCATCAGCTCTCCGGCGGCATGCGCCAGCGTGTCGGCCTGGCCCGCGCCTTGGCGGCGGACACCGACATCATCCTGATGGACGAAGCGTTCAGTGCGCTGGATCCGCTGATCCGCGCCGAGATGCAGGACCAGTTGCTGGAGCTGCAAAAGACTCTGCACAAGACCATCGTCTTCATCACCCACGACCTCGATGAGGCCGTGCGCATTGGCAACCGCATCGCGATTCTCAAGGACGGCAAGCTGATTCAGGTCGGAACCCCGAGAGAGATCCTGCATTCGCCGGCGGATGAGTATGTTGACCGGTTCGTGCAGCGGCGGGCGGCGGTGGTTTAGTCGACTAAGGGTGAGACTGCTTTTGTGGCGAGGGAGCTTGCTCCCGCTCGAGCGCGCAGCGGTCGCAAAAATTTTGGGCCTGCTTCGCAGTCCAGCGGGAGCAAGCTCCCTCGCCACAGTTGGTGTATCAACAGAATAGGCATGAGGTTTTAGATGTCCCAGGCTGAAAAAATCATCATCACCGGCAGCCCCCTGCGTTGGCAGGACGTGGTCGCCGTCGCCCGTCACGGCGCGCAACTGGAACTGTCCGGCGAGACCTGGGCGCGCATCGAAAACGCTCAGGGCATCGTCCAGCGCATCGTCGAAAGCGGCGAGCGTGCCTATGGCGTCAACACCGGCCTGGGTGGTCTGTCCAACGTCTCGCTGAAGGACGAACAGCTCAGCCAGCTCTCACGCAACACCTTGCTCAGCCACGCCTGCGGCGTCGGCCCGGTGCTGCCTGATGAGCAGACCCGCGCGATCATCTGCGCCGCAATCCACAACTACAGCCACGGCAAATCCGGCATTCACCGGCGGGTGGTCGAAGCGTTGCTGGCGCTGCTCAATCGCGGCATCACCCCGCAGGTTCCGTCGCAAGGTTCGGTGGGTTACCTGACGCACATGGCGCACATCGGCATCGCGCTGCTGGGCGTGGGCAATGTCAGCTATCGCGGGCAGATCACTTCGGCGCAACAGGCGCTGGCCGAAGAAGGCCTGCAACCGGTGCAACTCGGCGCGAAAGACGGTTTGTGCCTGGTCAACGGTACGCCGTGCATGACCGGCCTCAGCTGCCTGGCGATTGCCGACGCGACGCGTCTGGTGCAATGGGCCGATGTGATCGGCGCCATGAGTTTCGAAGCGCAGCGTGGGCAGATCGCCGCGTTCGATGCCGAGATCATCGCGCTCAAGCCGCACCCCGGCATGCAGCAGGTCGGTAGCAACCTGCGCGCCTTGCTCGATGGCAGTGAAGTGATCGCGACCAGTAAAGGCATTCGTACTCAGGATGCGCTGAGCATCCGCTCGATCCCGCAAGTGCATGGCGCTGCGCGAGATCAACTGGAACACGCGATAAAACAGGTGGAAGCCGAGCTCAACGGCTGCACCGACAACCCGTTGCTGCTGGGCACGCCGGACAACTTCCGGGTGATGTCGCAGGCCAACCCGCACGGCCAGTCAGTGGCGATGGCAGCGGATCTGCTGGCGATTGCCATGGCTGAAATCGGCTCGATTGCCGAGCGCCGCCTCGATCGTCTGGTCAACCCGCACGTCAGCGGTCTGCCGGCGTTTCTGGTGGCCAATCCGGGGGTGAACTCCGGAATGATGATCGTGCAATACGTCGCCGCTTCGCTATGTGCCGAGAATCGCCAACTGGCGCAACCGGCGGTGCTCGACAACTACGTCACCTCGGGCCTGCAGGAAGACCACCTGAGCATGGGCACCAGCGCTGCACTGAAGCTGCACCGCGCCCTGGAAAACTGCACGCAGATTCTCGCCATCGAGTACCTGCTGGCGGCGCAGGCCTTTGAATTCCTCAAGGAGCAGCGCTTTGGCGCGGGCACTGATCGGGCGTGGCGTCTGTTGCGTGAAACCGTCCCGGCCTACGATCAGGATCGCTGGCTGGCGCCGGATATCGCCGCCGCTGCCAGCGTGCTGAAAAACCCGAATGCGCTGCACAACGTATTACCGAATCTGCACTGACAACTACCCATACCAGCGTGCCAAGGCGCGGATCGTCCACAAGACGAGAAACGACGGATAACGGAATGCTCCGGAGCGACTGGTAGTTAATAACAATGTTCAAAAGGAGCATTTTAATGACTGCGCTGAACCTGATTCCCGGCCAACTGAGCCTGGCCCAACTGCGTGACGTCTATCAGCAACCGGTCAAGGTGACCCTCGACCACAGCGCTGCGGCGCAGATCGAGGCCAGCGTCGCCTGCGTCGAGCAGATCCTCGCCGAGAACCGCACTGCCTACGGCATCAACACCGGCTTCGGCCTGCTGGCGTCGACCCGCATCGCCAGCGAAGACCTGGAAAACCTGCAGCGTTCGCTGGTGCTGTCGCACGCCGCCGGTGTCGGCCAGCCGATCAGCGATGAGCTGGTGCGCCTGATCATGGTGCTCAAGGTCAACAGCCTCAGCCGTGGTTTTTCCGGCATCCGCCGTGTGGTGATCGACGCGCTGATCGCGCTGATCAACGCCGAGGTTTATCCGCATATTCCGCTCAAGGGTTCGGTGGGTGCATCGGGTGACCTCGCACCGTTGGCGCACATGTCGCTGGTGCTGCTGGGCGAAGGCAAGGCGCGCTACAAGGGCGAGTGGATGGAAGCCGCCGAAGCGCTGAAAGTCGCCGGCCTGACCCCGCTGACCCTGGCGGCGAAAGAAGGTCTTGCGCTGCTCAACGGCACTCAGGTGTCCACTGCATTTGCCCTGCGCGGTCTGTTTGAAGGTGAAGACCTGTTTGCCGGTGCTCTGGCTATTGGCGGTCTGACGGTTGAAGCGGTGCTCGGTTCGCGCTCGCCGTTCGATGCACGTATTCACGCCGCTCGTGGTCAGAAAGGTCAGATCGATGCTGCAGCCGCGTATCGCGATCTGCTCGGTGAGCGCAGTGAAGTCTCCGACTCGCACCAGAACTGCGAGAAGGTTCAAGACCCGTACTCGCTGCGTTGCCAGCCACAAGTCATGGGCGCCTGCCTGACCCAGTTCCGTCAGGCCGCCGACGTGCTGGTGGTCGAAGCCAACGCCGTCTCCGACAACCCGTTGGTGTTCGCCGCTGAAGGCGATGTGATTTCCGGTGGCAACTTCCACGCCGAACCCGTGGCCATGGCCGCCGACAACATGGCCCTGGCCATCGCTGAAATCGGCTCGCTGAGCGAACGCCGTATCTCGCTGATGATGGACAAGCACATGTCGCAACTGCCGCCATTCCTGGTGGCCAATGGCGGGGTCAACTCCGGCTTCATGATTGCCCAGGTGACCGCCGCGGCACTGGCCAGCGAGAACAAGGCGCTGTCCCATCCGCATTCGGTCGACAGCCTGCCGACCTCGGCCAACCAGGAAGACCACGTGTCGATGGCCCCGGCCGCTGGCAAGCGCCTGTGGGAAATGGCCGAGAACACCCGCGGGATTCTCGCGGTGGAATGGCTGGCGGCGGTGCAGGGGCTGGATCTGCGTAACGGTCTGAAGACCTCGGCCAAGCTGGAGCAGGCCCGGGCGATTCTGCGCCGCGAAGTACCGTTCTATGAGAAGGATCGCTTCTTTGCACCGGACATCAATGCGGCGACCGAGTTGTTGGCTTCGCGCTGCTTGAGCGAATTGGTTCCGGCGAAATTGCTGCCTAGCCTGTAATGGCCTCTTCGCGAGCAGGCTCGCTCCCACAGGAGAATGCATTTCAACTGTGGGAGCGAGCCTGCTCGCGAAATCGATTTTGAATACTGTGGAGACTAAGGGATGAAAACCCTCTGGCAACACTGCCACGTCGCAACCATGGCGCAGGGCGTCTACTCGATCATCGAGGATGCGGCCATTGTGACGTCCGGTGCGCACATCGAGTGGATCGGTCCGCGCAATCTGCTGCCGTCCGGTGAATACCCGGCGGTCAACGATCTGCAAGGCGCGTGGGTGACCCCGGGCCTGATCGACTGCCACACTCACACGGTGTTCGGCGGCAACCGCAGCGGCGAATTCGAGAAGCGTCTGCAAGGCGTCAGCTACGCCGAGATCGCGGCGCAGGGCGGTGGCATCGCCAGCACCGTGCGCGCCACCCGTGAAGCGAGCGAAGACGAGTTGTTCGCCAGCGCCGCGAAACGCTTGAAAAGTCTGATGCGCGACGGCGTGACCACGGTCGAGATGAAGTCCGGCTACGGTCTGGACCTGGCCAGCGAACGCAAGATCCTGCGGGTCATTCGTCGTCTGGAAAAAGAGCTGCCGATCAGCTTGCGCAGTACCTGTCTGGCCGCCCACGCGCTGCCGCCGGAGTACAAGGATCGCGCTGACGACTACATCGAGCACATCTGCGCCGAGATGCTCCCGGCATTGGCCGCCGAAGGGCTGGTCGATGCGGTGGATGCGTTTTGCGAGTACCTGGCGTTCTCGCCGGAGCAGGTCGAGCGGGTGTTCATCACCGCACAAAAACTCGGCCTGCCGGTGAAGCTGCATGCCGAGCAATTGTCGTCGCTGCATGGCTCCAGTCTGGCCGCACGGTATCACGCGTTGTCTGCCGACCATCTGGAGTTCATGGACGAAGACGACGCCATCGCCATGGCCAAGTCCGACACCGTCGCGGTGTTGCTGCCGGGGGCGTTCTACTTCCTGCGCGAAACCCAGCTGCCGCCGATGGACGCCCTGCGCAAACACAAGGTCAAGATCGCCATCGCCAGCGACCTCAACCCCGGCACCTCGCCGGCGCTGTCGTTGCGCCTGATGCTCAACATGGCCTGCACCTGCTTCCGCATGACTCCGGAAGAAGCCCTGGCCGGCGCGACCATTCACGCCGCGCAAGCGCTGGGCATGGCTGATACCCACGGTTCGCTGGAAGTCGGCAAGGTCGCGGATTTCGTCGCCTGGCACATCGATCGTCCGGCGGATCTGGCCTATTGGCTCGGTGGTGATCTGGACAAATGCGTCGTGCGTCACGGCGTCGAATCAAGTCTGTAGGAGAGCGGTTGTGGATAAGGTTCTGAGTTTCAAACAAGGTCGCGTACCGCTGCTGATCAGCATGCCGCATGCCGGTGTGCGCCTGACGCCAGCGGTCGAAGCCGGGCTCATCGCGGACGCGAAAAGCCTGCCGGACACCGACTGGCACATTCCGCAGCTCTATGACTTTGCCGAGGAACTGGGCGCCAGCACGTTGGCCGCCGAATACTCGCGGTTCGTCATCGACCTTAACCGTCCGTCCGATGACAAACCGTTGTATGTCGGCGCCACCACAGGCCTGTACCCGGCGACGCTGTTTGACGGTATCCCGTTGTTCAAGGAAGGCCTGGAGCCTTCGAAAGAGGAGCGCGCGACTTATCTGGAGCAGATCTGGACGCCATACCACCGCACCTTGCAGGAAGAGCTTGCGCGGTTGAAGGCCGAGTTCGGCTACGCGTTGCTGTTCGACGCGCACTCGATCCGCTCGATCATTCCGCACCTGTTCGACGGCAAACTGCCGGATTTCAACCTCGGCACCTTCAACGGCGCCAGTTGCGATCCACAATTGGCGACGCAACTGGAAGCCATCTGCGCCCGTCACGATCATTACAGCCACGTGCTCAACGGACGCTTCAAGGGCGGCCACATCACCCGCCATTACGGCAACCCGGCCGAGAACATCCACGCCGTGCAACTGGAGTTGTGCCAGAGCACCTACATGGAAGAGTTCGTACCGTTCCGCTACCGCGCCGATCTGGCAGAGCCGACGCGGGTGGTGCTCAAGGAGTTGCTGCAGGGCCTGCTGGCCTGGGCAAAGTCGCACTACACCGCATAACCCCTGTGGGAGCGAGCCTTCTCGCGAAGGCGGCGCATCAGGCAACATATGCGTTGAATGACACAGCGCTTTCGCGAGCAAGCCCGCTCCCACAGGTTTTGTATGCAGCAGAAAAATTGTGACTGCGTACGGGCATGCTCATTGACGTAAATCGGGTTTATGATGCCGGACGGCAGAATAATAGAAGTCCCCCCAGGGATGACCTCGACCCCTTACGGAGCACGCAATGCAGACATTGTTTCCGCAGATCAAACCCCATGCCCGGCACGATCTGGCTGTCGATGACACCCACACGCTGTACGTCGATGAAAGCGGCTCGCCGGAAGGCTTGCCGGTGGTGTTCATCCACGGCGGCCCGGGTGCCGGTTGCGACGCGCAGAGCCGTCGCTATTTCGATCCGAACCTGTACCGCATTGTCACCTTCGACCAGCGTGGCTGCGGACGCTCCACCCCGCACGCCAGCCTGGAAAACAACACCACCTGGGATCTGGTCGCCGACCTCGAGCGTATCCGCAAGCACTTGGGCATTGATAAATGGGTGCTGTTCGGCGGTTCGTGGGGTTCGACCCTGGCGCTGGCCTACGCGCAAAACCACCCGGAGCGCGTACACGGTCTGATCCTGCGTGGGATCTTTCTCTGCCGTCCGCAGGAAATCGAGTGGTTCTATCAGGCCGGTGCCAGCCGTCTGTTTCCCGATTACTGGCAGGACTACATCGCGCCAATCCCGCTGGACGAGCGCGACGATCTGCTCAGCGCCTTCCACAAGCGCCTGATCGGTAACGATCAGATCGCTCAGATGCACGCGGCCAAGGCCTGGTCGACGTGGGAAGGACGCACCGCGACCCTGCGGCCGAACCCGCTGGTGGTCGACCGTTTCTCCGAGCCGCAGCGCGCCCTGTCGATCGCGCGGATCGAATGTCACTACTTCACCAACAACGCATTCCTCGAGCCAAATCAGCTGATCCGCGACATGGGCAAGATCGCTCATCTGCCGGGGGTGATCATTCACGGTCGCTACGACGTGATCTGCCCGCTGGACAACGCCTGGGAGCTGCATCAGGCCTGGCCGAACAGCGAGCTGCAGGTGATTCGCGACGCCGGTCACGCCGCGTCCGAACCGGGTATCACCGATGCGCTGGTGCGTGCCGCGAGCAACATGGCCCGCCGCCTGCTCGACCTGCCGCCCGAAGAAGCATGAAGGGGCTTTTACAACGCGTGCGCGGTGCGCGGGTAGAGGTTGCGGGAGAGACAGTCGGCGCGGTGGATCAGGGTTTGCTGGTGCTGGTGGCGGTCGAACCCGACGACACCCGTACCAGCGCCGACAAACTTCTGCATAAGCTGCTTAACTATCGGGTATTCAGTGACGCTGAGGGCAAGATGAATCTGTCCCTGGCGGATGTGGGCGGCGGGTTGCTGCTGGTCTCTCAGTTCACCCTCGCTGCCGACACCAAGAGCGGGTTGCGCCCGAGTTTCTCGACCGCGGCCCCTCCGGCATTGGGCGAGGAATTGTTCGACTATCTATTCAGCAAAGCGAAACAGATGCATGGCACTGTGGCATCAGGTAGATTCGGCGCGGATATGCAGGTGCACCTGGTCAACGATGGCCCGGTAACCTTCCTGTTACAGACATGAAAGCGCTTGAAACAGCTTTTCAAGGGCTTTTCGACTGAAAACAGGCGTTTTTCGCGATAAATACTTTGTTACCCCTGATGCGTTGTCACGCGGGCTACTAGATAATCGCGCGCTATGGGGATCAGCGTTCGCTGTTCCATTTTTGACTTAGGTAGAGACTTGTCTGGATCCGATTGGGGAATCATTTTGCCCCAGCGGAGTCGGAACAATGCTCGCCAACCTGGCATATAGATAGCTGGCCGTTGGTTTTTTGATCTGTTTTCGGCGAGGGTTGCTCGTGATTGTTAGTCCCTGTAATGCAGCAAAAATGTCTGCCAAACGCATGCGAAGTGCCCTGGTAGCCGGCTCGGCGCTCCTGTGCCTGCTCAGCGCCGGCCAGCTTTGGGCGTTCAATCTTGACGATGTATCAGCCAAGGCTAAAGAGCTGGCCGGGCAGAAGTTCGAAGCCCCGCGCAGCAACCTGCCGAACGAATTCCGTGACATGAAGTTCGCGGATTATCAGAAAATCCGCTTCCTCACCGAAAAGGCTGAGTGGGCCGATCAGAAGACACCGTTCAAGCTGTCCTTCTATCACCAGGGCATGCACTTCGATACGCCGGTGAAAATCAACGAAATCACGGCGAACACCGTCGAAGAGATCAAGTACGATCCGACCCGCTTCGATTTCGGCGACCTCAAGTTCGATCCGAAAGCCACCGAGCAACTGGGCTACGCCGGTTTCCGTGTGCTGTACCCGATCAACAAGGCCGACAAACAAGACGAAATCATGACCATGCTCGGCGCGAGCTACTTCCGCGTCGTCGGCAAGGGTCACACTTACGGTCTGTCGGCCCGTGGTCTGGCGATCGACACCGCACTGCCGTCGGGCGAAGAATTCCCGCGTTTCCGCGAGTTCTGGATTCAGCAGCCGAAGCCGGGCGACAAGCACCTGGTGATCTTCGCCCTGCTTGATTCGCCGCGCGCCACCGGTGCCTATCGCCTGATCCTGCGTCCGGGCAGCGACACCATTGTCGACGTCAAGGCGCAGATGTTCCTGCGTGACAAGGTCGGCAAACTGGGCATCGCACCGTTGACCAGCATGTTCCTGTTCGGCGCCAACCAGCCGTCGAAAGTCCTCAACTACCGTCGTGAACTGCACGACTCCAGCGGTCTGTCGATCCATGCCGGCAACGGCGAGTGGATCTGGCGTCCGCTGAACAACCCGAAACACCTGGCCGTGAGCAACTTCAGCGTCGAGAACCCGCGTGGTTTCGGTCTGCTGCAACGTGGCCGCGACTTCAGCCACTACGAAGACCTCGACGATCGCTACGACAAGCGCCCAAGCGCCTGGATCGAGCCGAAGGGCGAGTGGGGCAAGGGCACCGTTGATCTGGTAGAGATTCCGACTGCCGACGAAACCAACGACAACATCGTTGCGTTCTGGAGCCCGGAAACCATGCCGGAGCCAGGCAAGCCGCTGGACTTCGCCTACCGCCTGCACTGGACCATGGACGAAGCGGCGATTCACGCCCCCGACAGCGCCTGGGTCAAGCAGACCCTGCGTTCGACCGGCGACGTCAAACAGTCGAACCTGATCCGTCAGCCGGACGGCAGCGTCGCTTACCTGGTCGACTTCGAAGGTCCATCGCTGGCGGCTCTGGCCCCGGATGCCGACGTGCGCAGTCAGGTCAGCGTTGGCGATAACGCCGAGCTGGTCGAGAACAGCGTGCGCTACAACCCGGAAACCAAGGGCTGGCGCCTGACTCTGCGGATGAAAATCAAGGACGCGAGCAAGTCCACCGAGATGCGCGCTGCCCTGGTACAGCCAGTGGTGACCGCTGATCTGGCCAAGTCTTCGGTGCCGGCGTCGAACTCGTCGGTGGCCAAGGCGGACAAGGTCGCGGCCAAGCAACAAGAGAAAGACGAGAAGGAAGCCAAGGCAGCCGAGGCCAAACAGGCCGACGCCAAGCCAGCCGCAGATGCCAAGGACAAGGCCAACAAAGACGCCAAGCAGCCAGCGGCTGCGAACGCGGCCCCAGCCACACCGGAATCGGCACCGACTGAAGAAGTCCTGACCGAGACCTGGAGCTATCAGTTGCCTGCCGATGAGTAACTCTCAAGTACAGCCAGAGACTCTGTCCGAGTATCTGGCGCATCTGCCGATGACCGACGAGCAGCGCGCGGAACTCGCGGGCTGCCAGTCCTTCAGCGAACTGCACCAGCGTCTGTCGTCGCCGACGTTCGACGCGCCTGCCGAAGCCGCCCAGGCTTCGGTGGGCAAGCGCCTGACCCTGAGCACCGCCGAGGAGCTGGAAGAGGCGGAAATGCTGGTGCTCGACGCCAGCGGTCGGGTCAGCATGAAGGCGACTCCGCCGATCCGTCGGACCAAAGTCGTGCCGGAGCCTTGGCGCACCAATATTCTGGTGCGTGGCTGGCGCCGCCTCACCGGGCGCACCAACCCGCCACAGCCGCCGAAGGACGAAAACGTCTTGCCGGCGGCGCGCTGGCGTACCGTCGGTTCGATCCGTCGCTACATTCTGTTGCTGCTGATGCTCGGTCAGACCATCGTTGCCGGCTGGTACATGAAAGGCATCATGCCGTACCAGGGCTGGTCGTTCGTCGATCTGGACGAAGTGCTGCACCAGCCGCTGCTGCAAACCGCCACGCAAGTGCTGCCGTATGCGCTGCAGACCAGCATCCTGATCCTGTTCGGGATTCTGTTCTGCTGGGTCTCGGCCGGTTTCTGGACGGCACTGATGGGCTTCCTCGAGTTGCTCACCGGTCACGATAAATACCGTATCTCCGGCAAAAGTGCCGGCAACGAGCCGATTCCGAAAGACGCTCGTACCGCGCTGGTGATGCCGATCTGCAACGAAGACGTGCCCCGGGTATTCGCCGGTCTGCGCGCCACCTTCGAGTCGGTCGCCGCTACCGGTGATCTGGATCGCTTCGACTTCTTCGTCCTCAGCGACAGTAACGACACCGATATCTGCGTCGCCGAGCAACAGGCCTGGCTGGACGTCTGCCGCGAAGCCAAAGGCTTTGGCAAGATCTTCTACCGCCGCCGTCGCCGCCGTGTGAAACGCAAGAGCGGCAACCTCGACGACTTCTGCCGTCGCTGGGGCGGTGACTACAAGTACATGGTCGTGCTCGACGCCGACTCGGTGATGAGCGGCGAGTGCCTGACCAGTCTGGTACGCCTGATGGAAGCGACGCCGGACGCCGGGATCATCCAGACCGCGCCGCGTGCGTCGGGCATGGATACCCTGTATGCGCGCATGCAGCAGTTCGCTACCCGCGTGTACGGTCCGCTGTTCACTGCCGGCCTGCACTTCTGGCAGCTGGGTGAATCCCACTACTGGGGTCACAACGCGATCATCCGCATGAAGCCGTTCATCGACCACTGCGCCCTGGCGCCGTTGCCGGGCAAGGGTGCGTTCTCCGGTGCGATTCTGTCTCACGACTTCGTTGAAGCCGCACTGATGCGCCGTGCCGGTTGGGGCGTGTGGATTGCCTACGACCTGCCGGGCAGCTACGAAGAACTGCCGCCGAACCTGCTCGACGAGCTCAAGCGTGACCGTCGCTGGTGCCACGGCAACCTGATGAACTTCCGCCTGTTCCTGGTCAAAGGCATGCACCCGGTGCACCGCGCGGTGTTTCTGACCGGCGTGATGTCGTACCTGTCGGCGCCGTTGTGGTTCTTCTTCCTGGTGTTGTCGACCGCGCTGCTGGCGGTGAACACACTGATGGAGCCGCAGTATTTCCTGGAACCGCGTCAGCTTTATCCGCTGTGGCCGCAATGGCACCCGGACAAGGCGATCGCGCTGTTCTCGACGACCATCGTGCTGCTGTTCCTGCCGAAGCTGTTGAGCATCATCCTGATCTGGGCCAAGGGCGCGAAAGAGTTCGGTGGCAAGTTCAAAGTGACCCTGTCGATGCTGCTGGAGATGTTGTTCTCCATGCTGCTGGCGCCGGTGCGGATGATTTTCCACACCCGTTTCGTGCTCGCCGCGTTCCTCGGCTGGGCCGCTACCTGGAACTCGCCACAGCGTGACGACGACTCCACGCCATGGAGCGAGGCGGTCAAGCGCCACGGTCCGCAGACCCTGCTGGGCTTCTGCTGGGCGCTGCTGGTGATCTGGCTGAACCCGAGCTTCCTGTGGTGGCTGGTCCCGATCGTCGGTTCGCTGATGCTGTCGATCCCGGTATCGGTGATTTCCAGCCGTGTCGGTCTGGGCCTCAAATCCCGTGACGAGAGCCTGTTCCTCATCCCCGAGGAATACAATCCGCCGCAGGCACTGCTGGCGACCGACCAGTACACCCACGAGAACCGTTGGCACGCGCTGAACGACGGCTTCATCCGCGCCGTGGTCGATCCGCAGCAGAACGCCCTGGCGTGCTCGCTGGCGACCTCGCGTCACGGTCAGGCCGAGCCGATCGAATGGCTGCGTCAGGAACGTGTACGTCATGCCCTGAAGGCTGGCCCGGCGGCACTGAGCAACCACGATCGCCTGCAACTGCTGAGCGATCCGGTGGCCCTGGCGCGTCTGCACGAGCTGGTCTGGTCCGAAGATCACAAGGAATGGCTGGATGCCTGGCGTGCTTCGGTGAAAGCCGATCCGCATGCGCCGCTGTTGCCACTCAAGCCTGTGAGCTTGCAGGCGCAACCGGCCTGATGAAGAAACCCCGCGAAAGCGGGGTTTTTTTGTCCTGACGACAGCGGGCGCTGATCTGCAATCGATCAAAAAACCTTGTGCAAACGAACGAGTGCGTTAGCATCCGTCCCCGAATTGGCGCGCCCGGACGATCTTGTCCATTTCAGTCGGTTTTCGCGCCGCAATTGCAATGGTTTTGGGGACTTGAAGATGAAGAAGTATCTGTCGATGCTGCTGGTCGGCGTCACGGCACTGGTTGCAGTCAATGCGGCGCACGCCGGTGCAATCGATGACGCGGTCAAGCGCGGCACGTTGAAAGTCGGTATGGATCCGACCTACATGCCGTTCGAAATGACCAACAAGCGCGGCGAGATCATCGGCTTCGAAGTCGACATCCTCAAAGCCATGTCCAAGGCCATGGGCGTCAAGCTCGAGCTGGTGTCCACCGGTTACGACGGGATCATTCCGGCCCTGATGACCGACAAGTTCGACATGATCGGCAGCGGCATGACCCTGACTCAGGAGCGCAACCTGCGCCTGAACTTCAGCGAACCGTTCATCGTGGTCGGCCAGACCCTGCTGATCCGCAAGGAACTGGAAGGCACCATCAAGTCCTATAAAGACCTGAACACCGCCGACTACCGCATCACCTCCAAGCTCGGTACCACCGGCGAGATGGTTGCCAAGAAGCTGATTGCCAAAGCCAAGTACCACGGCTACGACAACGAGCAGGAAGCGGTGCTCGATGTAGTTAACGGCAAGGCTGACGCCTTCATCTACGACGCGCCGTACAACGTGGTCGCGGTGAACAAGGTCGGCGCCGGCAAACTGGTGTTCCTCGACAAACCGTTCACCTACGAGCCGCTGGCCTTCGGTCTGAAGAAGGGTGATTACGACAGCATCAACTTCATCAACAACTTCCTGCACCAGATCCACGAAGACGGCACCTACGATCGCATCCATGACAAGTGGTTCAAGAGCACCGAGTGGCTCAAGGACATGGAATAACACTGGGTCAGTCAGACCGAGTCGCCCCAATCGCGAGCAGGCTCGCTCCCACATTGGAATGCATTCCCCTGTGGGAGCGAGCCTGCTCGCGAAGAGGCCCTCCATAGCAACAAAAATCCGGAACCTGCAATGAAACAGAAAAAAGCCCAATGGCCCTGGCACGTCCTGACCGTGCTGGTGCTGGTCGGCCTGGCGGGCGCGTTGTATTACGCCACGTCGCTGATGTCCTACGAATGGCGCTGGAACCGCGTGCCGCAGTACTTCGCCTATCAGGCCGAAGAATCCCAGCGTGCCACCGATATCTCCACCGTCACCGAGCTGGTGCGCAAGGGCGGTAGCGCGCAGGTCACCCTGCGCAACGACGCCGGTGACGAGCAGCACCTGACCGTCGACGAAAACAGCCTGCAATTCGCTCAGGGCGACGATGTGGCAGAAGGCGACGTCGTGGGCGTGACCCGGCATTGGGCGGCAGGGCCGCTGCTGTGGGGCCTTTGGACCACGCTGTGGCTGTCGGTGGTGTCGGGTGTGCTCGGTCTGCTGATCGGTCTGGTCACCGGGCTGTGCCGCCTGTCGAACAACCCGACCCTGCGCGACCTGTCGAGCATCTACGTCGAACTGGTACGCGGCACGCCGCTGCTGGTGCAAATCTTCATTTTCTACTTCTTCATCGGCACGGTGATGAACCTGTCCCGCGAGTTCGCCGGGATCGCCGCGCTGTCGCTGTTTACCGGCGCCTACGTGGCCGAGATCATCCGTTCCGGGGTGCAGTCGATTGCCCGTGGCCAGAACGAAGCGGCGCGTTCGCTCGGTCTGAGCGCCGGCCAGTCGATGCGCCACGTGGTACTGCCGCAAGCATTCAAACGCGTACTGCCACCGCTGGCCGGGCAGTTCATCAGCCTGGTCAAGGACACCTCGCTGGTGTCGGTGATTGCGATCACCGAGCTGCTGAAAAGTGGCCGTGAAGTCATCACCACCTCGTTCTCGCCGTTCGAAATCCTGTTCTGCGTCGCCGGCCTGTACCTGTTGATCAACCTGCCGCTGTCGAAAATCGCCAGCCGTCTTGAGCGGAGGCTCGCGCAAAGTGATTGAAGTCCGCGATCTGGTAAAAGTCTTCGACACCCGTGGCCAGGTAGTTCGGGCTGTGGATAACGTCACCACTTCCGTTGCCAAAGGCGAAGTGCTGGTGGTGATCGGCCCGTCGGGTTCGGGCAAATCGACCTTCCTGCGCTGCCTCAATGGCCTGGAAGAATTCGACTCGGGTTCGGTGAGCATCGACGGCCTGCAACTGGCCGACCCGAAAACCGACGTCAACGCCTACCGCCGCGAAGTCGGCATGGTGTTCCAGCACTTCAACCTGTTCCCGCACATGACCGTGCTGGAAAACCTCTGTCTGGCGCAGAAAGTCGTGCGCAAGCGTGGGCAGAAGGAAAGCGAGGCCAAGGCCTTGGCGTTGCTGGAGAAGGTCGGTATTGCGCAGAAGGCTCGGGAATATCCATCACGCCTGTCCGGCGGCCAGCAACAGCGCGTGGCGATTGCCCGGGCGCTGGCGATGGACCCGAAAGTGATGCTGTTCGACGAACCGACTTCGGCCCTCGACCCGGAAATGGTCGGTGAAGTGCTGGATGTGATGAAGAATCTGGCCGTGGAAGGCATGACCATGGTTTGCGTGACCCACGAAATGGGTTTCGCCCGGGAAGTGGCGGATCGAGTGCTGTTCTTCGATCACGGCAAACTGCTGGAAGATGCTTCCCCGGCGGAGTTTTTTGATGCGCCGAAGGATCCGCGGGCGCAGGCCTTTCTGCGTCAGGTCCTTTAATTTCAGCGTCTGACCTACCGCTTTCGCGAGCAAGCCCGCTCCCACATTAGACCGCGTCCGCATGGACAACCAGGTCAACTGTGGGAGCGGGCTTGCTCGCGAATGCATCACCTCGGTTCAGAGCGAACCGAGGTGGATGAATCACCTCAAACCTTGAACCGCCCCACCAGCATCTGCAGATGCGTCCCCAGCCGCGCCAGCTCAACACTCGACGCCGCGGTCTCTTCACTCGCCGCCGAGGTCTGATCCGACACATCCCGCACATTCAGCACGCTACGGTTGATCTCCTCGGCCACGGCACTCTGCTGCTCGGCCGCTGCGGCAATCTGCTGGTTCATCGCCTGAATCGCCGAGACGGTGCGGGTGATGCTTTCCAGTGAGCCACCGGCGCGGCGGGTCAGTTCGACGCTGCTGTCGGTCAGGCTGCGGCTGTTGTCCATGATCGTCGCCACTTGCTGGGTGCCGGTTTGCAGGCCGACGATCAGCTCTTCGATCTCTTCGGTGGACTTCTGCGTGCGCTGGGCGAGGCTGCGCACTTCATCGGCAACCACCGCAAAACCACGCCCGGCCTCACCGGCACGCGCTGCTTCGATCGCGGCGTTGAGCGCCAGCAGGTTGGTTTGCTGGGCCACGGACTTGATCACGTCGAGCACGCTGCCGATCTTGTCGCTCTCGCGCTTGAGTTCGCCCATGGCTTCGGTGGAGTGGCCGACTTCGACGGCCAGACGCTCGATCTGCGCGATGGCTTCACCCACCACTTTGTCGCCTTCGCGGGCCTGCTGGTCGGCGGCCACAGCGGCTTCGGAAGCTTCCTCGGCGTTGCGCGCGACTTCCTGCACAGTGGCGGCCATTTCGTTCATGGCGGTGGCGACCTGATCGGTCTCGATCTTCTGATTGTTGACCCCGGCGCTGGTCTGCTCGGTGACCGCCGACAGTTCCTCGGCGGCGCTGGCAATCTGCGTGACGCCGTCGCTGATGCCACCGATCAACTCGCGCAGGCCTTGGGTCATGCTCTGCATCGAACGTTGCAACTGGCCGAGTTCGTCGCGACGCTGAGACACCAGGTTGTGGGTCAAGTCGCCGGCAGCCACGCGCTCGGCGACCTTCAGGGTCTGATTCAGTGGAATGATGATCTGCCGAGTGATCGCCCATGCGGCGAGCAAACCGAAGGCCACGGCCAGCAAGGTGGCGATGATCAGCATGTTCTTGGCGTGCGCGGCATCGGTGTCGCGCACCACGGTTTGTGATTCGGTGAGCTTCTTGCTGACGTCGAGCAAGATGTCGCCCTGCGCCGTCATGGTTACCCCGGCCTTGGCATTGTTCACCTGCGAGTCGCGGAACTGGGCGACCGCCGCGCGATAAGCCTTGATCGAGTCGGTGGCCTGTTGCAGGTTGGCGATGTGCTGTTCGGGCAGTTTCGCCGGCAGGCTGTCGAGGTTTTTCAGTGCATTGTCGATGGCGTCCAGCGCGGGCTGCTCCGCCTCGGCCTTGCCGCTGTAGGTATAGCCGCGCACCTGATAGCGCGCTTGCTGCAACAGTTTGCTCAGTTCGATCACGCTGTTGAATTGCGCGACGCTGTCACCCTGCAGCATGGATTTCTCGACTTCCGAGACTTTGGCCACGGCATTGTCGGCACTGGCGCCGAGCTTGCTGCGCGCATCCTCACGCTGCACGGTGGCCTGTGTCATGTCGGCGAAGGCACGTTTGTACTCGGCGACAGCGGCCAGTTGCTGATCGACCATGGCCGCATCTGAGGGCTGCTCGATCAGGCCGCGCGCGGTTTGCAAGCCGCTGCCGAGTTTGGCCAGCAACTCGTTGACCGCGCCCGGGCCTTGTTCGCCACGACGCGCTTCATAGTCCAGACGCGCCAGGCGCAGGTCCTTGGTCAGTTCATTGAGGCTGGAGATGAAGCCCAGCTTGTCGCCACGGCTGATGATGCCGCCCATGCCGGTCCAGCCGGTAAAGGTAATCAGCAGGGTGAGCAACAGCACCAGGCCGAAACCGATACCCAGCTTGCGTTTGACGCTGACGTTCCCAAGATTCTCGGCTAACCAACGGTACATGCGACGACTCCCCTCGGACCACTAATTGGACTTATGGGGACTGTATCGGCGGGGTGATGGCAATCTGTAACCCGATTTGTCCGACACCGCTCCTACAGGGAGAGGTGTGTCAGAACAGGCGGGCGAGCAGGGCGGTGACGGCGGTTTCGACGCGCAGGATACGTTCGCCCAGTTGCACCGGTTGCAGGCCGGATTTGCCCAGCAGGTCGATTTCGTAGGGAATCCAGCCGCCCTCGGGGCCGATCGCCAGGGTCACCGGTTCGCTCAATGCCCGTGGGCACGGCGGGTAATTGCCGGGATGGCCGACCAGGCCGAGGGTGCCTTCGCTGATCGCTGGCAGACGATCTTCGACGAACGGTTTGAAGCGCTTCTCGATGATGACTTCCGGCAGCACGGTATCGCGGGCCTGTTCGAGGCCGAGAATCAGGTTCTCGCGAATCGCTTCCGGCTCGAGAAACGGCGTCTGCCAGAAACTCTTCTCGACCCGGTAGCTGTTGACCAGAATCACCTTCGACACGCCCATGGTCGCCACGGTCTGGAACACCCGTCGCAGCATTTTCGGGCGGGGCAGGGCCAATACCAGCGTCAATGGCAGCTTGGCCGGTGGTGATTGATCGAGGGTGACACGCAACTCGGCTTCACCGGCCTCAAGGCGAAGCAGCTCAGCCGAGCCCATCAAGCCATTGATCCGTCCCACGCGCAGGCTGTCACCGACTTCCGAGCGGTGAACTTCCTGCATGTGGGTCAGGCGCCGGTCACGCAGCACGACGCGGTCGGCCGCGATGAAGTCGGCCTCTTCGAGCAGCAGCAGGTTCATGCCTGGGTCGCTGGCGGCTGGTCGTTGTGATCGTCGGCTGGCGTTTCGTCCGGGCGTTCGCGCTTGCTGATCAGGCCGCCGAACAGAATGCCGATTTCAAACAGCATCCACATCGGTACCGCCAGCAGGGTCTGCGAGAAGATGTCCGGCGGGGTGAGGATCATGCCGACCACGAAGCAGCCGATGATCACGTACGGGCGAATCTTCTTCAGGTATTTGACGTCGACCACGCCGATCCACACCAGCAGCACCACGGCCACCGGAATTTCGAACGCGACGCCGAAGGCGAAGAACAGCGTCATGACGAAGTCGAGGTAACTGGTGATGTCGGTCATCATTTCCACGCCGGCCGGGGTGGCGGCGGCGAAGAACTTGAAGATCAGCGGGAACACGAAGTAATAGGCGAACGCCATGCCGGTGTAGAACAGCAGGATGCTCGACACCAGCAGCGGCACGGCGATGCGCTTCTCATGCTTGTACAGGCCCGGCGCGATGAAGCCCCAGATCTGATGCAGGATCACCGGAATCGCGAGGAACAGCGAGACCATCATCGTCAGCTTCAGCGGCGTCAGGAACGGCGACGACACATCCGTGGCGATCATCGTCGCGCCGACCGGCAGGTACTGGCGCAGCGGCGTCGAGACGAAGGTGTAGATCTGCTGGGTGAAGGCGAACAACCCGGCGAAGATGATGAACACCGCCGCCACACAACGCAGCAGGCGGGTGCGCAACTCGGTGAGGTGCGATACCAGCGGCATGTGCTGGTCGTTTTCAGGGAGATCGCTCATGGGGCTCGCGGCGGCAGTGTAGGGTCGTGAGGCGCTGGTGTGGTCGGCGCGGCGGTTGGGGCTACGTGTTCAACCGAAGTATTTGCAGCAGCGGGCACTGGTTCTGTCGGCGCAGCAACAGGTGCAGGTGCAGGTGCAGCGGGCGCGGCTGGCGCATGAATCGTCTGCTCGCCGACATGCTCAACTGGCGTCGGCTCCTGCTGAACCGGCGTGAAAATCTTTCGCGCCTCCTGCTCCAGCGACAGGATGTGCTCGTTGTGCAGTTGCCGACGGATCTCGTCGGCACCGATTTCACGTTCAACTTCCTGTTTGATCGCGTTGAAGCTGCGCTTCAGCCGGCCGACCCACAGGCCGGCGGTGCGCGCAGCGCCCGGCAGACGCTCGGGGCCCAGCACCAGCAGGGCGACGAGGCCGACGAGCAGCAGTTCAGAGAAGCTGATACCAAACATTTGTCAGTCTCACACGTCTTTGCGGATCGGCTCTTCGACTTTCTGCGCCTGCACGTCGATGGTGTGCGGCGGGTTGGCCTGAGCGGTGGCTTGCGGCTGCACCGGCGGTACCGGCTGCGCAGGCGTTACGGTCGGATCGGCGGCCGGTTTTTCGTCATCGTTCATGGCTTTACGGAAGCCCTTGATCGACTCGCCGACGTCGGTGCCGAGGTTTTTCAGTTTCTTGGTGCCGAACACCAGCACCACGACTACCAGAATGACGATCCAGTGTTTCCAGTCAAAAATGCCCATGTTGCTGTTCCTCTCTAAAAATTGTTCAGGCGGACGGACGCGAGGCTTTCTCGACGTGTCCGGACAGACCGAAGCGACGATCCAGTTCATCCAGCACGGCCTGCGGATGCTGCCCCAGTTGGGCGAGCATGACCATGCTGTGGAACCACAGGTCGGCAGTCTCGTAGATCACATCGCTGCAGTCACCGCTGATGGCGGCGTCCTTGGCGGCAATAATGGTTTCGACCGACTCTTCGCCGACTTTCTCCAGAATCTTGTTCAGGCCCTTGTGATACAGACTAGCTACATATGAGCTGTCGGCAGCGGCGCCCTTGCGCTCTTCGAGTACCTGAGCGAGGCGGGTCAGGGTGTCACTCATGTTTGTGTCCTGCGGAATAGATTGCGTGCGGGTCTTTCAAGACAGGGTCGACCGTTTTCCAGTCGCCGTTTTCGAAGACGCGGTAAAAGCAGCTTTGACGGCCGGTATGGCAAGCGATGTCGCCGATCTGTTCGACCATCAGGATGATCACGTCGGCATCACAGTCCAGGCGCATTTCATGCAGGGTCTGTACGTGGCCGGACTCTTCGCCCTTGCGCCACAGCTTGCCACGGGAACGTGACCAGTAGATTGCACGGTTTTCCGCAGCGGTCAGTTCCAGCGCTTCGCGGTTCATCCAGGCCATCATCAGCACGCGTCCGGTCTTGTGATCCTGGGCAATCGCCGGCACCAGGCCATCTGCGTCCCACTTGATCTCGTCCAGCCAGTTTTTCATCTTCGACTCCGACAGCGAACCCGTACTTCAATTGTCAGGTTCAGGCGTTGAAACAGTGTGCCAGCCGATCAGCGAACTGGCTATCGGCGAACGACCAGATACAAGCCGACTGCCACCATGATGCCCGCCGGCCAATGCCCCAGTTCGTGCAGCGGGCCACCCGCGGCGAGGATCGTGCCGCCGGCCAGATGCGCGCAACCGAGCAGGCGCAGGAACCAGTCGTCCTTGCGTTTGTGCCACGGTGGCGGCGGGTCGTAGGCGTGCGGTTGCGACATGCGTTCGAGCAGATCGCGAGCCATGTTGGCCAGGTGCGGCAGCTGCTCGAACTGGCTCTGCACGTTGCCGAGCAAGGCTTTCGGGCTGACGCGCTCGCGCATCCAGCGCTCAAGGAACGGCTGCGCGGTGTTCCACAGATCCAGATCCGGGTACAGCTGACGACCGAGGCCCTCGATGTTCAACAGAGTCTTCTGCAGCAGAACCAGTTGAGGCTGGACTTCCATGTTGAAGCGCCGTGCGGTCTGGAACAGGCGCATCAGCACCTGGCCAAATGAAATATCTTTTAACGGTTTTTCGAAGATCGGTTCGCATACGGTGCGGATCGCCGCTTCGAATTCGTTGAGTTTGGTTTCCGCCGGCACCCAGCCCGAATCGATGTGCAACTGCGCCACACGGCGGTAATCGCGCTTGAAGAAAGCGAACAGGTTGCGTGCCAGGTAGTCCTGGTCTTCCGGGGTCAGGCTGCCGACGATGCCGCAGTCGATCGCGATGTACTGCGGGCTCCACGGGTTGACGGTGCTGACGAAGATGTTGCCCGGGTGCATGTCGGCGTGGAAGAAACTGTCGCGGAACACTTGGGTGAAGAAGATCTCCACGCCGCGCTCGGCGAGCATTTTCATGTCGGTGCGCTGGTCGGCGAGGGTCGCCAGATCCGTCACCTGAATCCCGTAGATGCGCTCCATCACCAGCACTTTCGGCCGGCACCAGTCCCAATAGACTTGCGGCACGTAAAGCAGCGGCGAGCCTTCGAAGTTGCGCTTCAACTGGCTGGCGTTGGCCGCCTCGCGCAGCAGGTCGAGTTCGTCGTAGATGGTTTTTTCGTAGTCCTGCACCACGTCCACCGGGTGCAGCAGGCGGGCGTCGGCGGAGACCTTTTCGGCGGCGCGGGCGAGGATGAACAGCCACGCCAGGTCCTGGGCGATCACCGGTTTCAGGCCCGGGCGGATCACCTTGACCACCACTTCTTCGCCGGTTTTCAGTTGCGCGGCATGCACCTGCGCCACCGAGGCCGAGGCCAGCGGTTCGACGTCGAAACGGCTGAACACTTCGCTGATCTTCTTGCCCAGCTGTTCTTCGATCAGCTTGATCGACAGCTGCGAATCGAACGGTGGCACGCGGTCCTGCAGCAGCATCAGCTCATCGGCGATGTCTTCCGGCAGCAGGTCGCGGCGGGTCGAGAGAATCTGCCCGAACTTGATGAAAATCGGCCCCAGATCCTGCAGCGCCAGACGCAGGCGCGCACCACGGCTCAGCTCCAACTGCTTGCGCGGCAACCAGCGCCACGGCAGCACATAGCGCAGCGCCAGGAGGAACCAGGGCAGCGGCAGCTCGAACAGCAGGTCATCGAGGCGGTAGCGGATCACGACGCGCTGGATGCGCAACAGACGGCGGACGGCAAGCAGCTTCATGCGTTATCGCTTGGGTCGAGGGATCGGGAAAGGCGCTCGAAACGCGCCTCGAGACGTTCCAGATCAACTTTGATCCGGTCCAGTTCGCTGAACCGCGCTTCGGCTTCGCGCTGCCCGACTAGGGTGCGCGATTCTTCGGCGAGGTATTCGGCGAGGTTCTGGTTGAGGCTGGCAAATCCTTGTTGATACCAGCGTGCGCGGCTGCGCAGGTGACCGCCAATCAGTTGCGTGGCGACCGGTCCGAGCCAGCGCGAGAGTTCGTATTCCCAGTCCAGCTCGAGGTCCTGCAGCACCCCGGCCAGTTCCAGCAGCACGCCGCTGTCACCGTCGAGCTCGACTTCCGGGGCGTGCAGCACCGCGGTCTTGTCTTTGCTCACGGCCAGTTTTACCAGGCTCGAGGCCGGGGCGCGCAGGGTGCAGTCGACGCCGGTTTCCCAGTGCGAGGCGAGCATCAGGCCCTCATCGCTGGGCAGGATGAACAGTTGCAGCGCCGGGCTGCGGCAATCGACGGCAATCACTTTGCCAGTCAGATGCGCCAGCCGCGGCAGCGCCGTGCTGTCGAGACGCAGCACCCGGTTCAGACCGAGTTCGACGCTGGCAAGCAGCCCGGTGAGCAACATCAGGGCTTGATGCCGCGGTGCAGGGCGACGATGCCTGCGGTCATGTTGTGATAGGTCACGCGGTCGAAACCGGCGTCGACCATCATCGACTTCAGGGTTTCCTGATTCGGGTGCATGCGGATCGATTCGGCCAGGTAGCGATAGCTTTCAGAATCGTTGGTGATCAGCTTGCCCATCAGTGGCATGAAGGCGAACGAGTAGGCGTCGTAGGCTTTCGACATCAGCGCGTTGGTCGGCTTGGAGAACTCCAGCACCAGCAAGCGGCCGCCGGGCTTGAGCACGCGCAGCATCGAGCGCAGGGCGTCTTCTTTATGCGTCACGTTGCGCAGGCCGAAGGCGATGGTCACGCAGTCGAAATGGTTGTCCGGGAACGGCAGTTTTTCCGCGTCCGCCTGAACGAATTCGACGTTGCCCGACACACCCAGATCCAGCAGACGGTCACGGCCGACCTTGAGCATCGATTCATTGATGTCGGCCAATACCACCTGACCGGTCGGGCCAACCAGGTGCGAGAATTTTTTGGTCAGGTCACCGGTACCGCCGGCGATGTCGAGCACGCGGTTGCCTGCACGCACACCGGACAGTTCGATCGCGAAACGCTTCCACAGACGGTGCATGCCGCCCGACAGAAGGTCGTTCATCAGGTCGTACTTCGCGGCTACGGAGTGGAACACCTCAGCGACTTTTTCCGCTTTCTGGCTTTCCGGAACGTTTTTGAAGCCGAAGTGAGTGGTGGGTTCGGCATCGCTGCCTTTGCGCTGATCAGTCATATCGCTGTCACCAAAAGAGAATGCGCGACATTCTAATCCCCAAGCCATGCTTTGTCTTGGAATGGCTAAAGGTAAGATGGGCGACCTTCGGGACGATTTGCCGCAGACGCGGTCAAGATTTACCGTCACCTATTCATCAAGCAGGAGTCATTCGATGGCCAAAATCAGTGTTGAGCGTGCCCACAGCCTGGGCAAGGAAGCCGCCCGCGAGAAGGCCGACAAGCTGGCGCAGAAACTCTCCGATCAATATGGTCTGAAGCCGCAGTGGTCGGGCGACACCCTGAACCTCAAGCGCTCGGGCGTGAAAGGCGCGGTGCATGTGGCCGACGACTCGATCCGCGTCGACGTGGAACTGGGCATCATGATGTCGGCCATGAGCGGCATGATCAAAGCCGAGATCGAGAAGGCGCTGGACAAAGCCCTGGTCTGAAACACGATCCCCTGTAGGAGTGAGCCTGCTCGCGATAGCGGTCTGTCAGTCACTGGAATGTTGATTGACAGACCGCTATCGCGAGCAGGCTCACTCCTACATTTGTTCTGTGGCGCTCCTGCTGTTTATGTCAGTTGTTAGGGTGCCGTTTCTAATTTTTCTCCCTACTTTGTGCCTGAGCCCGACACATCTGCGGGCAGTTCCTCAAACCTTCTGCGCGTGAGGTGCACCATGGCCAAAGTCATTCTGAAGAAAAAAATCGACGCTTCGACTTCTGCTCTGAGCGACGTCAAATCCTATGCCCGCAAGATCTGGCTGGCAGGCCTGGGTGCCTACACCAAGGTCGGCCAAGAGGGCAGCGACTACTTTCAAGAGTTGATCAAGGCTGGTCAAACTGTTGAAAAGAAAGGCAAAAAAGCCGTCACCGAAAAACTCGAAGCCGCCAACGCCGAGATCGACGAAGCCAGGGATGAAGTCAGCTCGTTCAAAGGTCGCGTCGAAGTTCAGCTCGACAAGGTCGAGAAGGCGTTCGACTCCCGTGTAGCAAGCGCCTTGAATCGTATCGGCATTCCGTCTAAACATGACGTTGAGACACTCTCTGCTAAGCTCGATGAGCTGACGGCATTGCTCGAACGCGTCGCGCGTAAATCTTAAGGAGAACGGGATGGCTGGTAAAAAGAACACCGATAAAGAAGGCAGCTCGTGGATTGGGAAAGTCGAAGACTACTCCCGCAAAATCTGGCTGGCTGGTTTAGGCGTGTACTCGAAGATCGACACTGACGGCAGCAAGCTCTTCGAGTCACTGGTCAAAGACGGCGAGAAAGCCGAGAAGCTCACCAAGTCGGCAGTCGGCAAGAAAGTCGATGCCGCCAAGGATTCCGCTTCTTCGGCCAAGTCGCGCATCAGCGGCGTGAAAGATCGCGCACTGGGCAAGTGGGACGAGCTGGAAGGGGCTTTCGACAAGCGCCTGAACAGCGCGATTTCGCGCCTGGGTGTGCCTAGCCGCAATGAAGTCAAAGCGCTGCACAGCAAGGTCGAGACCTTGACCAAGCAGATCGAGAAACTCACCGGTCTGAAAACCCAACCGGTCGCGGCGAAAACCGCAGCGGCCAAACCGGCAGCCAAAACCGCCGCGAAGCCACTGGCTAAAGCGGCTGCGAAACCAGCTGCCAAAGCTGCGGCCAAGCCAGCGGCAAAAACCGCTGCCGCCAAGCCTGCTGCTAAAACGGCCGCTGCCAAACCAGCCGCCAAGGCTGCCGCGAAACCGGTTGCTGCCAAAGCCGCTGCGAAACCTGCGGCCAAGTCCGCGGCCAAACCAGCCGCCAAGCCAGCAGCGAAAACCGCTGCCGCGAAACCGGCTGCCAAGCCTGCGGCCAAACCGGCTGCGGCGAAAAAACCGGCAGTGAAAAAACCGGCCGCGCCGAAGGCCGCTGCGCCGAAGCCAGCTGCACCCGCAGCAGCCAAGCCAGCTACCCCGGCAACCCCGGCCAGCGCGTCGAACTCCGCCGCTGCACCGACTCCGGTAGCCACCCCGACTGCTGCATCGACCCCGTCGACGCCAACCAGTCAGTCCTGATTTTTCAGGGCAAAACAAAACGCCCGGCCTGTGAAGGTCGGGCGTTTTTGTTTGTGCAGATAATCGCTGGAACAACACCATTCCCCCTGTGGGAGCGGGCTTGCTCGCGAAGGCGGTGTGTCATTCAGCATTGATGTTGGCTGAGCCACCGCTTTCGCGAGCAAGCCCGCTCCCACAGGGGGGAATGTGTAGCCCCTTCAGTCGTGATCTTCGAGGTACTGCAATGCCATCCGTTCAGTAGCGACTTTCACCGGCGGCAGCAGATGCGGCGCCACCAGCATCATGATCTGGTACACCACCAGTTTGACCTCGCCTTCGCGATCGAGAATCCGCTGATAGTCCAGCGAGAACAGCAGGGTCAGGGTGATCTGTTCCACCAGTTGCCCCAGCGCCTGGGTGTCACTGACCAGTTGCCCCGAAGCCTTCAACCGCGCCAGCAAGGACGCCAGCGTACGCTTGAGCGCGTTGAGCAGGTTGCGGATGCCCTTGGCCAGTTTCGGCAGGCGCCCGGCGAGGTTCGACAGGTCCTGGAACAGAAACCGGTACTGCGCCAGGCGCTCGACGATCAGGTGCAGAAACAGCCAGTAATCCTCCGGCGCCAGCTCGGCATCCGATGGCGGATCGAGCAGCGGCGCCAGTTCGTTCTGGAAGCGTTCGAACAGGCCGAGAATCAACGGCTCCTTGCCGTGGAAGTGGTAGTAGAGGTTGCCGGGGCTGATCCCCATTTCATTGGCCACTTCCATGGTGGAGACGTTGGGCTCACCCTTTTCGTTGAACAGTTGCAGGGCACATTCGAGAATCCGGTCGCGGGTTTTCATCCAGTCTTCTTAGGAAAGTTCGGTTAAGCGTCAGCGCACATGCACGTAGGTGCCGGGAGCTGCCTCCATCGGTGGATAATTCGGGTTGCCGAGGGTAAACGTGGTTTCGTGCTGTGTGCCGGAGCGCTGCTGTATCCACTCCAGCCACTGCGGCCACCAACTGCCGTCGACGCGCTTGGCGTCGTAATACCAGGCGCGTGGATCGCTGCTCAGCTTGCCGTTCTCGACGTAATTGGCTTTCGGGTTGCTCGGCGGGTTGAGGATGCTTTGCACGTGGCCGCTGTTGGACAGTACGAAACGTCGCTCGCCACCGAGCAGCAGGGTCGAGCGGTACACCGCGTCCCACGGCGTGATGTGGTCGTTCATGCCGGCCACGCTGAAGCTGTCGACCGTGACTTTCTGCAGGTCGATTGGCGTACCGCAGACTTCCAGCCCGCCCGGGTGGGTCAGCGGATTGTGTTTGAAGAAGTCCAGCAGGTCGCCGTGGAACGCGGCGGGCAGGCGGGTGTTGTCGTTGTTCCAGTACAGAATGTCGAAGGCCGGCGGCTCTTTGCCGAGCAGGTAGTTATTGACGAAGTAGCTCCAGATCAAATCGTTGGGCCGCATCCAGGCAAACACCTTGGCCATGTCGCGACCGTCGAGCACGCCTCGCTGATAGGAGCGGCGTTTGGCCGCTTCGATGGTCTGTTCGTCGGCGAACAGGGTGGTCGGGGTTTCGATCTCACTGTCGAGCAGGCTGACCAGATAGGTCGCACTGGAGATCCGTCGCAGTTGCCGTTTGGCCTGCAGATGACCCTGTAGCGCGGCGATGGTCAGGCCACCGGCGCAGGCACCCATCAGATTCACCTCGCGCGCGCCGGTGATCGCACGGCAGATGTTCATCGCTTCTTCCACCGCTTCGACGTAGGTCGAGAGGCCCCATTCACGGTGGCGCACGTCCGGGTTGCGCCAGCTGATCATGAAGGTCTGCAGACCGTTTTTCAGCGCGTACTGGACGAAGCTATTCTGCGGGCTGAGGTCGAAAATGTAGTACTTGTTAATTTGCGGCGGCACCACCAGCAACGGCTTGGCGTACTGCTTTTCGCTCATCGGCTTGTACTGGATCAGCTCGAGCATCTCGTTGCGAAACACCACGGCGCCGGTGGTGGTGGCGACGGTCTTGCCGACCTCGAACGCCTGCTTGGTAACCTGGCGTGGCAGGCCATCGTTGTGCAGCAGATCATCAAACAGATGGCTCAGGCCGCGCACCAGACTCTGGCCGCCGGAATTGAACAGCTCCTTGACCGCCAGCGGATTGAGCAAGGTATTGGAGGGCGCGACGGCATCGTTGAGCAGGGTGAACGCGAAGTGCGCGCGAGCGCGATCGTCCTCGCTCATGCTGCTTTCATCGATCCAGCTCTTGACCTGTTTCTGCCAGGCCAGATACGCCTGCAGGCTGCGCCGGTAGAACGGATTGAGGCTCCACGCCGGGTCGGCGAACCGCGCGTCCTGCGGGTTGGTCGGGTGCAGGGTTTCACCGAGCAGCACGCGACCGAGCTGGCCGCCGAGTTTCAAGGCGTGTTTGGCACTGTGGAACGGGTTGCGCAGACCGTGGGCGGCGACGCTGCGCAAGGTCGAGAGCAAGTCCCGCCCACGCAGGCCGGTCATTGCACTTTGTGCATTGATGAACACGGCGGGACTGGGCACTACGCCCGTCGCAGGTTTGTCGCGCATGACTCAACACTCCTTCGTCTTCAGGTCAAAAACAAACTCACCGAACCAGAACACCATAGTCGCTGTTACGGGTTGCTGCCTGCGCGGCGTCCTGCCGCGCACTTTGTTCAAAACCCTGCATAAAGCCTGCCGCCGTGATTTATCCGCCCAGCGGGGTCGGGTGCGGGTGCATCACGGCGCGCTGTCGTTCCTCCTCAAGGAATTTCATGATGATCGGCGCCACGGCTTCGGCGCGGGTGATCAGGAACAGATGACCGTCGTCGATGATGTGCAACTGGGCGTTGGGGATGCGCCAGGCGAGCATGCGCATGTTGATCAGCGGGATCAGCGGATCGTCGTCGCCGGCCAGCACCAGAGTCGGCTGATGGATCTTGTGCAGCCAGTGGATGCTGGTCCAGCCCAGGCCTGCGAACAGTTGCCAGTAGTAACCGAGCTTGCCCGCCGAACGCACTTTCGCCGCATGGCTGGCGGCCAGCGTCGGGTCGCGGCGGAACGAGCCGCCGTAAATCAACGGCGCGATGCGGATCACGTGCGATGGCTGGATGTAGCGGCGTGGGCTGGCCATCATCCACAGCACTTTCGGCTTGCCCGGCACCATGAAGGCGCCGGCCGCGGTCGCCGCCAGCACCAGTTTCTTGCAGCGTTCGGGGTAGTCGTGGGCGAATTGCTGCGCCAGCGCGCCGCCCCACGACACGCCGATCACGTTGACCTGACCGTAGTCGAGGTAGTCGAGCATCCGCGCCGTCAGCTTCGCCAGCCCGGGAAAGCGATACGGCCGGTTGGGCGTCGACGAGCCGCCGACACCGGGCACGTCGAAGGCGATCACTTCCAGATCCGGGTCCAGCGCCGCGACAAACGGAAACACCAGCTCCAGGTTGGCGCCGATGCCGTTGAAAATCAGCAAGGGCGTCAAATGAGGCTTGCCGGGGCGTACCGCGGTGCGGAGGGTCTGCCCATCCAGATCGACGGTACGAAAAATGAACGGTTGCGGCATGCTTCAGGCCCTGTGGGTCAATCTCAATATCACCTCCAATCCCTTGTGGGAGCGGGCTTGCTCGCGAAGGCGTCGTGTCAGTCGCCAATGATGTTGGCTGATCAACCGCTTTCGCGAGCAAGCCCGCTCCCACAGGGGATGAGGTGTGTCAGTTACCGCTCGTGAACATATGTGCCCGGCGATGCTTCACCTGGCGCGTACGTCTTGTTGCCGAGTTTGGTTGGTGCTTTTTTCAGATTACCCGAGCGCTCGGCCTGCCACGCCTGCCAGTACAGCCACCAGGAATCGGTGTGCTTGGTCGAGTTCTCTTGCCAGTCGTCGGCATTGGCGGCCATGCCTTCGCTGGTCATGTAGCGCGACTTCGGGTTGCCCGGCGGGTTGAGGATGCTCTGGATGTGCCCGCTGCTCGACAGCACGAACTCGACCTTGCCGCCAAACAGTTGCGCCGACTTGTAGCAGGATTTCCACGGGGTGATGTGGTCGTTAGTGCCGGCCAGCGAGAAGATGTCGGCGGTAACCTGTTTGAGGTCGATCGGCGTGCCGCACACTTCCAGTGCATTGGGGCGGATCAGTGGGTTGTTTTTGAACATCTCGATCAGGTCGCCGTGAAACGCGGCCGGCAACCGGGTGGTGTCGTTGTTCCAGAACAGGATGTCGAACACCGGCGGCTCGTTACCGAGCAGGTAGTTGTTGACCCAGTAGTTCCAGATCAGGTCGTTGGGGCGCATCCACGCGAAGACCTTGGCCATGTCTTTGCCTTCGAGCACGCCGGCCTGATACGAGTGGCGCTTGGCGGTCTCGAGGGTCTGCTCGTCGACGAACAGGGCGACGTCGCTGTCCAGGGTAGTGTCGAGCACGCTGACCAGCAGGGTCAGGGCGTTGACCTTCTTTTCGCCGAGGGCGGCGTAGTGGCCGAGCAGGGCGGTGCAGGTGATGCCACCGGAGCAGGCGCCGAGCATGTTCACGTCTTTGCTGCCGGTGATGGCGGTGACCACGTCGACTGCTTCTTTCAGCGCATCGATATAGGTCGACAGGCCCCACTCGCGCTGGGCCTTGGTCGGGTTGCGCCAGCTGACGATGAAAGTCTGCACGTTATTACGCAGGCAGAAGCGCGCCAGACTCTTGTCCGGGCTCAAATCGAAAACGTAGAACTTGTTGATCTGTGGCGGCACCACAAGCAATGGCCGCTCGTGGACCTGTTCGGTGATCGGCTTGTACTGGATCAGCTCCAGCACGTCGTTGCGAAACACCACTGCGCCTTCGGTCATGCCGAGGCTCTTGCCGACCTCGAACGCGCCCATGTTGACCTGGCTCGGCATGCCGCCGTTGTGCACCAGATCCTTGGCCAGATGCGAGAGGCCATCGAGCAGGCTTTTGCCGCCGGTCTCGAAGAAGCGTTTGACCGCCGCCGGGTTGGCGGCGGTGTTGGTCGGGGCCATGGCTTCGGTCATCAGGTTGATCACGAAGTGGCCGCGCGCGATGTCTTTGGGTGACAGGCTGCTGTCGTCGATCCAGGAGTGGAGCTCCTTGCGCCACGCCAGATAAGTTTGCAGATAACGTTTGTAGAGCGGGTTCTGACTCCACGCCGGATCAGCGAAGCGACGGTCATCGCTGGCCGGTTGCAGTTCCGATTTGCCGAACAGCACGTTCTTCAGTTCGAGACCGAAATGGGTCACGTGCTTGACGCTATGGATCGGTTGTTTGATGGCCTGGGTCAGCACCATTCGAGCAGAGGCCAGCAGATCCTTTCCGCGCAGCCCAACGACGGGATTAAGCCCCAGGGTGTTTTCCGAGGCTTGGTACTTCAGGTCATCGTTATTCTTGTTACTCATCTACGACGCTCCATTGTCCTGAGACGAGTACCCGGTTTCTGCTGTGCAGTTCCACAGCGAATGCCAGGTACTACTGCTCGGGTGACCGTTAATTCTGCATAGCTGCTTTACAGTCGTAGAGCACTGCAGGGAACTTGCCAGCTCCATTGGTTACCCGAGTTTAATTTTTTTCGCAAGCAGGCCGATCCTCGGCCACACAGCAGAGCATTCAAACAGATGAATTTAGAAAATGCCCTCTAAAGAGCAAGAGTCTCGGACTAGAGCATCAGCTTGACGATTGACTGGTCCGGATCGCGGGTTTTCCCGGCCGCTTTGAGCTCGGCCAGATAATCGGCCCAGAGTGCGTCATGACGTCGCCCCAGCTCGTAGAGATAATCCCAGGTGAACAGGCCGCTGTCGTGACCGTCGTCGAAGGTCAGTTTCAGTGCGTACTGACCGGCCGGTTCCAGGCCGCTGAGGCCGACATTGAGCTTGCCGAATTGCAGGATCGGTTTGCCGTGGCCCTGGACCTCGGCGGAGGGGGAGTGCACGCGCAGGAATTCGGCGGGCAGGGTGTATTCCTCGCCGGACGCGTATTTGAGCGTCAGGGTTTTCGAGGCTTTGTGCAGTTTGATGTCGGTGGGGATTGAGGTCATGGTCTGGCGTCCGTTGTGTGGGCGACCCTGATTCAAATGTGGGAGCGGGCTTGCTCGCGAATGCGGTGTGTCAGCCAACATTGGTGTCGACTGGCACGGCCTCTTCGCGAGCAAGCCCGCTCCCACAGGGTCCGCTACCGCTGTAAGTATGGCTTACAGGATATAACGGGACAGGTCTTCGTTCTGCGCCAATTCGCCCAGATGGCTGTTGACGTACGCAGCGTCGATCAGGATCGGCTTGTCGTCATGCGCGCTGGCCAGGTCGCCGGCACTGAACGACACCTCTTCCAGCAGGCGCTCGAGCAGCGTGTGCAGACGACGGGCACCGATGTTCTCGGTTTTCTCGTTGACCTGCCAGGCGATCTCCGCCAGACGCTTGATGCCTTCCGGCTGGAACTGGATGTTCAGGCCTTCGGTTTTCAGCAGCGCGCAATATTGCTCGGTGAGCGATGCGTGCGGCTCGCTGAGGATGCGCTCGAAGTCTTCCGGGCTCAGCGCCTTGAGCTCGACACGGATCGGCAGACGGCCCTGCAGCTCCGGCACCAGATCGCTCGGCTTGCTCAGGTGGAACGCACCGGAGGCGATGAACAGGATGTGGTCGGTCTTGACCATGCCCAGCTTGGTGTTGACGGTGCAGCCCTCGATCAGCGGCAGCAGGTCGCGCTGTACGCCTTCACGGGACACGTCGGCGCCGCCGACATTGCCGCGCTTGGCGACCTTGTCGATTTCGTCGATGAACACGATGCCGTGTTGCTCGACCGCTTCCAGCGCCTTGGCCTTCAACTCTTCTTCGTTGACCAGACGCCCGGCCTCTTCGTCGCGCACCAGTTTCAGCGCTTCTTTGACCTTGAGCTTGCGAGCTTTCTTCTTGCCCTTGCCCATGTTGGCGAACAGGTTCTGCAGCTGGCTGGTCATTTCTTCCATGCCAGGCGGCGTGGCGATTTCGATGCCGGCCACTTCGGCGACTTCGATCTCGATTTCCTTGTCGTCCAACTGGCCTTCGCGCAGGCGCTTGCGGAACAGCTGACGGGTGTTGGAATCGCTGCTCGGTGCTTCTTCATTGCTGAAGCCCATGCGTGCAGGCGGCAGCAGTGCGTCGAGGATACGGTCCTCGGCAGCGTCTTCGGCACGATGACGCACGCGGGTCATTTCCTGCTCGCGGAGCATCTTGATCGCGGCGTCGGCCAGATCACGGATGATCGATTCGACGTCACGGCCAACGTAGCCGACTTCGGTGAATTTGGTCGCTTCGACCTTGATGAACGGCGCGTTGGCCAGTTTCGCCAGGCGACGGGCGATCTCGGTTTTACCGACACCGGTCGGGCCGATCATCAGGATGTTTTTCGGGGTCACTTCAACGCGCAGCTCTTCAGGCAGCTGCATGCGGCGCCAGCGGTTGCGCAGGGCAATCGCGACGGCGCGCTTGGCATCGTCCTGGCCGATGATATGGCGGTTGAGTTCGTGGACGATTTCGCGGGGAGTCATGGACATAGTAATTGACGGTCCTCAAGCAGAAACAAGCCGTGGCACTTTGGCCGCGTCAGGCTTATTCAGCGAGATCCTGCTCCTCAATGGTCTGGGTGTGGTTGGTGAATACACAGATGTCGCCGGCGATACCGAGGGCAGTTTCGACGATCTCACGGGCCGACAGGTCGGTCTTTTTCAACAGCGCGCTGGCTGCGGCTTGCGCGTAGGCGCCGCCGGACCCCATGGCGATCAGGCCGTCTTCGGGTTCGACCACGTCACCGTTGCCGGTGATGATCAGCGAGGCGTCCTTGTTGGCGACCGCGAGCATGGCTTCGAGGCGGCTCAGGGAGCGGTCGGTGCGCCATTCTTTGGCGAGTTCGACAGCGGCGCGGATCAGGTGGCCCTGATGTTTCTCAAGCTGGCCTTCGAAACGTTCGAACAGTGTGAAGGCGTCGGCGGTGGCACCGGCGAAACCGGCGATGACCTGGCCGTGGTACAGGCGACGAACTTTCTTCGCGTTGCCTTTCATCACGGTGTTGCCGAGAGAAACCTGGCCGTCGCCGCCCATGACGACTTTGCCGTGGCGGCGGACTGAAACGATGGTGGTCAAGGGAAGAGTCTCCACGCAGCGGGGCGAAAATGCCTTATGCCCATTCATATGGGGGTGCTGGATAGGATTTCAACCGGGGAGGGCGCAGGGGGACGAACGGCGGAGGACAGACCGGGAATATGTTGTGCCGGTTATGACGCCTTCGCGAGCAGGCTCGCTCCCACAGGGACTGCGTGATTCCTGTGGGAGCGAGCCTGCTCGCGAATGAACGATGACGCGATGCGACTGACGGAATCAGCGGCTCTGGCGTTGTTGTAACAGCAGGTTGCTGAAACCGCTGCCGGCCAGTTGTTTCTGGGCGGTGGTCAGCTGTTCACGGTTGCTGAACGGGCCGACCAGCACGCGGTACCAGGTCTCATCCTTGACCGTGCCCGACTCCACCGAAACGGCCTGGCCGAGCAGAATGATCTGCGCCCGAACCTTGTCGGCATCGGCCTCTTTGCGGAACGAACCGGCCTGGAGGAAGAACTTGGTCACCGGCGCCGCTTTCGCCACCGGTGGCGCTGGCGGCGGGGTAATACCTGACAGCGCAGCCTGCGCCCGCGCGGTGTCGATCTTCGCCGCTTCCGCCGGGGTGACCGGCGTGGTCGGCACTTGTGGCGTCGGCAGGGTTTTCTCCGGCACGGCATCCGGCGGCACGATCACTTCCGATTCCGGCAGCAGGGTGTAGAAGTCGTACTTCGGCTTCACCGGTTGCGTCGGGCTCGGCGGGGTCTTGTTGGCCTCGGCGATCTTCGACGCTTTCTGCTGCTGCGCCTGCTCGACTTTCTCGCGCTTGACCGTGTCGCTGCCCTTGCCCGGCTCCAGTTTCATCAGGAACACGATGAACGCACCGACCGTCAGGCCGATGGCCATCCACAGCCAGCCCGGGATCGGTTGCTTTGCAGGAGCTTGGTAACGGCTGGCGCCACGCTTGGGTGCAGGTTTTTTCTTGGCAGCCAACTTACATGCGCTCCAGAGTTTCCAGGCCCAACAGTTCCAGGCCTTGCTTGAGAGTACGACCGGTCAGCGCGGCCAGACGCAGACGGCTCTGCATCTGGACCGGCGTCTCGGCGGCGAGGATCGGGCAGTTCTCGTAGAAGCTGGAGAACAGACCGGCGACGTCATACAGATAGGTGCAGAGGATGTGCGGTGTGCCTTTTTCCGCGACGTTGTTCAGCACTTCGCCGAACTGCGCCAGCTTCGCCGCCAGCTCTTGCTCGTGCGCCGCTTCGAGGACGATCTGGCCGTCGACTTCGCTGAAGTCCTTGCCCAGTTTGCGGAACACCCCGGCCACACGGGTGTAGGCGTACAGCAGGTACGGCGCGGTGTTGCCTTCGAAATTCAGCATCAGGTCGAAGTTGAAGCTGTAGTCGCTGGTGCGGTGCTTGGACAGGTCGGCGTATTTCACCGCACCGATGCCGACAACCTTGGCGATGTTGCGCAGTTCGTCTTCGGCCAGTGTCGGGTTTTTCTCTTTGACCAGGTTGTAGGCACGTTCCTGCGCTTCGGTCAGCAGATCGATCAGCTTCACGGTGCCGCCATCACGGGTCTTGAACGGACGGCCGTCGGCGCCGTTCATGGTGCCGAAGCCCATGTGCTCCATTTCCATCGGATGGGTCACGAAACCGGCCTTGCGCGCCACGGCGAACACTTGCTGGAAGTGCAGGGCCTGACGCTGGTCGACGAAGTACAGCGCGCGGTCGGCCTTCAGTTTGCCAGAACGATAGCGCACGGCCGCCAGGTCAGTGGTGGCGTACAGGTAACCGCCGTCAGCCTTGACGATGATCACTGGCAGCGGATCGCCATCGGCGTTCTTGAACTCGTCGAGGAACACGCACTGGGCGCCGTTGCTCTCGACCAGCATGCCGGCGGCTTTCAGGTCGTTGACCACGTTGATCAGGTCGTCGTTGTAGGCGCTTTCGCCCATCACGTCGGCCATGGTCAGTTTGACGTTGAGCAGTTCGTAGATCTTCTGGCAGTGCGACAGCGAGATGTCCTTGAACTTGGTCCACAGCGCCAGGCACTCGGCATCGCCGGCCTGCAGCTTGACCACCAGACCACGGGCACGGTCGGCGAACTCTTCGGATTCATCGAAACGCTGCTTGGCGGCGCGGTAGAAGTTTTCCAGATCGGACAGCTCGTCGCTGGTGATCGGGTTTTCCTGCAGATACGCCATCAACATGCCGAACTGGGTGCCCCAGTCGCCCACGTGGTTCTGGCGGATCACTTCGTCGCCAAGGAACTCGAGCACACGGGCCACGCCGTCGCCGATGATGGTCGAGCGCAAGTGGCCGACGTGCATCTCTTTGGCCAGGTTCGGTGCCGACAGGTCGACCACGGTGCGCTGCGCCGGGCCGGCCTTGCGCACGCCAACGTTAGCGTCGGCCAGAGCGGCGTCGAGGCGCGAGGCGAGGGCCTGGGTGTTCTGGAAGAAATTGATGAAGCCTGGACCGGCGATTTCGGCCTTGGTGACGTTCTCGTCGGCCGGCAGCGCAGCGATGATTTTCTCTGCCAGATCGCGCGGCTTCATGCCCGCAGGCTTGGCCAGCATCATGGCGATGTTGCTGGCGAAGTCGCCGTGGGTCTTGTCACGGGCGTTCTCCACCTGAATCGCCGGCGACAGGCCTTCAGGCAACACACCTTCGTTGACGAGTTGGGTGAGGGCTTGTTGGATCAGCTGGCGAATGGTGTCTTTCATGGTCTTCTCTTTCGACCGCAAGCGCGGCGGCGCATCGATGCGCGGGTGGAAAAACTGGGCATTATCCGTTGCGAAGACGGGCTTGCCAACCTTAGCAGGCAGCTTATGGATATGTGGTGACAATTCGGGCCTCTTCGCGAGCAAGCCCGCTCCCACAATGGATCAGCGGCGTTCACTTGTCTGGCTCATACCCTATGGGAGCGAGCTTGCTCGCGAAGGCGATTTCAGATCAATACAGATCCACGGGATCGACATCCAGCGACCAGCGCACCGCGCGCCCGCTCGGCATCTGCTCCAGCTCCAGCAACCAGCTGCTGAGCAACCGATGCAGCGGCGCCCGCGCCGTAGCCTGCAACAATAGCTGCGCGCGATAGCGACCGGCGCGGCGCTCCATCGGCGCCGGCACCGGCCCGAGCAGTTCGATGCCGCTCAGATTCTGCTCGACCAGCAAGCGCTCGGCCGCGCTGCATGCCTCATCGAGAAAACTCTCGGCCTGCCCCGGTTTGTGTGCTTCGGCACGCAACAGGGTCAAGTGTGAAAACGGCGGCAGTCCGGCAGCCCGGCGCTCGCTCAAGGCCTGCTCGGCAAAGGCGAAGTAACCCTGCTCGGTCAGTTGCACCAATAAAGGATGGTCGGCCAGGTGGGTCTGGATGATCACCTTGCCCGGCTCCTCAGCCCGCCCGGCGCGCCCGGCGACCTGCACGATCAATTGCGCCATGCGCTCGCTGGCACGGAAATCTCCGGAGAACAGCCCGCCGTCGGCATCCAGGATCGACACCAGCGTGACCCGCGGGAAGTGGTGCCCCTTGGCCAACATCTGGGTGCCGACCAGAATGCATGGCTGACCCTTCTGAATGGTCGCGAACAGCTGATTCATCGCGTCCTTGCGCGAAGTGCTGTCGCGGTCGACGCGCAGCACCGGGTAGTCCGGGAACAGAATCGCCAGGCGTTCTTCGGCGCGTTCGGTGCCGGCGCCCACCGGCCGCAGATCGACCTTGTTGCACTTGGGGCATTGGCGCGGCGTGCGCTCGACGTTGCCACAGTGGTGGCAGCGCAGTTCGCCGTAGCGCTGGTGCACGGTCATTCGCGCATCGCAGCGCGAGCACTCGGACATCCAGCCGCAATCGTGGCACAGCAACGTCGGCGCAAAGCCGCGCCGGTTGAGGAACACCAGCACCTGCTGGCCCGCCGCGAGGGTCTGGCCGATGGCTTGTTGCATCGGCCCGGAAATGCCGCTGTCCAGCGGACGGCTTTTCACGTCCAGCCGCAGGAAGCGTGGCTGCTTGGCGCCGCCGGCCCGCTCGTTGAGGCGTAGCAGGCCATAACGACCGGTGTAGGCGTTGTGCAGGCTTTCCAGCGACGGCGTGGCGGAGCCGAGGACGATCGGGATGTTTTCCTGTCGCGCGCGCACCAGCGCCAGATCCCGGGCGTGGTAGCGCAGGCCTTCCTGCTGTTTATAGGAGCCGTCGTGCTCTTCGTCGATGATGATCAGCCCCGGGTTCTTCATCGGGGTGAACAGCGCCGAGCGGGTGCCGATAATAATGTCGGCCTCGCCGTCGCGGGCAGCGAGCCAGGCGTCGAGGCGCTCGCGGTCGTTGACCGCCGAATGCAGCAGGGCGATGCGCGCATTGAAGCGCTGCTCGAAACGCGCCAGGGTCTGCGGGCCGAGGTTGATCTCCGGGATCAGCACCAGTGCCTGCTTGCCGGCTTCGAGGGTTTCGCGGATCAGTTGCAAATAGACTTCGGTCTTGCCGCTGCCCGTGACCCCGGCCAGCAGAAACGCGTGATAACTGTCGAACCCGGCACGGATCGCTTCGTAAGCGGCGCGTTGTTCGGTGTTCAGCGGCAACTCCGGTTGCGCCAACCAATGTTCATGGCGCACGCCAGGGGCGTGCCGACGAATCTCCACTTGCACCAGACCCTTGGCCAGCAGCAGGTCGAGGCTGTCCTTGCTCAGCATCAGCTTGCTCAACAACTGATGGGCCACGCCGTGCGGGTGCTGCGCCAGCGTCGCCAGCGCTTCACGCTGGCGCGGGGCGCGGGCGACGCGCGGATCATCGAGGCTGGCGCCGGGGGCGACTGACCAGAAGCGCTCCTGTCGCGCCTCGGCCAGTTCGCCCTGACGCAGCAGCACCGGCAGCGCCCAGCTCAAGGTGTCGCCGAGACTGTGCTGGTAATACTGCGACGTCCACAGGCACAGCTTGAACAGTGCGGGCGGCAACGGCGGTTCGACATCGAGCAGGGCCAGCGCCGGCTTGAGTTTTTCCAGCGGCACGTCGCTGGTGTCGGTGATCTCGACCAGAATCCCGATCATTTCCCGTCGCCCGAATGGCACCCGCAGGCGCATGCCCGGCTGCAACTGGGCACGCAACACCCCGGCCGGCGCCCGATAGTCGAACAGGCGGCGCAGGGGCGAAGGCAGGGCGAGGCGCAGAATGGCGTCGGGCACGCGGGGAGTCTCTATCAACACGAAAGAAGGGCGAACGCAGATCAATTGTGGGAGCGGGCTTGCTCGCGAATGCGGTGTGTCAGGCACCGTAATATTGGCTGACACAGCGCATTCGCGAGCAAGCCCGCTCCCACAGGGAATCGCGCAATGGGCCGGGAGCCTAGCAGACGGTCGGTCTCAGGGACAGCTTGCGCGATTGACATTGTCTGGTAGAATCCGCGGCCTAATTACGTGCGGTATTCAACAATAGTGTTGGGTGGCGGCACGCTAGCTGAGGAAGACATTATGAAAGCTGATATCCACCCGAATTACCCAGAAGTTGCAGTAACCTGCAGCTGCGGCAACAAGTTCGAAACCCGTTCGACCTTCGGCAAAGCCCTGGCGATCGACGTTTGCAACGAGTGCCACCCGTTCTACACCGGTAAGCAGAAGACTCTGGACACCGGTGGCCGCGTTCAGAAGTTCGCCGACCGTTTCGGTGCCTTCGGCGCCAAGAAGTAAGATTGGTCATTCTGGAAAACTTCGACGGTTTCTCCAGGCTGATGAAAAAGGCGCCCCTTGTGGGCGCCTTTTTTGTGTCCGCGATTTGGCTGTCCGCTGCCCAGGCATTTTGCCCCACGCCTGCCGGCCTGAGCAGCGTCAGCGTCCAGCGCGTGGTCGATGGCGACACGCTACGCCTGAGCGATGGGCGCAGTGTGCGGATGATCGGTCTCAACACGCCGGAGTTGGGCAAGCAGGGCCGCAGTGACGAACCCTTCGCCGTGGCGGCACGTAAACGCCTTGAAGTACTGGTGGCGGACAGCGGCGGTCGGGTCGGTCTGCTCCCAGGCAAGCAGGCCAAAGACCATTACGGTCGCACCCTCGCGCATGTCTACAGCACCAACGGCACCAATCTTGAAGCGCAAATGCTCGCCGACGGCCTTGGTTTTCAGGTGGCGGTGGCACCGAATGTCGATCTTGTGGCCTGTCAGCAGGCGGCCGAACGCAGCGCCCGGCAGGCCGGTCGGGGCCTGTGGCGCCAGTCACCTGTACTGAAAGCGGAGCAGATCCGCACTTCAGGTTTCGCCTTGGTCAGTGGGCGTGTGAGCAGGGTTCAACGCAATCGCGGCGGAATCTGGATAGAGTTGCAGGACTCGGTTGTACTGCGCGTTGCACCCAATCTCGTCGGACAATTCGACAACGCCCGGTTGCAGACGCTGCAGGGCAGGCAGATCGAGGCTCGCGGCTGGATCGTCGACCGTTCGCGGCGTGGCGGGTTGAAGCCGGGTCAGCCGCGTTGGCTGCTGCCGTTGACCGATCCGTCGATGCTGCAAAGCGCGCGCTGAAGAAAAATTGTAGACATTTTTTCTGTCGATTGTGAACAGTCAAGCCCTTGTGCGCCGTGGCTCTTGGCCCAAAGTCGTAGGACAGGGCGCTTGACAGGGGTGACCGCTCAGTCTTGTGGGGACTTTGCGAGGCGCGTATCCTCGCTGACCAGTCTGTCCAACAGTAAAAAGCGGAATGCCAAAATGTCTGATCTGAAAACTGCCGCTCTCGAATATCATGCCAATCCTCGTCCAGGGAAGCTGAGTGTCGAGCTCACCAAGGCCACTGCTACCGCCCGCGACCTGTCGCTGGCCTACAGCCCCGGCGTAGCTGAACCAGTGCGTGAGATCGCCCGCGATCCTGAACTGGCCTACAAATACACCGGCAAGGGCAACCTGGTTGCAGTCATTTCCGATGGCACCGCGATTCTGGGCCTGGGTAACCTCGGCCCACTGGCCTCCAAGCCAGTGATGGAAGGTAAAGGTGTACTGTTCAAGCGCTTCGCCGGCATCGACGTATTCGACATCGAAGTCGACTCCGAAAGCCCGCAAGCCTTCATCGACACCGTAAAACGCATCTCCATCACCTTCGGTGGCATCAACCTGGAAGACATCAAGGCGCCTGAGTGCTTTGAGATCGAACGTGCTCTGATCGAGCAGTGCGACATTCCGGTATTCCACGATGACCAGCACGGCACCGCGATCGTGACCGCTGCGGGCATGATCAACGCCCTGGAAATCGCCGGCAAAACCCTGCCGGAAGCCAAAATCGTCTGCCTCGGCGCCGGCGCTGCGGCCATCTCCTGCATGAAGTTGCTGGTGAGCATGGGCGCAAAAATCGAAAACATCTTCATGGTTGACCGTACCGGCGTGATCCACTCCGGCCGTGATGACCTGAACCAGTACAAAGCCGTGTTCGCTCACGCCACCGACAAGCGCAGCCTGGCTGATGCTCTGAAAGGCGCTGACGTGTTCGTCGGCCTGTCCGGTCCGAACCTGCTGAGCGCTGAAGGTCTGCTGTCGATGGCGGCCAACCCGATCGTCTTCGCCTGCTCGAACCCGGATCCGGAAATCTCCCCGGAGCTGGCACACGCCACCCGCAGCGACGTGATCATGGCCACCGGTCGTTCCGACTACCCGAACCAGGTCAACAACGTTCTGGGCTTCCCGTTCATCTTCCGTGGTGCCCTGGACGTTCGCGCCAAGCGCATCAACGAAGAAATGAAAGTGGCTGCGGCCAACGCCCTGCGTGAACTGGCCAAACTGCCAGTGCCACAGGACGTGTGCGACGCCTACGGTGGTGCGCCTCTGGAATTCGGTCGTGAGTACATCATTCCGAAGCCAATGGACAAGCGCCTGATCACCCTGATCTCCGACGCTGTGGCCAAGGCCGCGATCGAGACCGGTGTGGCGACCCTGCCGTATCCGAAGAACTACCCGCTGAAAAGCGTGGATGACGTGTTCAACGGCTAAGCCGTTGTAGCGCTTCAACGAAAGCCCCGGCTTGTGAGAGTCGGGGCTTTTTTGTGCCAGTGTGATTTGTGGTGTTCTTCAGTGCCTCTTCGCGAGCAAGCCCGCTCCCACAGGTTTTGTGGCTACAACTCGCTCACTGTGGGAGCGGGCTTGCTCGCGAAGAGGCCGGCCCAGACAACATAAAATCACAGCCATGAAAAAGCCCCGCACTTCAATCGAAGGCGGGGCTTTTCAATGAGGCTCGATCAGAACAGATCGATCGGTGCCTGCTCATCCGCCGGCAGCGGGCTGCCCGGTACGGCGCCGTTGCCCAGCTCATTCACCGAGGGCGGCGTGTCTTCCGACTTGAACAGCTCGAAGTAGGCGCCCGGCGTGCTCGGCGTTGCCGCACGACCGCTGACCGGATCCACCCGCAGGCTGAGAATGCCTTCCGGCTCAGGCTGTACGTGCGGCGGCTTGTCCTTGAGCGCGGCAGACATGTAGTTCATCCAGATCGGCAACGCCACGGTGCCACCAAACTCGCGGCGACCAAGGCTTTCCGGCTGGTCGAAGCCGGTCCACACGGTGGTCACGTAATCGGCGTTGTAACCGGAGAACCACGCATCCTTCGATTCGTTGGTGGTACCGGTCTTGCCCGCAATGTCGCTGCGGCCCATGGCCAGTGCGCGGCGACCGGTGCCGAGCTTGATCACGTCCTGCAGCATGCTGTTGAGGATGTACGTGGTACGTCCATCGACGATCCGCTCGGCCACGGCCGGCGCTTGTGGTGCTGCGGCAGTGCCCAGGGCTTCACCCGGAACCGGTGCGGCGTTGACGGTGATCGGCTGAGACTCCGGCGCGGCAAGGCCATCGGTCGCCGAGCCACCCTGTGGCACGGTTGGCGGGTTGGCGACGAACAGCGTGTCGCCGTTGCGGCTTTCGATCTTGTCGATGATGTACGGGGTGATCTTGTAACCGCCGTTGGCGAAGGTACTCCAGCCGGTAGCGATTTCCATCGGGGTCAGGGTCGCGGTGCCCAGCGCCAGCGACAGGTTCGGCGGCAGGTCCTGCTTGTTGAAGCCGAAACGGGTGATGTAGTCGATGGTCTTGCCCACACCCATCGCCTGCAACAGGCGGATCGACACCAGGTTACGCGACTTGTACAGCGCTTCGCGCAGACGGATCGGGCCGAGGAAGGTGTTGGTGTCGTTCTTCGGCCGCCAGACCTTGTCCAGGTACTCGTCGACGAACACGATCGGCGCATCGTTGACCAGCGTTGCGGCGGTGTAACCGCTGTCCAGCGCAGCGCTGTAGACGAACGGCTTGAAGCTCGAACCCGGCTGACGCTTGGCCTGCAGGGCGCGGTTGTAGTTGCTCTGCTCGAACGCAAAGCCGCCGACCAGCGAGCGAATCGCGCCGTTCTGCGGATCCAGCGACACCAGCGCGCCTTGCGCCTGCGGAATCTGGCTGAACTTCAGCGAATTGTTCGGCTGACGCTGCACGCGAATCAGGTCGCCGACCTGCGCCACATCCGACGGCTGACGCGGTGCGGCGCCCATGCTGTTGGTGTTGAGGAACGGCCGCGCCCATTTCATGGTGTCCCAGGCGACGTGTTCTTCGCCGGTACGGGTCAGCACCTGCAAGCCATTCTTGTCGACCTGGGTGACGATGGCCGGCTCCAGGCTGCTGATGGTGCGCTGCTTGGTCAGCTCGGTCGCCCAGGCTTCGTGGGTCTTGCCCGGCAGGCGCGACTCAGGGCCGCGGTAGCCGTGACGCTGGTCGTAGGTCATCAAACCTTCGTGCAGCGCGGTGTTGGCCATTTCCTGCAGGTTGCTCGGCACCGTGGTGGTGACGCGGAAACCTTCGGTGTAGGCGTCGCTGCCATAGCGACCGACCATTTCGGCACGGGCCATTTCGGCGATGTACGGTGCGTTCACTTCCGGGGTCGGCACGTGATAGCTGGCGTTCAGCGGCTCGTTGATCGCGGCGGTGTAGTCAGCCTCGGAAATCTTCCCGAGCTTGTACATGCGCCCAAGGATCCAGTCGCGGCGCTCCTTGCTGCGCGCCGGGTTGGCCAGCGGGTTGAAGCGCGACGGGGCTTTCGGCAGGCCGGCGATCATCGCCATCTGCGCCAGGCTGACGTCGCGGATCGACTTACCGTAATACACCTGCGCCGCCGCCTCGATGCCGTAGGCGCGGTTACCCAGATAAATCTTGTTCACGTACAGCTCGAGGATCTCGTCCTTGGTCAGCTGCCGCTCGATCTGCAGGGCCAGAAGAATCTCGGTGGTTTTGCGCGAGAAGCTGCGTTCGCTGGTCAGGAAGAAGTTCTTCGCCACCTGCATGGTGATGGTGCTGCCGCCGGACTGAATGTGCCCGCTTTTGACCAGTTGGGTCGCGGCGCGCATCAGGCTGCTCGGATCGACGCCATAGTGGTTGGCGAAATTGTCGTCTTCAGCACTTAGTAACGCATTAATGAAATTGGGTGGAATGTCGGCGAAACGGATCGGAGTACGGCGCATTTCGCCAAATTCTGCGATCAACTTGTTGTCGCTGCTGTAGACCCGGAGCGGAATCTGCAACTGAATGCTTCTCAGCGCCTCCACAGACGGCAAACCCGGACTAAGGTAAAGAAACGCGCCGCTGAGACCTAAAAGCAGTCCGCAGAAAACGGCGACGATGGACCAACCGAAAAATTTCAGCAGACGAATCAAGGCTTTTGAACATCCAGGGCAAAGAATGAATTGGGCGACAGGGTTCCGGTAACACACAGAACAACCTGGGCCGGCAGTAAAAAGCGGAAAAAAACGCTGGGCATTATAAGCACTTTTCTGCTGGGGGCGTCATTTGCGCTTCTGTCAAGACGGGGTGAAGGAACGCAATGCGTATTACAGAGTCCGTAACTCACGGAAAGTCATAGGGAATTGGTAGTGCTGGGACTCTTCAAGAAAAAGACCAATACGTTACTGGGGATCGACATCAGCTCCACTTCGGTGAAGCTGCTGGAGTTGAGCCGTCAGGGCGACCGCTACCGGGTCGAGGCCTACGCGGTAGAGCCGCTGCCGCCCAACGCCGTGGTCGAAAAGAACATCGCCGAGCTCGAAGGCGTGGGCCACGCCTTGTCCCGGGTACTGGTCAAGGCGCGCACCGGGCTCAAGAGCGTGGCGCTGGCGGTGGCCGGTTCTGCGGTGATCACCAAGATCATCGAGATGGACGCCGGGCTGACCGATGACGAGCTGGAAAACCAGCTGAAGATCGAAGCCGACCAATACATTCCCTATCCACTGGACGAAGTCGCCATCGATTTCGAAGTCCAGGGCGTGTCGCCGCGCAACCCGGAGCGGGTCAGCGTGCTGCTGGCCGCCTGTCGCAAGGAAAACGTCGAAGTCCGCGAAGCGGCGCTGGCGCTGGCCGGGCTGACCGCGCGCGTGGTCGATGTCGAGGCCTATGCGCTAGAGCGCTCGTTCGGTCTGCTCGCCACTCAACTGGCAGCCTCGCAGGAACGCCTGACCGTGGCGGTGGTGGACATCGGCGCGACCATGACCACCCTCAGCGTCCTGCACAACGGCCGCATCATCTATACCCGCGAGCAGCTGTTCGGTGGCCGGCAACTGACCGAGGAAATTCAGCGCCGCTACGGCCTGACTGTCGAGCAGGCCGGGCTGGCGAAAAAGCAGGGCGGTCTGCCGGACGACTATGTCAGCGAGGTATTGCAACCGTTCCGTGATGCTCTGGTGCAGCAGGTCTCGCGCTCGTTGCAGTTCTTCTTTGCCTCCGGGCAGTACAACGCCGTCGATCACATTCTGCTGGCCGGCGGCACCGCCTCGGTGCCGGGGCTGGATCGGCTGATCGAACAGCGTCTGGGCACCCCGACCCAGGTCGCCAACCCGTTTTCCGACATGGCCTTGAGCAGCAAGGTCAACGCCGGAGCCCTGGCCAGTGACGCGCCGGCCCTGATGATTGCCTGCGGGCTCGCGCTCAGGAGTTTCGACTGATGGCGCGGATCAACCTTCTCCCCTGGCGTGAGGAACGCCGCGAAGAGCGGCGCAAACGCTTTCTGCTGATCCTGATCGGGGTGTTCGTCGGTTCGGTGGGCGCGGTGTTCATTGCCGATCAGATCGTCGGCACCGCCATCGAGCGGCAGACAGCACGCAACGCCTACATCGGCAAACAAATCGCCGTGGTCGACGAGCGGATCAAGCAGATCAGCGAACTCAAGGCACGGCGCCAGCAACTGGTCGAGCGCATGCGCATCATCCAGGACTTGCAGGGCAACCGGCAGATCAGCGGGCGGATCTTCGACCAACTGGCGCGCACGCTGCCGGACGGGGTGTATTTCACCAGCGTGAAATTGCTCGGCAAGACGCTGTCGATCAGCGGCGCGGCGGAGTCGAACAACCGCGTTTCGGAGCTGATGCGCAATCTGGATGCTTCCGACTGGTTCGATGCGCCGAGTCTTAATGAAGTGAAAGCGACGACTGCCGGTCAGGTGGATCAGGCCAACGTCTTTCAGCTGACCGTGCGTCAGACCCAGCCAGCCGCGACGGAGGGCGACAAATGAAGCCGTCCGAATGGCTGCAAAGTCTGCGCAATATTGACTTCAACGATCTGGACACCAGCAATATCGGCTCCTGGCCGGCCGCGGTGAAAACCATCGCGGGAGCGTTGCTGGCGGTGCTGGTGTTGGCGCTTGGCTATAACTTTTTCATCAGCGACGTGGAAAACCAGCTGGAAGCCAAGCGTCAGGAAGAGGACACCTTGAAGGAGCAGTTCGCCAGCAAGGCGCACATGGCCGCCAACCTGGAGCTGTACACCCAGCAGATGAAGGAGATGGAGAACTCCTTCGGCGTGCTCCTGCGGCAGTTGCCCAGCGACACCGAAGTCCCGGGATTGCTCGAAGACATTACCCGTACCGGGCTGGGCAGCGGTCTTGAATTCGAAGAGATCAAGCTGCTGCCGGAGGTGACCCAGCCGTTCTACATCGAGCTGCCGATCCAGATCACTGTCACCGGGGCTTACCACGACCTCGCGACCTTCGTCAGTGGCGTCGCCGGGTTGCCACGGATCGTCACCTTGCACGATTTCGAACTGGCACCGGCCAATCCCGACGGCGGGACGAAGCTGCGCATGAGCATCCTCGCCAAGACCTACCGCTATAACGACAAGGGGTTGGACAAATGACCCCGATCCGTTATTTCGCCCTGTCAGTGCTGGTGCTCGGCCTCAGTGGTTGCGGCAGCAGTGACGAATTCAGCGACCTCGACGCCTACATGAACGAAGTGCGTCTGCGCCCGGCCGGCCGGATCGAGCCGACGCCGACCTTTCATTCCTATCCCACCTTTACCTACAGCGCGGCCAACCTGCGCAGCCCGTTCTCGCGCCAGGTGCGCGTCGATCTGGCCGGGCAGCAGCGTGGCTCGCGCAACGTCAAACCCGACCCCAACCGGGTCAAGCAATACCTCGAAGGTTTCAACATCGAGCAGTTTGAAATGGTCGGCACGATCTCCAATGCCAGCGGCTCCTTCGCCTTGCTGCGCGGGGCGGGTGCAGTGCATCGGTTGAAAGTCGGCGACTACCTGGGGCGCAACGACGGGCGCATTGTCGCCATCAGCGCCACTCAGGTCGATGTGGTCGAGATCGTGCCCGACGGCGAAGGCGCCTGGCTGGAACGTCCGCGCACCATTCCTTTGAAAGAGCACTCATAGTGGAAGTCGAACAATGAACAGGATTTTCTCCACCCTCGGTTTTTCGCTATGGATAGCGCTGCTTTCACCGATGGTTCAGGCGGCCAGCCTCAAGACGCTGGATGTCGCGGCGTTGCCGGGTGACCGCATCGAGTTGAAGCTGTCGTTCGACAGCCCGCCACCGCAACCCAAGGGCTACACCACCGAATCGCCGGCGCGAATCGCCCTGGATCTGCCGGGTGTCGCCAGCCAACTGACGAACAAGACCCGCGATCTGGGCAGCGGCAACGCGCGAACCGCTACAGTGGTCGAGGCCAACGACCGTACGCGTTTGATCATCAACCTGACGCAACTGACGCCCTACACCTCACGGGTCGAGGGCAACAATCTGTTCGTGGTGGTCGGGCAGGGCGCCAAGCCTGCTGCGCCACGGCCAGCCGTTGTTGCGCCACGACCGGTCGCGGCGCCGGCGAAGGCTTATACCCCCGTCGCCAAAACCATTCGTGGCGTCGACTTCCAGCGCGGCACCGCGGGGGAGGGCAACGTCGTCATTGACCTGTCGGATCCGACCATCGCCCCGGACATCCAGGAGCATGACGGCAAGATCATCCTGAGCTTTGCTCGCACGCAGTTGCCCGACAGGCTGCGGGTGCGCCTCGACGTCAAGGACTTCGCCACGCCGGTGCAGTTCGTCAACGCTGCCGCCACTGGCGATCGTGCGGTGATCACCGTCGAACCCAGCGGCACGTTCGACTATTCCACCTATCAGACCGACAACAAACTGACCGTCAGTATTCGCCCGATGACGGTCGATGACCTGCAAAAGCGCAACGCTGACCGCAACAGCTACAGCGGCGAAAAGCTTTCGCTGAATTTCCAGGACATCGACGTGCGCTCGGTGCTGCAACTGATCGCCGACTTTACCAACCTCAATCTGGTGGCCAGCGATACCGTGCAGGGCGGGATCACCTTGCGTCTGCAAAACGTGCCGTGGGATCAGGCGCTGGACCTGGTGCTGAAAACCAAGGGGCTGGATAAACGCAAGATCGGCAACGTGTTGCTGGTGGCGCCAGCCGACGAAATCGCCGCCCGCGAACGCCAGGAACTGGAGTCACAGAAACAGATCGCCGAACTGGCGCCGCTGCGCCGCGAGCTGCTGCAAGTGAATTACGCCAAGGCTGCGGACATCGCCAAGCTGTTCCAGTCGGTGACCAGTGCCGAGGCGAAAATCGACGAACGAGGCTCGATTACCGTCGATGAGCGCACCAACAACATCATTGCCTACCAGACCCAGGATCGCCTCGACGAACTGCGGCGGATCGTGGCGCAACTGGATATTCCGGTGCGCCAGGTGATGATCGAGGCGCGGATCGTCGAGGCCAACGTCGATTACGACAAGAGTCTGGGCGTGCGCTGGGGCGGTTCGATCCAGAACAAGGGCAACTGGAACACCTCGGGGGTCAGCAATGGCTCGTCGACCACCATTGGCACACCGGGCAGTACCAGTACCAACTCGCCGTTCGTCGACATGGGCACGGTGGGTAATACCTCGGGGATCGGCATCGCCTTCATTACCGACAATGTGCTGCTCGATCTTGAGCTGACCGCCATGGAGAAGACCGGTAACGGTGAGATCGTCTCGCAGCCCAAAGTGGTTACCTCCGACAAAGAGACGGCGAAGATCCTCAAGGGCACCGAGATTCCGTATCAGGAAGCCAGCTCCAGCGGTGCGACGTCGGTGTCGTTCAAGGAGGCTTCGCTGTCGCTGGAAGTGACGCCGCAGATCACCCCCGACAACCGCATCATCATGGAGGTCAAGGTCACCAAGGACGAACCGGACTACCTGAACAAAGTGCAGGATGTACCGCCGATCAAGAAGAACGAGGTCAACGCCAAGGTGCTGGTGAACGACGGCGAGACCATCGTGATCGGGGGCGTTTTCTCAAATACTCAAAGCAAGGTCGTAGATAAGGTGCCATTTCTTGGCGATGTGCCGTATCTTGGCCGCCTTTTCCGGCGTGATGTGGTTTCGGAGAAAAAATCCGAGCTGCTGGTATTTCTCACTCCGCGTATCATGAATAACCAGGCGATTGCTGTGAGTCGTTGATTCTGTGCGAAATTTGATTCTTGTAGGACCGATGGGCGCTGGAAAAAGCACCATCGGCCGGTTGCTGGCCAAAGAGCTGCGCCTGCCGTTCAAAGATTCCGACAAGGAAATTGAACTGCGCACGGGCGCCAATATCCCGTGGATCTTCGACAAGGAAGGCGAGCCCGGCTTTCGTGACCGTGAGCAGGCGATGATCGCCGAGCTGTGCGCGTTCGACGGCGTGGTGCTGGCGACCGGTGGCGGCGCGGTGATGCGTGATGCCAACCGCAAGGCCCTGCACGCGGGCGGACGGGTGGTGTATCTGCACGCCTCTGTCGAGCAGCAGGTCGGGCGTACATCGCGCGATCGCAATCGTCCTTTGCTACGCACCGCCGATCCGGCGAAAACCCTGCGAGACCTGTTGGAGATCCGCGATCCGCTTTATCGGGAGATCGCCGATCTGGTGGTGGAAACCGACGAACGGCCACCGCGCATGGTGGTGCTCGACATTCTCGACCGTCTGGCACAGCTGCCACCCCGTTAAAGCGCCGCCGGAAATGCGCTATCCTCGGGGTCCTGTCACAACCGCCGAGGTTGTGGCGGATGGCGTGCGAGCGGCGTCAGATTCGCTACAGGCCGCAGACAACCAATAATTCAGGGCAGGACGCCTGCTTCCATCTTCACTGTGGGGACACATGCAGACACTCAAGGTCGATCTAGGCGAGCGCAGCTACCCGATTCATATTGGCGAAGGTTTGTTGGATCAGCCCGAGTTGCTGGCGCCGCATATCCATGGGCGGCAAGTGGCAATCATCTCCAACGAGACCGTTGCGCCGCTCTATCTCGAACGTCTGACCCGCAGCCTTGCGCAGTTCTCGGTGATCTCGGTGGTGCTGCCGGACGGCGAAGCCTTCAAGAACTGGGAAACCCTGCAACTGATCTTCGACGGCCTGCTGACTGCCCGTCACGACCGCCGCACCACGATCATCGCCCTCGGCGGCGGTGTCATCGGTGACATGGCCGGTTTTGCCGCCGCCTGCTACCAGCGCGGTGTCGATTTCATCCAGATTCCTACCACGCTGCTGTCCCAGGTCGATTCGTCGGTGGGCGGCAAGACCGGTATCAACCATCCGCTGGGCAAGAACATGGTCGGCGCGTTCTATCAGCCGAACGTGGTGCTGATCGATACTGCATCGCTGAAAACCCTGCCGGAGCGTGAACTGTCCGCCGGTCTGGCCGAAGTCATCAAGTACGGTCTGATCTGCGACGAGCCGTTCCTGGCCTGGCTCGAAGACAACGTCGACGCTCTGCGCGCGCTGGACCAGAAGGCCCTGACCTACGCCATCGAGCGTTCCTGCGCGGCCAAGGCAGCAGTGGTCGGTGCCGATGAGAAGGAAACCGGCGTGCGCGCCACGCTCAACCTCGGCCACACCTTCGGCCACGCCATCGAGACCCACATGGGCTATGGTGTCTGGTTGCATGGTGAGGCGGTGGCCGCTGGCACCGTGATGGCGCTGGAGATGTCCGCGCGTCTGGGCTGGATCAGCGAGCAGGAACGTGATCGCGGCATTCGTCTGTTCCAGCGTGCCGGTCTGCCGGTGATTCCGCCGGAAGAAATGACCGAAGCCGATTTTCTCGAACATATGGCAATTGATAAAAAAGTGATCGACGGTCGTCTGCGCCTGGTGCTGCTGCGCCGGATGGGCGAAGCGGTGGTGACCGCCGATTATCCGAAAGAGGTTCTACAGGCCACGCTGGGAGCGGATTACCGCGCTCTGGCTCAGCTTAAAGGTTAATAAGATTCCGATGACTAGTTTGCATGCCGACGAGGCGTTCCTCGGCCATTTCCAGTTAAGTCACGACCCTTTCGCGCCGCGGGTGCCGGGCTTCAAATTCTTCCCGGCCCAGCGCAAACCGGTGCTGGGGCAATTGCACCACCTGGCGCGTTACAGCCAGTTGCTGCTGGTGGTCACCGGCCCGCAGGGTAGTGGCAAGACCTTGCTGCGTCAGGCGCTGGTGGCCAGCACCAACAAGCAATCGGTGCAAAGCGTTGTCGTGTCGGCCCGTGGGGCTGGCGATGCCGCCGGCGTGCTGCGCCAGGTGGCTCAGGCACTGAACGTGGCTCAGGCCGAAGTTGGCGCGATTCTGGATCAGGTAGTGCAACTCGCACTTACCGGCCAGGAGGTCTATCTGCTGGTGGATGACGCCGAGCAGCTCGACGAATCCGCCCTCGAAGCGCTGATGGCGCTGGGTGCCGGGGCACCGGAAGGTCGCCCGCATGTGTTCCTGTTCGGTGAGTCGTCGCTGATCGCGCAACTGGAGGCCTTGCACCTCGAGGAAGAGCGCTTCCACGTCATCGAACTGCAGCCGTATACCGAAGAAGAGACCCGCGAATATCTCGACCAACGGCTCGAAGGTGCGGGCCGGGGTGTCGAACTTTTCACCGCGGATCAGATCTCTGAGATTCACGAAAGCGCCGAGGGTTGGCCTGGCAACATCAACCAGGTCGCTCGCGATGCACTGATCGAAGTCATGATTGCCAGCCGCTCTGCGGTCAAGCGTCCAAGTATGGGGTTCAACATGCCGAAGAAACACGTATTGGCGATATCCGCCGTCGTTGTGGTCGCGGTCGCCGCCGCCTGGCTGATGCCGGGTCGCAACAAGGCGCCAACCACTGGCGCACCCGCCAACGAACAGGCACAACTGCCATTGGGTCAGGGCGCCAAGGGTGGCGCGCCGAACGTCGAGTTCGCCGGCAATACCCAGCCGATGCCGCTGCCGCTGGTCGGCAACTCGCAACCGGTGATGCGCGGCCCGCTGGCTGAGGCTGCTGGCGGTATCACCGAAGGCGACGACGGCGTACCGGTCGAAGGTTCCAGCGCGACGCCGCCGACCGTCACGACTTCCGCACCACCGGCAGGTGTTCCGGCCGGCCCGGCTCCGACGCCAGTACCTGTTCCGGCGGCCAAGCCGACCCCAGCACCGACTCAGATCGCCACCGCCAAGCCTGCTCCGGCAGCGCCAGCGGCCAAACCGGCTCCGGCCCCGGCCAAGCCTGTTGCGGCTGCCAAACCGGCCGAGAAGCCGGTTACCGTGGCCAAGGCTGCCGGTGGCAGCTGGTACGCCGGTCAGCCGACCAGCAATTACGTGGTGCAGATCCTCGGCACCAGCTCCGAAGCGACCGCACAGAACTTCGTCAAGGAGCAGGGCGGCGAGTACCGTTATTTCAAGAAAGTCCTCAACGGCAAGCCGCTCTACGTGATCACCTACGGCAACTTCGCCAATCGTGATGCAGCCGTTTCTGCCATCAAGGCCTTGCCAGCGAAGGTTCAGGCTGGTAAACCTTGGCCTCGCACTGTCGCCAGCGTCCAACAGGAACTGGCAACAACTCGCTGAAGATTCGGCGGCCTTACCCAGGCCGCCTCTCCAAGCACCTCAAAATTTCTACGAGTGCGCGCCGTCTCTACAGACCGCGTGCCTTGTGGTGTCTGCGTCACAGTAGTCTTTGAGTCGTTGCAGTCAAAATTAAAAAAGTTTTGACTAGCACAGCAGATCGCTTTAAACCTTTCACAAATGCGACATGAATTTGCGACATTTCGTCGTCAAATTTGTGAGCCTCTGTGTCGCTGTGTACAATGACCACCCTTTTGCCCCCGCAAAGCCGGCGTACGTTCGGCGCGGCAAGCAAGTGGTTGAATTGAAAAGAAATTTGCCTCGAAAAGAGGCAGCCTGGTGAGAAAGTGTCTATGAAAGCAGGTCTGTACCAACCAGATGAATTCAAGGATAACTGCGGTTTCGGCCTGATAGCCCATATGCAGGGCGAGCCCAGTCATACCCTTTTGCAAACGGCCATCGAGGCCCTGACCTGCATGACCCACCGCGGTGGGATTAATGCCGACGGCAAGACCGGTGACGGTTGCGGTCTGCTGATTCAAAAGCCTGACGCGTTCCTGCGGGCGATGGCCCAGGAAAACTTCAGCGTCGAACTGCCCAAGCAATATGCCGTGGGCATGGTCTTCTTCAATCAGGATCCGGCCAAGGCCGAAGCCGCTCGCGAGAACATGAACCGCGAGATCCTCGCTGAAGGCCTGCAACTGATCGGCTGGCGCAAAGTGCCGATCGACACCAGCGTCCTCGGCCGACTGGCCCTCGAGCGCCTGCCGCAGATCGAGCAGGTGTACATCGGCGGTGAAGGCCTGAGCGATCAGGACATGGCGGTCAAGCTGTTCAGCGCCCGTCGTCGCTCGTCGGTGGCCAACGCCGCCGACACCGACCACTACATCTGCAGCTTTTCGCACAAGACCATCATCTATAAAGGCCTGATGATGCCGGCCGACCTGGCCGCGTTCTATCCGGACCTGGGTGACCAGCGCCTGCAAACCGCGATCTGCGTGTTCCACCAGCGCTTCTCCACCAACACCTTGCCGAAATGGCCGCTGGCCCAGCCATTCCGTTTCCTCGCCCACAACGGTGAGATCAACACCATCACTGGTAACCGTAACTGGGCACAGGCCCGTCGGACCAAGTTCACCAACGATCTGATGGATCTGGAAGAACTCGGCCCGCTGGTCAACCGTGTCGGTTCCGACTCCTCGAGCATGGACAACATGCTCGAACTGATGGTCACCGGTGGCATCGACCTGTTCCGTGGCGTGCGGATGATCATTCCGCCAGCGTGGCAGAACGTTGAAACCATGGACCCGGATCTGCGTGCGTTCTACGAGTACAACTCGATGCACATGGAACCGTGGGACGGCCCGGCCGGCGTGGTAATGACCGATGGTCGTTACGCGGTGTGCCTGCTCGATCGTAACGGTCTGCGTCCGGCACGCTGGGTTACTACCACCAACGGTTTCATCACCGTTGCCTCGGAAATCGGCGTCTGGAACTACCAGCCAGAGGACGTGATCGCCAAGGGCCGTGTCGGTCCGGGGCAGATCCTCGCCGTGGACACCGAGACCGGGCAGATCCTCGATACCGACGCGATCGACAACCGTCTGAAGTCCCGTCATCCGTACAAGCAATGGCTGCGCAAGAACGCTCTGCGTATCCAGGCGACCATGGAAGATAACGACCACGGTTCGGCGTTCTACGACGTGGATCAGCTCAAGCAATACATGAAGATGTATCAGGTCACGTTCGAAGAGCGTGATCAGGTGCTGCGCCCGCTCGGTGAGCAAGGCTACGAAGCCGTTGGCTCGATGGGTGACGATACGCCGATGGCCGTGCTGTCGCAGCGTGTGCGCACGCCGTACGACTATTTCCGCCAGCAGTTCGCGCAGGTCACCAACCCGCCGATCGACCCGCTGCGTGAAGCGATCGTGATGTCGCTGGAGATCTGCCTCGGTGCCGAGCGCAACATCTTCCAGGAATCGCCGGAGCACGCCTCGCGCGTGATCCTCAGCTCGCCAGTGATTTCGCCGGCCAAGTGGCGCTCGCTGATGAACCTCGACCGCCCGGGTTTCGAGCGGCAGATCATCGACCTCAACTACGACGAAAGTGTCGGCCTCGAAGCGGCGATCCGCAACGTCGCCGATCAGGCTGAAGAAGCCGTGCGTGCCGGGCGTACCCAGATCGTTCTGAGCGACCGTCATATCGCGCCGGGCAAACTGCCGATCCACGCTTCGCTGGCGACCGGCGCGGTGCACCACCGCCTGACCGAAAAAGGCCTGCGCTGCGATTCCAACATCCTCGTTGAAACCGCCACCGCGCGCGATCCGCATCACTTTGCGGTGCTGATCGGTTTCGGCGCCTCGGCGGTCTATCCGTTCCTGGCCTACGAAGTGCTGGGCGACCTGATCCGCACCGGTGAAGTGCTGGGCGACCTCTATGAGGTGTTCAAGAACTACCGCAAGGGCATTACCAAAGGCCTGTTGAAGATCCTGTCGAAGATGGGCATCTCGACCATCGCCTCATACCGTGGTGCGCAGCTGTTCGAAGCCATCGGCCTGTCCGAAGAAGTGTGCGAGCTGAGCTTCCGTGGCGTGCCGAGCCGCATCAAGGGTGCGCGTTTCGTCGACATCGAAGCCGAGCAGAAAGCCCTCGCTACCGAAGCCTGGAGCCCGCGCAAACCGATCCAGCAGGGCGGTCTGCTGAAGTTCGTCCACGGCGGCGAATATCACGCTTACAACCCGGACGTGGTCAACACCCTGCAAGCCGCCGTGCAGCAGGGCGACTATGCCAAGTTCAAGGAATACACCTCGCTGGTGGATAACCGCCCGGTGTCGATGATCCGCGACCTGTTCAAGGTCAAGACCCTCGACAAGCCGCTGGACATCAGCGAAGTCGAACCGCTGGAATCAGTGCTCAAGCGCTTCGACTCCGCCGGTATCTCGCTGGGCGCACTGTCGCCGGAAGCGCACGAAGCCCTGGCCGAAGCCATGAACCGCCTCGGTGCGCGTTCCAACTCCGGCGAAGGCGGCGAAGACCCGGCGCGCTACGGCACCATCAAGAGCTCGAAAATCAAGCAGGTCGCGACCGGCCGTTTCGGTGTCACCCCGGAATACCTGGTCAACGCCGAAGTGCTGCAGATCAAGGTCGCGCAGGGCGCCAAGCCGGGCGAGGGCGGGCAACTGCCGGGCGGCAAGGTCAACGGGCTGATCGCCAAGCTGCGTTACGCAGTGCCGGGCGTGACCCTGATTTCGCCACCGCCGCACCACGACATCTACTCGATCGAAGACTTGTCGCAACTGATCTTCGACCTGAAACAGGTCAACCCGAAGGCACTGGTTTCGGTGAAACTGGTCGCGGAAGCGGGCGTCGGCACCATCGCCGCCGGTGTAGCCAAGGCCTATGCGGACTTGATCACCATCTCCGGCTACGACGGTGGCACCGGTGCTTCGCCGCTGACCTCGATCAAATACGCGGGCGCTCCGTGGGAACTCGGCCTCGCTGAAACCCACCAGACCCTGCGCGGCAACGACCTGCGCGGCAAAGTCCGGGTGCAGACCGACGGCGGCCTGAAAACCGGCCTCGACGTGATCAAGGCAGCGATCCTCGGTGCCGAAAGCTTCGGCTTCGGTACAGCGCCAATGATTGCCCTGGGCTGCAAATACCTGCGCATCTGCCACCTGAACAACTGCGCCACCGGCGTTGCGACGCAGAACGAGAAGCTGCGCAAGGATCACTACATCGGTACCGTCGACATGGTGGTGAACTTCTTCACCTACGTCGCCGAAGAAACCCGTGAGTGGCTGGCCAAGCTCGGCGTGCGCTCCCTCGAAGAGCTGATCGGCCGCACCGATCTGCTGGAAATCCTCGAAGGCCAGACCGCCAAGCAACACCATCTGGATCTGACCCCGCTGCTGGGCAGCGATCACATCCCGGCGGACAAACCGCAATTCTGCGGCGTTGAGCGCAACCCGCCGTTTGACCAAGGCCTGCTGGCCGAGAAAATGGTCGACATGGCGACGTCGGCGATCAACGACCTCAGCGGCGCCGAGTTCGAACTGGACATCTGCAACTGCGACCGTTCGATCGGTGCGCGGATTTCCGGCGAAATTGCGCGCAAGCACGGCAATCAGGGCATGGCCAACGCGCCGATCACCTTCCGCTTCAAAGGCACGGCCGGTCAGAGCTTCGGCGTGTGGAACGCCGGCGGTCTGAACATGTACCTGGAAGGCGACGCCAACGACTACGTCGGCAAAGGCATGACCGGTGGCAAACTGGTCATCGTGCCGCCGAAGGGCAGCGTCTATCAGACTCAGAACAGCGCCATCATCGGCAACACCTGCCTGTACGGCGCCACCGGCGGCAAGCTGTTCGCCGCCGGCACCGCAGGCGAGCGTTTTGCCGTGCGCAACTCCGGTGCCCACACGGTCGTGGAAGGCACTGGCGATCACTGCTGCGAGTACATGACCGGTGGTTTCGTCTGCGTTTTGGGCAAGACCGGTTACAACTTCGGCTCTGGCATGACCGGTGGTTTCGCCTACGTGCTCGACCAGGACAACACCTTCGTTGACCGGGTCAACCACGAACTGGTGGAAATCCAGCGGATCAGCGGCGAGGCGATGGAAGCCTACCGCAGCCACCTGCAGAACGTGCTGAACGAGTACGTCAAGGAAACCGAGAGCGAGTGGGGTCGTGAACTCGCCGAGAACCTTGATGACTACCTGCGTCGTTTCTGGCTGGTCAAGCCTAAGGCTGCCAACCTGAAATCGTTGCTTTCCAGCACTCGTGCCAACCCGCAGTGATATGCGCCTGAAGAGTTTGATGAGGTTTTAACAATGGCTGAACGTCTGAATAACGACTTCCAGTTCATCGATGTCGGGCGCAAGGATCCGAAGAAGAAACTGTTGCGTCAACGCAAGAAAGAGTTCGTCGAGATCTACGAACCGTTCAAACCCCAGCAGTCGGCCGACCAGGCCCACCGCTGCCTGGGTTGCGGCAACCCGTATTGCGAATGGAAGTGCCCGGTGCACAACTTCATTCCGAACTGGCTGAAGCTGGTGGCCGAGGGCAACATCCTCCAGGCCGCCGAGCTGTCGCACCAGACCAACACCCTGCCGGAAGTCTGCGGCCGGGTGTGTCCGCAGGATCGTCTGTGCGAGGGTGCCTGCACCCTCAACGACGGCTTCGGCGCGGTGACCATCGGTTCGGTCGAGAAGTACATCACCGACACCGCGTTCGCCATGGGCTGGCGCCCGGACATGTCCAAGGTCAAACCGACCGGCAAGCGTGTCGCGATCATCGGCGCAGGCCCGGCGGGCCTCGGTTGTGCCGACGTGCTGGTGCGTGGTGGCGTGACCCCGGTGGTGTTCGACAAGAACCCGGAAATCGGCGGTCTGCTGACCTTCGGCATCCCCGAGTTCAAGCTTGAGAAGACCGTGTTGAGCAATCGCCGCGAAGTCTTCACCGGCATGGGCATCGAGTTCCGCCTCAACACCGAGGTCGGCAAGGATGTGACCATGGAGCAACTGCTCGCCGAATACGATGCCGTGTTCATGGGCATGGGCACCTACACCTACATGAAGGGTGGTTTCGCCGGTGAGGATCTGCCGGGCGTTTATGACGCGCTGGACTTCCTGATCGCCAACGTCAACCGCAACCTGGGCTTTGAAAAGTCGCCGGAAGATTTCGTCGACATGAAAGGCAAGAAGGTCGTGGTACTCGGCGGTGGCGACACGGCGATGGACTGCAACCGCACCTCGATCCGTCAGGGCGCCAAGTCGGTGACCTGCGCCTATCGTCGTGATGAAGCGAACATGCCCGGCTCGCGCAAAGAGGTGAAGAACGCCAAGGAAGAAGGCGTGAAATTCCTCTACAACCGCCAGCCGATCGCCATCGTTGGTGAAGACAAGGTCGAAGGCGTGAAGGTGGTCGAGACCCGTCTCGGCGAACCGGATGCCCGTGGCCGTCGCAGCCCCGAGCCGATCCCGGGTTCCGAAGAGATCATCCCGGCCGACGCCGTGGTCATCGCGTTCGGTTTCCGCCCGAGCCCGGCACCGTGGTTCGAACAGTTCGAAATCCAGACCGACAGCCAGGGCCGCGTCGTCGCGCCTGAGCAAGGTCAGTACAAGCACCAGACCAGCAACCCGAAAATCTTCGCCGGTGGCGACATGGTGCGCGGTTCCGACCTGGTGGTAACGGCAATCTTCGAAGGCCGCAATGCGGCTGAAGGGATCCTCGATTACCTGGGTGTCTAAGCAAACAACGCAATACCTTGTAGGAGTGAGCCTGCTCGCGATGACGGTAGATCAGTCCCTGATGCATTGACTGAAACACCGCTATCGCGAGCAGGCTCACTCCTACAGTTGTTTTGGGGTGTTGCAAAATCAGTATTCCAACGCAATAAATTGACCCGATAGACAAAAGGCTGACCTGCATCCGTGCCTTTTGCGTCGCGCTCTGAGAAAATGCCCGCACTTTTTTTCCGGATGCCGACATGACTGCCCTGAAGAACGACCGTTTCCTCCGCGCCCTGCTCAAGCAACCTGTAGACGTCACCCCGGTGTGGATGATGCGCCAGGCCGGCCGCTACCTGCCTGAATACCGCGCCAGCCGTGCCCAGGCCGGTGATTTCATGAGCCTGTGCATGAATCCGGAATTCGCTTGCGAAGTCACGTTGCAACCGCTCGACCGCTATCCGCAACTGGATGCGGCGATCCTGTTCTCCGACATCCTCACCATCCCCGATGCCATGGGCCAGGGCCTGTACTTCGAGACCGGTGAAGGTCCGCGCTTCAAGAAAGTCGTCAGCACCCTGGCCGACATCGAAGCGTTGCCGATCCCTGATCCACACAAGGATCTCGGCTATGTGATGGACGCGGTCAGCACCATTCGCCGCGAGCTGAATGGTCGTGTGCCGCTGATCGGCTTCTCCGGCAGCCCGTGGACCCTCGCCACTTACATGGTTGAAGGCGGCTCGTCGAAAGACTTCCGCAAGACCAAGGCGATGCTCTACGACAACCCGCAGGCCATGCACCTGCTGCTGGACAAACTGGCGCAGTCGGTGACCTCGTACCTCAACGGCCAGATCCAGGCCGGCGCGCAAGCGGTGCAGATCTTCGATACCTGGGGCGGCAACCTGTCGGCGGCGGCGTACCAGGAGTTCTCCCTGGCCTACATGAAGAAAATCGTCAGCGGCCTGATCCGCGAGCACGACGGTCGTAAAGTGCCGGTGATCCTCTTCACCAAGAACGGCGGCCTGTGGCTGGAAAGTATCGCCGACGCTGGCGCCGACGCACTGGGCCTGGACTGGACCTGCGACATCGGCAACGCTCGCGCCCGTGTCGGCGACAAGGTCGCGCTGCAAGGCAACATGGACCCGACCGTGCTCTACGCCAAACCGGAAGCGATCCGCACTGAAGTCGGGCGCATTCTGGCCAGCTACGGCAAGGGCAGCGGCCACGTGTTCAACCTCGGCCACGGCATCACCCCTGAGGTCGATCCGGAGCACGCCGGTGCGTTCCTGAGTGCGGTGCACGAGTTGTCGGCGCAGTATCACGAGTAAGATTTTGACACGACCGCCCGAATGCAATGTTCGGGCGGTAATTGATTTTTGTATGTTTAAGTTGAAAGTGCAATAAACCTTGTTCGTAAAGATTGTTTACTTTGTGCAGTTTCTGTTAATGGTTTTCTCGTTGACGTTGATAATTAAGAGCCTTGTAATGGCGCCACTTGTTTATCAGGATGGTTGCAATGAAAAGGGTTGGATATTCGCGTCTCCAGATTGCTTTGCACTGGATATCTGCGGCAGTAATTTTATGGGCTCTTTTGTCTGGCTTCTATGTGTCAGTCATTAGAGTTGCAGCGGAAACAAAATCGATAGTTGGATTTATAAATGTTTCGGTGACGGCTTTATTTATTCCGATATTTATACTGAGATTGTATGTTTCTGTCAGAGGCTCTCACACCACTTGCGAGGTGGACAGGACCTTTGTGGAGCGTCTGGCGAGGTGGATGCATAAGTCTATTTATCTGATGACGGCGGTTGTCTTGCTCACAGGAATATTAATGATGGATCGACCGATCAATATATTTGATCTGGTTCTTATTCCGGCGCCGCTGAACGATCTACAGTGGATTGATCGGTTCTTCGTCATCCATGTTTGGGCGTGCGTGATGTTACTGGTTCAAGTAGCGCTACACATCGCAGCCGTTATCAAACACGAAATGTGTGGGCGCCGAATCCTGAAAAAAATGGTGTTCTGACTCAAGCGGGAGCGCTGCCACCGAGGGGCGGCAACTTCGCCAGTTTCAACGCCACCAACAGCGCGATCATCAACAGGGCGCCAATAAACAGGCCGATGCCATTCCACCCGCCGAGATGCCAGAACACCCCGCCAGCCGTGCCGGCAATACTCGACCCGGCGTAATAGCTGAACAAATACAACGACGACGCCTGGCCCTTGGCCTTGGTCGCACGCCGGCCGATCCAGCTGCTCGCCACCGAGTGCGCGCCGAAGAAGCCGAAGGTGAAGATCAGCATACCGACGATCACCAGCAACAGCGGCGTAAACATCGTGAGCGCAAGGCCGGCGAACATCAGTGCGATGGTTGCCCACAGCACTTTGCGCCGCCCCAGTTTGTCCGCCAGCGAACCGATCTTCGCCGAGCTGTAGATGCCCGACAGGTACACCACCGACAGCAAACCGACGAACACCTGATCGAGGTTGTACGGCGCGGCCAGCAGGCGATAACCGATGTAGTTGAACAGAGTGACGAAGGCGCCCATCAGCACGAACGCTTCAAGAAACAGCAGCGGCAGGCCGGCGTCGCGAAAGTGCATGGTGAAGCCATCGAGCAGGCTGCGTGGGTGCAGCGAGCGTGAGCGGAAGTTGCGCGATTCGGGGAGGATTTTCCAGAATACTGCCGCCGCAACCAATGCCAGACCGCCGATTACCAGCATTGCCGTGTGCCAACTGACAAAGTCGATCAACACCCCGGTGATCAACCTCCCGCTCATCCCGCCAATCGCGTTGCCGCCGATGTACAGGCCCATCGCCAGACCGATGTGCTGTGGATGGATTTCCTCGCTCAGATACGTCATCGCCACCGCCGCCAGGCCGCTCAGCGACAGCCCGATCAGCGCGCGCATGATCAGCACGCCGTGCCAGCTCGGCATCATCGAGCTGGCGATGGTGCACAACGCGGCGGCGAACAGTGCCGCGACCATCACCGGTTTGCGTCCGACCCGGTCGGAGATCGGCCCGGTGATCAACAGCCCGACGGCCAGCATGCCAGTCGCTACCGACAGAATCAGGCTGCTCTGCGCCGCGTTGATTCCATACTCGTGGGACAGCAGCGGCATCATCGGCTGCACGCAATACAGCAAAGCGAAGGTCGCGAAGCCGCCGCTGAACAGCGCCAGTACCGTGCGCATGAACATCGGCGTGCCTTTTTCGATGTAGATCTCCTGCAGCTCGGCGATGACATCGTCCGCCGCGGCAGGCGGAACTTCATGGGCAAGAGGGGCGGCGGCGGTTTTCACATCAGACCTCGGAGGGCACGGCCAGGCAGGCAATGAAAAAATCATATAGCTGGCTAATGTTTCTATCCAATATATTGTTCGACCTGTTTGATAGCTTTAACGACCTAATGGGGTTTCCATGGAATTGCGTCATCTGCGCTACTTCATCGCCGTCGCCGAAGAACTGCATTTCGGCCGCGCGGCACAGGTGCTGGGGATCTCCCAGCCACCGCTGAGCCAGCAGATTCAGGCGCTGGAGCAAGAGGTCGGCGCGCGGTTGTTCGAACGCACCAATCGTCGGGTCGAGCTGAGTGAGGCTGGCCGATTGTTTCTGGAGGAAGCGCGGCTGGTGCTGGCGCAGGTCGACAAAGCGGCGGACGTCGCCCGGCGTGCGCAACTCGGCGAACTCGGCGAATTGAAGATTGGCTTCACTTCGTCGGCGCCGTTCAACTCGACCATTCCCCAGGCGATTTTTTCTTTTCGTCAGCGTTTCCCGGCAGTGCACCTGAACCTGCGGGAGATGAGCAGCACCATGGTCGCGGATGCGCTGGTGGATCAGTCGATCGAAGTCGGGATCATGCGCCCGCTGGGCCTGCCGGATTCGCTGAGTGTGGTCGAGCTGATGCGTGAGCCGCTGGTGGCGGTGCTCGGCTCCAAACATCCGTTGGCGCAGGGCAGCGAGGAAGGGCTGTTCCTCTCGGCGCTGGCGCTGGAGCCGTTTGTGTTCTTTCCACGCAGCTATGGCAGCGGGTTGTATGCGCAACTGCTCAGTCTGGCCCGCGATGCCGGCTTCAGTCCGCACTTCGCCCAGGAGGCCGGTGAGGCGATGACCATCATCGGACTGGTCGCAGCGGGGCTGGGGGTTTCGGTGTTGCCGGCGTCGTATCAGCGGATGCGCATTGACGGTGTGGTCTATCGACCACTGCTCGATCCGGAGGCGGTGTCGGCCGTGTGGCTGGTGCAGCGCAAGGATCAGAAATCGCCGATGGCCAAGGCGTTCGTCGAACTGCTTACACGCAAGGTTGAGCCTTCATCAGTGTGATGCCTGTCGGCCTCTTCGCGAGCAAGCCCGCTCCCACCCTGGAATACGTTCCCCTGTGGGAGCGGGCTTGCTCGCGAAGGCGCCCGTCCAAACACCACACCTCTCAGGGCAACCGCACCAGATCCCCCTTCAACGCCACCCGCGTCACAAACACCCCGGCCCGACACTCATAGGTATTCAAATCCTTGCGCACATGCTGGTCGTAATAACTGACGATATTGACCACCGCATTCGCCCCGACCCGCTTGGCGTCGGCCTGCAACTTGATCAGGTTCGACTGCAGCACCCATTCGCAGGAGTCGTGATCGCTCTTGTTGAAACCGTTGGTGCGCAAATCACTGACCACATCCCGGCGCAACAAGCGCTGCGTGCCCTGTGGTCCGTTGCCGATCAAATAGAATTTCACACTGCCATCCAGCCGCCCGGCGCGAATCGCGTCCGAGAGCACGGTCTCGAACGGCATGTACATCAGATTGGTGGCGTGGCTGGCGCTGGGCAATAACCCGAGGAGCGTGGCGGCGATCAGGGCTTTCACTTGCATGGTCATGTCCTTGACTTTGCGAGTCAGCATTCAACGATTTATGGAGTGTAGACACCGTACGTCGGTGCAGAAAAAACCATCTGGAACATGTGTAGCTCAAGGGCTACACTTCCGAGCATGCCCGAGATTATTCGAAGTTCAACATTCTCCTGCTGGCTTTTGAAGCTGGCTGACAGCCGCGCCAGGATGCGTATTCAGGTGCGCATTGATCGTATGGCCGATGGGAATTTTGGTGATTTCAAAGCCGTCGGTGAGGGGCTCAGCGAAGTCAGAATTGACTATGGCCCCGGATATCGAGTCTATTTCATGCAACAAGGTCGGCAAGTGGTCATCCTCCTTTGTGGTGGAGACAAGAGCAGCCAACCCCGAGATATCAAGCAAGCCAGGCTCATCGCGGAGTCTTGGCAGGAGCAAAACCCATGACCGAACAATTCACTCGTTGGGACTCAGCCGAGTACCTCAAGACAGAAGAGGACATGGCCAATTATCTGGATGCCTGCATGGAGGAGGCTGGAGATGATCCTGCCTTTATCGCCAAGGCACTGGGCACCATTGCGAGAGCGCGAGGAATGACCCAAGTCGCACGTGACGCCGGGCTGTCTCGAGAAAGTCTCTACCGTGCACTGTCAGGTGAAGGAAATCCTGAGTTTGGAACGATTCTGAAAGTGGTGAAGGCGTTGGGCTTGAAGTTACATGCCAGCACTTGAGCTGAACTGAATAGCAAAGGGCGCCGTAAGGCGCCCTTTGTCGTTTCTACTGTCAATCAATCGACGTGAGCCAAATCCCCACGCAACGCCACGCTCGACACCACAAGGCCGGCGCGGCACTGGAATTTCTCGGTGTCTTTGTACAGGTCGCGCTGGTCGACGCTGGCGATGTTGATCACGGCGTTGGCGTCGGCTTTTTTCGCGGCGTTCTGCAGGGTGGCGAGAGCCGACTGCAGGGCCCAGAAGCAGGCGTCGGCGTCGGATTTGTTCGAGCCGTTGGTTTTGCGGCTGCTGCTGACGGTGTCGAGTTTGCGCACCTGTTTAGGCAGGGTTTCGCCGGCCAGGTAGAACTTCACGCTGCCGTCGAGCAGGCCGGCGTCGGTGGCGCGTTTGACGCCCTCGCGAAGCTCAGGTAAGTCGGCTCGTTGGCGCCTTGCTTGACGATGCCCAAGTCGTTGACGAACTCGATGTCCGGGTTGATCGACAGTTCCTTGAGCACGTTGTCGCGCAGGCGGTTGACCCAGCGGTTGTAGTTGCCGTGGATCTTGCCGTCCTTGGCGTCGAGGCCGTAGCTGCTGCGGTAGTCGATTTCAAACGAGGTCGGGCTGAACGGGATGTCGACTTCGGCGTGGTGACGGCCGCGTACGGTAATCGCCGCTTTGATCATGCCCGGACGCACTGACTGCACCACCCACTGGCGGTCGTTGAGTGCGGTGACGATGGCGCGGCTCATCTGTTGCTGGGTGAAGCCGAGGTTGGGCGAGAACTCTTCCTTGGCGTTGTAAACCGGTTTGCTGGTGCAACCGCCGAGCACAAAGGCCAGGGCCAGCAGGGCGGCGATGCGGTGAAACTGAGTCATTCCCTTCACTCCAAACGTGTTGCGGTCAGTGCCAGCGGCGGAAAATCAACGAGGTGTTGACGCCACCAAAAGCGAAATTGTTGTTCATCACGTATTCGTGATGCATCTGGCGGAATTCGCCGCGCAGGTAATCGAGCTTGCCGCAGTGCGGGTCGACCTCGTCGAGGTTGAGCGTGTGCACATACAGGTCGCGATTCATCATCTCGATGCTGAACCACGACTCCAGCGCGCCACAGGCCCCCAGCGTGTGGCCGAGGAAACTCTTCTGGGAGCTGATCGGCATGTGTTCGCCGAACAGACTGCTGGTCGCCAGTGTTTCGGCAATGTCGCCCTGTTCTGTAGCCGTGCCGTGACCATTGACGTAACCGATGGCATCCGGCGTCAGCCCGGCGTCTTCCAGCGCCAGCTCCATGGCGCGGCGCATGGTGATCTGCTCGGGGCGGGTGGTGTGCTGGCCGTCGGCGTTGCTGCCGAAACCGACGATCTCAGCGTGGATCCGCGCACCGCGAGCCAGCGCATGCTCCAGCTCTTCGAGCACCAGCATGCCGCCGCCTTCGCCGATCACCAGACCGTCGCGGCCCTTGTCGTACGGACGTGGGCTGGTCTGTGGCGCGTCGTTTTTCAGGCTGGTGGCGTACAGCGCGTCGAAGACCATGGCTTCGGTCGGGCACAGCTCTTCGGCACCGCCGGCGAGCATCAGCGGCAGCCGTCCGAACTTGATCGCTTCATACGCGTAGCCAATGCCCTGACTGCCGCTGGTGCAGGCGCTGGACGTCGGGATCAGGCGCCCGGTGAGGCCGAAGAAGATGCTGATGTTGGCCGCGGTGGTGTGCGGCATCATCCGCACGTAGGAGTTGGCGTTGAGCCCCTCGGCCACCGAGTTCAGCAGCATGTTGCCGAAGGCCTTGATCTCGTCGGTGCTGCCGGTGGATGAGCCGCAGGCCACACCCATGCGTCCGTCCTTGATCGATTCGTCACCGAGCAGGCCGGCGTCAGCCAGCGCCTGTTCCGCCGCACCCACCGCCAGCCGTGACACCCGGCCCATGCTGCGCAGTTGCTTGCGGGTCCAGTGCGGCGGTACGACAAAATCATCGATCGGCCCGGCCAGGCGGGTGTTGAGTTCGCTGAAGCGGTCCCACTCGTCCATCCGGCGGATGCCGCTGCGGTTGGCCGCGAAGTTGCCGGCGATGGTCTGCCAGTCGCTGCCCAGCGAGGTGATGCCGGCCATGCCGGTGACGACAACGCGCTTCATCAGCACAAGCCTCCGTTGACCGCCAGGACCTGGCGGGTGATGTACGAGGCTTCCGCCGACATCAGGAAATTCACCGCAGCAGCGACCTCTTCCGGGGTGCCCATGCGTTGTGCGGGGATCATTTTCATCAGTTCTTCCACCGGCACGTTTTCGTCGAGCATTGCCGTATCGATCAGGCCCGGCGCGACGCAATTAACCGTGATTTTGCGCTTGCCCAGTTCAATCGCCAACGCTTTCGCCGCACCGATCACCCCGGCCTTGGAGGCGCTGTAGTTGACCTGGCCACGGTTGCCGATCAAACCCGACACCGAAGTGATGCAGACGATCCGACCGGCGGCGCGACGACGGATCATCGGCATCATCACCGGGTGCAGGACGTTGTAGAAACCGTCGAGATTGGTGCGCAGCACCACGTCCCAATCGTCATCGCTCAGCGCCGGAAAAGCGCCATCGCGGGTCAGGCCGGCGTTGAGCACCACGCCGTAATAGGCACCGTGGGTTTCGACGTCGGCTTCGAGGATGGTTTTGCAGGTTTCGCGGTCGGCGACGTCGAATTGCAGGATGCGCGCGTTGCGGCCCAGCGCTTCGACTTCGGCCTTCACCGCTTGGGCTTCAGCCACGCCGCTGCGGCAATGCAGGACGATGTCGTGCCCGGCCTGCGCCAGACGCAAGGCAATGGCGCGGCCGATGCCACGGCTGGAGCCGGTGACCAGTACGGATTCAGTCATCGTTCGACTCTCTGGTTTGTTCAAGGTATTGGCTGGGCTGCGGCGGGCGGAACACGTTCAAGCGTGCGCTGGCCTCGATGCCGGGGGCGTTGATGTGGCATTCGAAAACACCCATGCCGTTGTCGTCTTCCAGCGAACGGATGCCGTGGATGGTCAGTTCGCTGCCGGCCGGAAACGCCTCGACGTTGCACTCGAATTTGCGCGTGCCGAGGAGGAAGCCCAGCTCCACCGGGTTACCCTTCTGCCGTGCATGGCAACCGGCGAACGCGGCGACGCTCTGCGCCATCAACTCGATGCCGACCCACGCCGGCAGGCTGCCGTCGGGCAGGTTGAACAAGCCGTCGGGCTTGACCGTGAGGCGGGTGTAGATCTGTTCTTCGTCGAAGCTGAGGATGCGGTCGAGCAGAATCATGTCGCCAGCGTGGGGCAGCAGTTCGGCGAGCGGCCAGTCGTTCATGGGGCGTCTCCGATAATCAGGCTGACGTTGTTGCCGCCGAAGGCAAACGAGTTGCTCATCAGGTAGCGGGGTGCAATGGACGACAGGCGTTCGCTCGCGGTCACCCACTTCAGCGCCGGCAAGTCGCGGTCGGGCTGGGCGTCCCAGACGTGTGGCGGCAGGGCATGCTGCGGGTTGTCGGCGCTCAGGCTCAGCCAGCAGAACGCCGCTTCCAGCGCACCGGCCGCGCCGAGGGTGTGGCCGGTCATCGGCTTGGTCGACGAGCAGGCCACGCCGCCCGGGAACAGCGTAGCGACGGCCAGACTTTCCATCGCATCGTTGTGCTGGGTCGCGGTGCCGTGCAGGTTCAGGTAGCTGATTTGCGCCGCTTGCAACTGTGCGCGGCTCAAGGCTTTCTGCATCGCTTGCAGGGCGCCGCGTCCGCTCGGTTCCGGCGCGGAAATATGGTGCGCGTCGGAGCTGGCGCCGCTGCCGAGCAGGGCAATGGCCGGGCCGTCGCCGCGTTGCTTGCTCATCAGGAACAGCACCGCCGCTTCGCCGATGTTGATGCCGTTGCGGTTGGCCGAGAACGGATTGCAGCGCTCGTCGGACACCGCTTCCAGCGCGCTGAAACCATTGAGCGTCAGTTTGCACAGGCTGTCGACCCCGCCGCACAGCACCGCGTCGCACAGGCCCAGATCGAGCAGACGCTGCGCGCTCATCAACGCCCGCGCACTGGACGTGCAGGCGGTGGAAATCACATAGGCCGGGCCGCTGAGTTGCAGCCAGTCGGCGAGAAAATTCGCCGGGGCGCCGAGTTCCTGTTGCCGATAGTCGTACTCGCCAGGGAACTGCTGCTCACGGAGGTAGTGCGCCAACCCGCGACTGGCTTCGTCGATCCCCGAGGTGCTGGTGCCGAGCACCACGCCAATACGCTCGCGACCGTAGGTCTGAATCGTCCGGTCGATGTCCTCGCGAATCTGCAGTGCGGCTTCCAGCAGCAGTTGATTATTGCGGCTGCTCTGGTCGGCCAGTTCGGCCGGAATCGCCGCCAGTTCACCGTGCACCGCCGCCACCGGCAACTCACGCCCGGCCACCCAGCCGGACTCGCGGCGCATGCCCGAGCAGTCACCGGCAAACAGGTTGTGCGCGACCTGGTGCTTGTCGCGACCCAGCGCGCAGATCACGCCGAGGGCATTGAGGTAGGCAGTCATGGCGTCGGTTCACCGAGGGGAGAAACCCGATAGTGCGGGCCATGGGGCAGATTCAATTGGAAACTCAACGGTTGTGCATAACGGACCGCCCAGCGCGGCGCCAGCGTGCGTTGCTCGCCCTGCTGCTGCGCGGCGGGGTAATTGCGCGCCAGTTCGCCGGAGGGGGTCAGGGCGAACAGCAGCGCGGCAAACAGCTCCCGGGCTTCCGGGTTGGGCGGCAATAGCCCGTCGGCCTGCCAGCGACCGTCGATCAGTTGTTGACGCGCCTGGGGGATGCCCAGCGGGTCCATCATCGACCAGCGGATGCCGGAGCCTTCGCGCTGGATCACCAATAGCCAGTCCTGGCGCTGATTGGCCTGATTACGTTCGATGTGCAATTGCAGCGGCAATGGCAGCGTCGGGTTGCTCGCGGGCAGCGGGGCCTGGCTGGCGCAACCACTTAGCAGGGTAAACATCACCAACATCAGCCACACCACAAACCTTGTAGGAGTGAGCCTGCTCGCGATGACGGTGGCACATTCGAAAAGCATGTCGGCTGACCCACCGCTATCGCGAGCAGGCTCACTCCTACAGGTTATGTGTCGCATCAGAGACCACCTTCAAGCGGCTTGCGCGCGACGACATTCACCAACGTTTCCTCACGCTCGCCAAACGGCTTCGGCCGGCGCAATCCAAACCGCTCCAGCAGTCCGAAATCCTGCGACCGGCTCCACCACAAATACGGGTACGAGACATTGCGTTCGCCAAACTCGAAACCCTGCTGGCGAATCATCTCCAGGTACTGCGCCGCGCTCTTCTGCACATGCATCGGATGGCGGAACAGCCAGCGAATCACCCAGGTATCAATGTAAGCCTCGGTGGACTCGGCGAACAGCAGATAACCACCCGGCTTCAGTACGCGGTAGAACTCGGCGAGGGCTTTTTCCTGTTCGACCAGATGATGAAAGGTCTGGTGGCAGAACAGCAGGTCGACACTGGCATCGGCGACGTTGAGCGTCGCGCAATCGCTACCGATCAGCTCCACGTCGAAGCCCTGCCGCGCCGCTTCTTCGGCGCTCAGGTGCAGGCTGTGCGGATCGGCGTCGATGCCGATCAGACGCTGTGGGGCGAAGGTCTGGCGCAGATGGCGGAACGATTTGCCCTGACCGCAGCCAGCATCCAGCAGCACCGGATGGGCCGGCAGCGACTCGCTGAACAGCCCGCGCAAATCGTTGATCGCCACGCGCAACACGTGGTGCTGCCAGGTGTGGCTGCGCAGGAACCAGAAACCGAAGCGGGTTTCCTCGACGTAGCTGTCGCTCAAGTAATTCATGGGGCGTCCTTTGCACAGAGTTCGGAAATCATCTTCAACCGGCGGCGCGCTTCGCTGACGAACGGGTTGCGTTCATCCCAGGCATAACCGGCGAGGATCGAGCAGATCATTTGGCGAATCTCCGCCTGACTGTCTTGATAAAAAATCACGTCCTGAAAGGTGCCGGCATACCAGCCTTCGACGTAGCAGCGGAAGGTGTCGACCCCACGTTTGAGCGGTTCGGCGAACTCGCGCTGCCAATCGACGGTTTCGCCCTGCAACTGCCGGTGCAGGACGGCGGCGGCCATGCTCGCCGAACGCATGGCGATGGTCACGCCGGAGGAGAACACCGGATCGAGAAATTCCGCGGCGTTGCCGAGCAGGGCGAAGCCGGGGCCATGCAGGGTTTTCACATTCGCCGCATAACCACCGAGGGTGCGCGCCGGAGTGTCCCACACCGCGTTGTTCAGCACGCCGGCGAGGCTTGGGGTTTCGCCGATGAAGCCGCGCAGGCAGGCGTCCAGATCGCTGTCGCGACCCTTGAAGTGTTCGGCGGCAGCCACCACGCCCACCGAGCAGCGACCGTTGCTGAACGGGATCGTCCAGAACCAGATGTCGCGGTGCTCGGGGTGGGTGGTGACGAGGATCTTCTCGCGGTCGAAGGCCGGGTTGTCGATGTGATCTTCAACGTGGGTGAACACCGCCTGGCGCACCGGGAAATTCGATGGCGCTTCCAGCTCGAGCAAACGCGACAGTACGCGCCCGTAGCCGCTGGCGTCGAGCACGAAATCCGCTTCGACGCGGTACTCGCTGCCGTCTTCGCGCAGCACGTCGAGCTGCGGTCTGGCGCGGTCGAAATCAACGCGGACGATGGCATCGCCGTAACGGATCTCGGCACCTTGCAGTTCAGCCTGATCGGCCAGCAGCTTGTCGAAATCGGCGCGCTGCACCTGGAATGTGGTCGGCTTGCCTGCGCTGAAGGTGTCGCTGAAATCGAAGGCGCTGTAGCGCTCGCCCCAGGCGAACGCAGCACCGGTCTTGCGCTGGAAGCCGGCGGCGTTGACGGCGTCGAGCATGCCGGCCTCTTCGACGAAGTCCAGGCAATGGCTGAGCAGGCTTTCACCAATGGAAAACCTCGGGAAGTGCTGGCGCTCGAGCACCAGCACATCGTGGCCCTTGCGCGTGAGCAGCGCGGCGGCGATGGCGCCGGACGGGCCGGCACCAATGATCACTACCTGACGACGTTGCATTTCAACGGTTGGCACGTGAACTCCCAGGCGCAGTGGCGGTGGTTTTCAGGGGCGCGCGGTGCAGGCCGATCAGGGCCGGCAACAGCGTCGCGATCAGGCCCATCAGCATCAGCGCGAAGTACAGCGCCGGGCTGATCAGCTGTTGTTGCAGCAACAGGTTGAGAAAGACGATTTCGCTCAGCCCGCGAATGTTCAGCAGCACGCTTTCCCGCCAGCGGCTGGCGCCTTCGAACGACGCACCGGCCCAGCCCAGGCCCAGCCAGTTGCCGAGCAGTTTACTGGCAATCGGCAACAGCAGCAGCGCCGCCCATTGCACCGCGCCGAGACTGGCGAGGGCGCTGTGCACGTCAATCTGCACGATACCGAAGGTGAGGATCAGCGGGATCGCGATCCATGTCTGCAAACGGCTCATCCACCGCGCCGGCAATGGCAGCACCAGCGGCACTTTGAGCAAGGCCATGCACAGCAGATAACCGATGCCGAAAATCAGCGCGTTGAGTTTGTAGTGCTCGGCCAGCACCAGCAGCGCAAAGAAACCGAGGCTGTAGGTCAGCGGTCGACGCACGCGCAGCAGACTCAACAGCAGCGGCACGCAGGCCAGTCCCAGCGGCAACAACAGGCTGCTCAAATGCAGACTGCCCTGAGCGAGACCGAACAGCGTCCAGCAGGTCAGGTCGATGAGGATGGCGGTCTGCACCATACGCCGGGTGGCGGCGGGCGGGTAGTCGATGTGACGCAAATACAGATACAAAACCGGAATCGCGGTGATCGCGAACACCAGCCCAATAGCCAGCGAGTTCAGCCACGGTTGCGCCGGTAGCAGCCAGCAGGCGGCGGCCAGACCGCAGGCGAACGGCACGGCAAAGCTCGGCACGGCGATTTTCACGCTCTGGCGGTCCAGACGCAGGTCGATCACATCACTGAGAATGTGCCCGAGCAACAGCGCGAAACTCAGGCTGTAGAGGTCTTTCAGCCACACCGGCGCAATCAGTTCGGCACCACTGAGCTGCCAGCCCGGTTCGATCCAGAAATACATCAGCAGCGGCAACCCGAAGCTGGCCAGCAGCAACTGGCTGACGATCGGGATCAGGCCGAAATGCCGACCGACACGGGTCGCCACAGCGAACAGCGCCAGGGCCATCAGCCAGAAACCGACGACCATCATGCTGCCGGCTCTGCGACGGCGGCGCGGTGGACGTGACGTCCGGCCCACGGTGCCAGAATGAAACTGAACGCCAGCCCCAGGCTTACCGCCAGGCCGAAGTTGCTCACCGCCGGCGTGCTCGACACCGCCAGCAGACCGAACGACAACCAGGTCGTCAGCGCCGCCAGCAAGGTGCCCAGCAAGCTGACAGCCGCACCGCCGACCTGCTCACGCATGAGGATTGCGTAATCGACGCTGATCGCCGTTACCAGCAGCAGGCCGAACAGGCTGAACAGGGTCAGCGGCTGACCGAGCCAACCGAGACTGGCGAGGCTGCACAGCGCCGCCAGCAGCGGCAAGGCGACGATGCGCAACGCGCCGCCGAAGCCGAACGGCACGGTTAGCACCAGCACAATCAACACGCAGGAGGCGAGTTTTAGTTCGGCGGCGCTGATCTGGGTCGCGGCGAACACGTTGTTCAATTCGCCGAGACGATCCACCAGCATCACCCCCGGCAAGTCCAGGGCTTGCACCCGCAGCAGTGACGGATTGTTCAGGCCTTGCAGGCTGGTCATCGCCGCCACGCCGTCAGCGGTCGGGCCGAGCCACAGCGTACGGTAAGGCTCGCCTAACGGCCCGGCCAGTGCCGCGTCGATGTCTTCGGCAGGCAGGCTCTGCAACTGCTGCAACTCGGTTTGCAACGCCGCGAGCGGTACGCCGAGGTCGAGCAATGGCTGCCAGTATTGCGCCAGTTTGCTCAGTGCCTCGCGCACTTGCTGTTGCTGGCTCGGCGGGCTGAGCAGTTGATCGAGGGCCAGATAACCTTGCAGTTTGTCGAGGTTGACCAGTTGCTGCAGGCGTTCGCTTAACGCGGCCTGACGCTCCAGCAGTTGCTGCTGATTGGCGCCGCGCACGAGGAAGAACTGGCTGGTCGGCTGATAGCCAGTGATGCGCGCGATGGTCTGCGCTTCATCGGTCAGGCGTTGTGGCGCACCGACCCACTGGCGGATGTCGTTCTTGCTTTGCAGCTGCACCAGACCGCCAGCGCAGAACGCGATCAACAGCGCCAGCAGCACCGGGGTGCGCACGTGTTCGAGCAGGGTTTCGCGCAGTTGCACCAAGCGCTCGGCCAGGCGCAGCGGCCATTGCGCCGGTTGCAGCTCAACGTTGTTCAGCAGGGCCGGCAGCAGGCACACCGCCGACAGATAGGCACCGAGCAATCCTGCGGCAGAGAACACCGCGATTTGTGTCAGCGCCGGGAAGGGCGTCCAGGCCAGCGCCAGATAACCGATGGCGCTGGTGATCAGGCTCAGCGTCAGTCCGGAGAGTGTCAGGCGCAGCGCCGGCCAGCTGCGCCACGGCTTGAGGCTCCAGCTTTTCGACAGATAGTGCAGCGGGTAATCCACCGCCACGCCGATCAGGCTGGAACCGAGTACCAGGGTCATCACGTGCATGTGGCCGAACAGCGCCACGCAGGCCACCGCGCCGAACAGCATGCCCACCAGCACCGGCACGAACGCCAGCAGCACCCGCCAGCGGCGAAACGCCAACAGCAGCAACAACAGAATCCCGAGAGTGGCGCCGCCGCCGACCCAGGTCATTTCGCGGGTGGCTTGTTGCTGGCCGTTGGCGGCGTACAGCAGACCGCTGGCGGCCAACAGTTGCACGTCGGCTCTCGCCGCCTGCTCGCGACTGTGCTGCAGCAGATCAGCGACTTTCAGCGGCAGGTTCATGTCGAAGGCATTGCCGGTGGTGCGCGCGCGCAGCAGCACCCAGCGCTTGCCGTCGGCATCGGCGACCAGTGCGCCGCTGCCGATGTCCAGTTGCACCGCGCCGTGTTTCGGCTGGCTGTTCTGGATCCGTCCGGTCAGGCCCAGCCAGTCGTCCTGGCTCGGCACCAGGGTGAAACCGTTGAACGGGTCGAACAGTGCCTGCACCCGTTGCTGAATGAAGGCATCGGGATGCTCGGTCAGCAGTTGCCGGTCATCCGCTGAGAGCATCGCCAGCCGCCCTTGCAGCAGTTGCGTACGCAGCGCCGGCAGATCCGCCTGCAGGTTCCACTGGACCTTTTCGAACAGACCGCTGGCCTGCCATTGCTCGCCCAAAGTCTGGGCCATGGCCACCGCTTGCTGGCGATCAGTGTGACCGACCAACACCAGCATTTCCCGATTGAGCGGCTCCTGCATGCGCTGTTCGGCGCGCAGTTCGAGGGCGTCAGGGTTGGTCCCGGGCACCAGCTCCATGAGGTTGGCCGACAGCGGCGCACCGTCGCGCCACTGCCATCCGGCCAGCGCGATGACTGCCAGCAGCAGGATCAGAAACAGCCACGGCAGCCTGCGCTCACTCGGCAAAGTCATGTTGCTCCGCTTCGCTCAACGGTTGACCGGAGGTACTGTCCTGCATGCGCAACACGGTGCTGTCGCCCTGGGTTTCCAGCAGTTCGATGGTCTGTACCAGCTCACCGCCGTCGATATTGATCTGATTGAACACTTGCTTGAGCAGCACCGAACGCGGGGTCAGGGTGAGTTTCCACTGCTGTGCGTCGCCGCTCAGGGCCAGTTCGAAATCCCGCTGCAAACCGCTGCTGTCGCCTTGCAGCACAGCGAGGAACAAGCGGTTCTGTTCGGCACCGGCGCTCTTGTTCGGCAGCAACTGCCAAGCGTTGCCGTCACGACGGGCGATGCCGTTGGCGGTGATGCGGTAATCCTGTTGCAGCGGGGTCTTGAGCAGCCACAGCAGGCCGTGATTTTTCGCCAGCACGAAGCTGCCCTTGCTGATCAACGGCTGAGGCAGCGCGCGCAGATGTTTTTCCTGAATGAACTGGCCGTGGATCACGTCCGGTTTCGCCAGTTGCTCGCTGAGCTGTTGCAGGTCGAAGGCGTTGGCCAGCGTTGACACGGCGAGCAGCGCCATCGCGCCAAGGCATTTGCAGAACAGTTTCATCGCAGCATCCTTTCCACCGCATCGGTGAACACTTTGGGTGAGGCCAGTTGCATCTCGCGGCTGCTGATCTCGACCGCTACCTGCACCGAGCTGGCACGGGTCAGGCGCTCACCGGTCTGCAGGTCGGTGATCAGATAATTGATCTTCAAGCGGTTCTCCCACTCCACCAGACTGGCGCGTACGTTCAAGCGCTGGCCGAACACCGCGCCGCGCACATAACGCAGTTGCAGGTCGATGATCGGCCACGCGTAACCGGACTCGGACATCTGCGTGTAGTTGTGGCCGATCTGGTCGAGCAGCGCGCAGCGCGCCACTTCCAGGTATTTGACGTAATGCCCGTGCCAGACCACGTGCATAGTGTCGACGTCGAAAAACGGTACGAGGATTTCCGTGTCGGCGTGCAGCACTCCGGCGCTACGCATGCAGCCTCCAGTGTTGCTCGGCGATACGTTGCAGACACAGGCGCAATTCGCCTTCGAGTGCACGGTCTTCGATGACCGGCGGGAAGTCCTTGGCCAGCTCTTCGTGCATGGCGGCCAGCGAAGGTGGCAGCGCGCGTGCGTCTTCATCGCGACCACGCAGCCAGACGCCCTGATTGGCCGCGAGCAACGTGGCGGCGGCGACTTGTTCGGTCAGCTCCAGCACGCGGATCGCGTCACGGGCGGCGATGGTGCCCATGCTCACCTTGTCCTGGTTGTGACACTCGGTGGAGCGTGAGAACACGCTGGCCGGCATGGTGTTTTTCAGCGCTTCGGCGGTCCAGGCGCTGGTGCCGATCTGCACGGCCTTGAAACCGTGGTTGAGCATGGCGCGATCCGCCGGGGCGCCGGACAGGTTGCTCGGCAAACCGTGGTTGTAGCGCTCGTCGACCAGCAGCGCGAGCTGCCGGTCGAGCAGGTCGGCGACGTTGGCCACCAGATTTTTCAGGCTGTCCATGGCGAACGCGATGTGCCCGCCGTAGAAGTGCCCGCCGTGCAGTACGCGCTCGGCTTCGGCGTCGATGATCGGGTTGTCGTTGGCGCTGTTGAGTTCGGTCTCGATGAACGCACGCAGCCAGTTCAGGCTGTCGGCCAGTACCCCGAGCACGTGCGGGGCGCAGCGCAGCGAGTAGCGATCCTGCAGGCGATGCAGCGGCGCGGTCGGCGCGTCGATCGCCAGATCCTTGCGCAGCCACGCGGCAACCTGCATCTGCCCCGGATGCGGCTTGGCGGCGAACAGACGCTCGTCGAAGTGTTCCGGATTGCCTTGCAGCGCGACCACGTTGAGAGCGGTGATGCGCGTGGCCAGTTGCAGCAGATAGTCGGCGCGGGCGAAGGCGAGGCAGGCGAGGCCGGTCATCACCGCCGTGCCGTTCATCAAGGCCAGCGCTTCTTTCGGACGGAGCACCAATGGCGTCCAGCCCAGTTCGCGATGCACGTCGGCCGCTTGCCGGCGTTCGCCACGGAACAGCACTTCGCGCTCGCCGGACAGGGTGGCGGCGACGTAGGACAGCGGCGTCAGATCGCCGCTGGCCCCGACCGAACCTTCTTCGGGGATCAGCGGCAGGATGTCGTGTTCGAGGAAGGCGTGCAGGCGCTCCAGCAGTTCGATGCGCACCCCGGACACGCCGTGACACAGCGACTGCAAACGCGCCGCCAGCACGGCGCGGGTGGCTTGCGGGTCGAGCAGTTTGCCGAGTCCGCAACCGTGGAAGGTGTAGAGATGACGCGGCAGTGCCTCGACGTGATGCAGCGGCACCGCGACCACGCAGGAATCGCCGTAACCGGTGGTCACGCCGTAGATCACGCCTTCCTTGTCCAGCAGCGAATCGAGGAACCGTGCGCCTTTGGCAATGCGCTCGCGGTAAGCGGCGTCGCTCTGCAACTGCACGGGCGCCTGACGGTTGGCCAGGGCCAGCACGTCTTCGATGCGCAAAGGGCGTTCGCCGAAGGTTACCGGCTCATGGGTTGGCGTCGTCATCGGTCTTCCAGAAAGGGTAAAAGTTGAACCATTGGTGCGGGGCTTCGAGGCAATAGTGACTCAGGCGCTGCGCATAGCGGGTGGCCCACTGATGAATGACCTGCTCGCGCTCGCGGCGTGTCCAGGTCACGCTGTCGGCGAACGGCTCGAGGGTCAGGCGATAGTGGCCGTCCGGTTGTTTCAGGCACATCAGCAGATTGACCGGACACTTGAGCAAACCGGCCAGCAGCCACGGGCCTTGCGGAAGCGCTGCCGGGTGGCCGAGAAAGTCCACGCTGACGCTGCGCCCGCCGTGCAACGGCACGCGGTCGCCAGCAATCGCCAGCCACTCGCCGCGCTCCAGGCGTTCGTGCAGTTGCAGCATGATCACCGGGTCCAGTTCGCTGACCTGGATCAGGCGCAGATTGGTCGCCCCGGCCTCGCCCAGTAAGCGATTGAACTGCTCGGCGTGCTTGGTGTGCACCAACACGTTCATGGTGACCTTTTCGCCGATCTCGGCCAGCGCCCGGCATACCTCAAGGTTGCCCAAGTGCGCACCGACCAGCAGTTGCCCGCGACTGCCGCGCAACTGATTGCGCAGCAGCGCCGGGTCGATGATTTCGATCTGCTCGATGCGCAGCTTGCCGTTCCACACGTCGAGCTTGTCGAGCAGCGAATCGGCGAACGCCATGAACTGGCGGAACACCCGCCAGTAACTCGGGCGCAATTCGGCGCGGTTGCTCCAGTCGGCCAGCCGTTGCTGGTATTGCCAGGCACTGTTGCGCGCGGTGCGGCCGAACAGGAAGAAGTACAGGACGATGCCGTACAGCAGCGGACTGAGCAGGCGTCGGCCAAGCACCTTGGCGGCGAACGCGGTGAATTTCATCAGCAGGAAGCTGCCGCGTTCTTCGCGGTCGGCCCAGTGCTTCTTGTCGGTCTCGACGCTCATGTGCGCCACCGGCGCCAGAGGATCAGCGGCAGGCGCAGCAGCATGCCGAAGAACAATCGGGTGTGCATGCTGGAAATCAGCGCGTTGTCATGGAACAGACGGAAGTGCGAGACGCCGTCCAGCGGGTAATGCACGCTGGTCTGCAGCCAGCGCATCGGCTGGTTGCGCCACGACAGGCGCACGAGGATGTCCGAGTCGAAATCCATGCGCTTGCCGACCCGCGCCGAGTCGATCACCGCCAGCGTCGGAGCCAGCGGATAGACGCGAAAGCCGCACATCGAATCGCGGATCTGCAGCGACAGTGTGTTGATCCAGACCATCACATGAGTCAGATAACGCGCGTACAAGCGGCCCTTGGGCACGCTCTCGTCGAACAGCGGATAACCGCAGATCATGGCGTCCGGGTGGACGCGGGATTCCTCGACGAAACGCGCGACGTCGTGCAGGTCGTGCTGGCCATCGGCGTCAACCTGCAGGGCATGGGTGAAGCCCAGGCGCGCCGCTTCGCGCAGGCCGGTCATCACCGCGCCGCCCTTGCCCTGATTGAGGGTCAGGCGCACCAGATGCACGCTTTCGCGTTCGGCCAGCGCATCCAGCACTCGCGCGCAGGACGGGGTGCTGGCGTCGTCCACCAGAATGCACGGCAGGCCTTGGGCGAGCAGCGCGTCGACCACGGTGCCGATCGCGGTTTCATGGTTGTAGACCGGAATTACGGCGCAAGGGTTATGCATTGAACACATCCCCACTGTGGCGAGGGAGCTTGCTCCCGCTGGGCTGCGAAGCGGCCCCAAATCCAGTCGACATAAAATTGCTGGCGAGCGCTTCGCACTCGAGCGGGAGCAAGCTCCCTCGCCACAGGTTATGCATCGGCAGTTCCCAGGAGGATTCGCCCGCTGGAGCAGGTCGCGGTGTCGTTACGGTAGGCGAAATACAGTTTGCCGCGCTCGGGATCGAAACGCAGGTGCAGCTGGATTTCATCGCCCGGGCGCACCAGTTGCTGGAATTTCAGCACTTCCATGCCGGCAAATTTGCCAGACAGGTTCAGCAGATGTCGGCCAAGGTTCAGCGCCCATTCGACTTGCACCACGCCGGGCAGCACCGGGGCCTTGGGGAAGTGGCCGCTGAAATAGGCCAGGTCCGGCGGAACACCCAGTTGCAGGCTCCACTCGCCGTCGGTTTCAACCTGCTCCAGCACTTCCGGGGCTTTCGGCCGTGGCGCCAGCAGCAGCGCTTCGATGTCGGCCTGCGGCAGCTTGCCCTGGCTGTTCAGCGGCAGTTGCCGCACCAGACGCCAGCGCCGGGGCAAGGCCAGGGCTTCGCAATGCTGACTCAGGTGTTTGCGCAGGGCTTCGGTCAGGCTGCGACGACCGTGTTCGCGCAAGGCAAACAGGCCGGCGTCGCTGAGCACCAGCAAGGCGCCAAGTACCGCGCGGTTTTCCTGAACCACGCCCAGCCGTGCTTCGGCGACCCACTCGTGGGCGACCAGTGCCTGTTCGAGCATCGGCAGGGAGATACGCTTCTCTTCGAGTTTGACGATGCGGTCCAGCCGCCCGAGCAGTTCGAAACGTCCGTCGGCGGCGATGCGCACGGCATCGGCGGTATGTTCGACATGCCCGGCCGGCAGATAGGGAGAAGCGATCAGCAGGGCGCCGTCGCTGTCCTGGCTTAGCTCAACCCCGGCGAAGGGCTGCCACAGACTGGCGCCCTGACGCCAGGCGATACCGCCGGTTTCCGAGCTGCCGAGGATTTCGGTCGGCCACTGTTGCAGGCGTTGCTGCAGGCTCTGTGCCGCGTCTGCGGGTAAAGCGCCGCCGGAGGAAAACACCCGGCGCACGGCGCTCAGGGCCGGCCAGTCGAGGTTGTCGCCCATGCGTTTGAGCAGTGCCGGGCTGCCGACCCAGGCGAAGGCCGGGTGTTCGCGGCTGGCGCGCTGCAGGTCTTCCGGAAACGCCAGTTGCCTGCGCACGAACGGACGTCCGGCGCACAGCGGCCACAGCGCCCGGAACAGCAACCCGTAGATGTGCTGGGTGGCGACGCTGCCGATGATCCAGGCTTCACCCAGATCCGCGCCCCACAGTTGCTCCAGTGCCTCGACCTCGTTGGCCAGTTGGCGCAGGGTCTTGTCGATACGCTTGGGCTCGCCGCTGGAGCCGGAGGTGCACAGGCTCAGGCGGCACTGCTCGAGGTCGAGTTCAGCACCGGGCAGGGCCGGCTGCAGCAGATCGCTCAAGTGAGCATCATCGGGGTGATCGCTCAACCACAGATCGACCTCACTCGACCAGCGCTGGCGGGTCTGCGCTTGCAGGTCGGAGGGCAGCAGGACGGCGACGCCCGCGCGCCAGGCGCCGAGCAGGGCGATGGCGAGGTCGGCGGCATCTTCCAGATGCACCGCCATGCGCTGCACGCCGCGTGCCTGCAGGCCGGCGGCAACGCTCAGCGCCTGCTCGCGCAGTTGCGTGTGGTCGAGCGCCGGGGCGGCGCTGATCGCGCGCTCCGGCAGGGCCTTGAGCAACAGTTGCTCAAGTTTTATCCAGTTCATTTACGGCCTCTTACCCGTTGTCGTATCAGCCATTCAATGGCAAACATCAGGCCGATCAATCCGTAGGAGATCAGGCCGGTGTACAACATCCACCAATGCAGCGGCGCCCACAGGGTCAGGAGCGCGGCGCACAAACCGTTGCAGAAGAAAAACACGCTCCAGGCCACCGTGACCTGGCGGGTGTAGCGGATCGCTTCGGGCGGCAATTGCGGCTCGCGCAATCGCGCCAGACGCTCGACCATCGGCGGCCCGTATTTCAGGCTCAGGCTGAACAGCACCAGCATGAAGCCGCTGATCAGCACCGGATACCAGCGCAGCAACAGCGGACTGTCGAACAGCGCCAGCAGCAGGCAGAACACGATCGCTACGCAGGCCATCCAGCGGCTGCCGGGTTCGCGCTCGCCGGTCAGCGCGCGCGCCAGCCACAGCCCGCCCAGCAGCAGTCCGAACTGCCACGGGGCGAAGTGCTCCATGCCGAAATACACCGCAAAGGGGTACAGCAGCCCCGCCAGCAGCAGGCCGAGGCCGATCAATCGGCTCATGCGGCCGGTTGAACCAGACGGTAGACCGCCTCGACCACGTCACCGACGGTGCGCACCGATTTGAATTCTTCGGCGGCGATTTTCTTGCCGGTCTGGCGTTTGATGTGATCGATCAGGTCGACCGCGTCGATGCTGTCGATCTCCAGATCCTGATACAGGTTGGACTCCAGGCTGATCCGCGCCGGATCCAGTTCGAACAGCTCGACCAAGGCATCGCGCAGGGTGTTGAAAATGTCGTCACGAGTTTGCATGGTCCGGTCTCAAGCTGCCTGTTTTGCCGTGACGAACGCCGCAAGGCTCGCCACATTGGTGAAGTGGTTACGGGTGTCTTTGGCGTCGGCGTCGATCTTGATACCATACTTTTTCTGGATCGCCAGACCCAGTTCCAGTGCGTCGACCGAATCCAGGCCCAGGCCTTCGCCGAACAGCGTCTGCTCGTCGCCGATGTCGTCGACGCTGATGTCTTCGAGGCCCAGGGCGTCGATGATCAGCAGTTTTATTTCACGGTGCAGATCGCTCATCTTCGGCGAGCTCCTTAATGTAGTAAGAGTGCAAATAATCATTGAGCTTGCGCGAGGCCTGCGGTGCCGGGCCTTGCGTGGCGAAAGTCTGTGGATCTATATCGGCCCCGACACGAAAACTGAAGTGCACGCGGCGGTGGGGGATGCGATACCAGGGTTCGGCCTTGGTCAGGGTAGTCGGGCTGACCTTGATGACCACTGGCGTAAGGATTTTCGCACCGCGCAGGGCAATCGCCGCAGCCCCCCGATGAAAGGCTGGCGCCTGGCCGGGTTGAGTGCGCGTGCCCTCGGGGAAAATGATCAGCGTCTGGCCGTTTTGCAGGGACTCGGCGGCAGCGTCGAGCATGTCCATGCTGCCGTCGTTGCTGATGTATTCGGTACTGCGCAGCGGGCCGCGGGTGAAGGGGTTTTCCCACAGGGTTTTCTTCACCACGCAATTGGCCTGGCGCACCAGGCCGATCAGGAACACCACGTCGATCAGCGACGGGTGGTTGGCGATGATCATCTGCCCTGGACGCCCGAGGCGTTCGGCCCCTTGAATGTCATAAGTCAGCACACCGGTGCGGGCCATGAACCGCACGAAAAACCAGAACAGCCGACTGACGGTTTGCCGTGCGCGTTGACGATGCCTGAGCGCGTCACCCGGCAGACAGCCGAGCAGCGGAAATACCAGCAAGCGCAGGCACAGCCCGCCGAGCCCGAACAGGGTGAAACTGGCGGCGGTGGCCAGCAAGCGCCAGTAATAGGCGTCGCGGTTCTTCTCGGTCACGGGTTGCGTTGCCAGGTCCATACACGATTTTTCCAGGCATGTTGGCAATGGGTTTGCTGACCGAGCAGGGCGCGCAACAGATTCAGCGCGTGGGGCCAGTGCGCTTTGGACACTGTTTCCTGGCCGCTGTTCAGGGTCAGCCGCCAGTCGGTACCGGGGGTGAGCAGCAGACCCAGCGCATAAGGGAACGGCACGTCGTCGACCCACTGCGAATAGGCCTCGGGCGGCTGTTCTTCGGTGATGATCAGCAGCACCGCGGGAGCGCCTTCAGCGAGCAGGGCGGAGGCTTCGATGATGCCGTGTTCCAGGCCATCGCCTGCGGCCGCCAGTGCAGTCATTTCGCTGGTTTCACCGCGCATGATCGACCACAGACCAATGATCGCGTTGTGCACCGACAGGCTGAACTGGGTCGGCGACAACGGCTCGTCCTTGGCCAGATCACTGAGGATCTCGAAGGTACGCGGGGTTTCGCCGTGGCGCGAAACAAACACCAGCGGCAGGTTCTCCCGTCCGTCGGCCAGCGGCCAGCCGACACTGAACGCCATCCGCGCCAGACGGCTGAGGCGTCGGCGCTGCATGGCTGGCAGAAACGACACATCGGGCGCGGCATCGCTGCTCGGGAGTACGACCGGTTGTCGGCTCCAGGCCTGCCACGCGTCCACGCTGTCGAGCCCCGGGGCCCACGCGCGCCATTGGGCGATGTTGAAGTTAATCACGGATGTTCATCCCGCCCCTGCGGGCTTTTTATGACGCTTTGGGTCGCCAAAGCCACGGCTGACCTGAGGTGGCGCTGGGCGCCGGGTGGCGCGCATTATCCCGGTGCGACGAGTGTGTAGCAAATGTTGGTTACGTTTTGCGCAACGAAATGTACTGAGTGGTTCGTGGAAAAACTGTCATTTGGCCATTATCCGGATCGTGCGGGATTTGTCTGTCGGGCATATCAGCGCACTCGGGAGGTTTTTGCCCGCTGTGCCCGCTGATTTTTGCGCCTGACTCTGTAGTCCGCGTCGTTGAAGGTAGCGAAGCGCACGCACAGGCAACTACACTCGGTCATTCTTTGATACACGGAGGTTTTGTCATGCGGCGCGTGGTGTTCAATCAGAAAGGTGGCGTGGGCAAATCCAGCATTGCCTGCAATCTGGCAGCGGTGAGTGCCAGCGAGGGCTATCGCACGCTGTTGGTCGACCTCGATGCCCAGGCCAACTCCACTCAGTACCTGACGGGGCTCACCGGCGATGACATACCGATGGGCATTGCCGACTTCTTCAAGCAAACCTTGTCATCAGGGCCGTTCTCGAAGAAAAACCAGGCCGACATCTACGAAACCCCGTTCGACAACCTGCACATCATCACCGCTACCGCTGAGCTGGCCGATCTGCAGCCCAAGCTCGAGGCCAAGCACAAGATCAACAAGCTGCGCAAATTGCTCGATGAGCTGGATGGCGAATACGACCGGATTTATCTCGATACCCCGCCCGCACTGAATTTCTATGCAGTGTCGGCGTTGATCGCCGCCGATCGTGTGCTGATTCCCTTCGATTGCGACAGCTTCTCGCGGCAGGCGCTGTACGGCCTGCTGGCGGAGATCGGAGAGTTGAAGGAGGACCACAACGAAGGTCTGGAAGTCGAAGGCATCGTGGTCAACCAGTTCCAGGCCCGGGCCAGCCTGCCGCAGCAGATCCTCGATGAGCTGATTGCCGAGGGCTTGCCGGTGCTGCCGGTGTATCTGAACAGCTCGGTGCGCATGCGTGAGTCGCACCAGGCCAGCACCCCGCTGATCCACCTCGATCCTCGGCACAAGCTGACGCAGCAGTTCGTTGAGCTGCACAACCTGCTCGAAGACCACTGACCCCTGAGCTACTCAGATCCCCTGTAGGAGTGAGCCTGCTCGCGATGGCGTCCTCTCTGCGAGCATCTGAGTTGCCTGAAAAGACGCCATCGCGAGCAGGCTCACTCCTACAATTGAATCTGTGTTGGGTCAGATGCCCTGGCTACGCAACCACGCCATCAACTGTGGCAACGGAAACGCCCCGCTCTGGCGCGCCACCTCCCGCCCGTTCTTGAACAGAATCAGGCTCGGAATCGAACGGATCCCCAACTGCGCCGACAACTGCTGATTGGCCTCGCTGTCGAGCTTGGCCAAGCGGCACTTGCCCGCCAACTGCGCGGCCGCCTGCTCGAATACCGGCGCAAAGGACTTGCACGGCCCACACCAGTCCGCCCACACATCCACCAACAACGGCAGATCCCCTTTGATCTGGCTGGCGTAATCGCCTTGCTTGAGTTCGAACGGCTTGCTCAACAGCACCGCGGACTTGCAGCGCCCGCATTTCGGTTGATCGCCCAAGCGTTCGGCGGGGATGCGGTTGAGGCCGTTGCAGGCGGGGCAGGGGATGAGGAGTGGAGTGGTCATGACGGGCTCGGTTTAAGTTGATATCTCGTACGACTGATCTGGAGTCGTACGAGGCGTTTATCAAGGTTGAATCCGGAGCCTCAAGACGAACAACTGATCTCCAGATGCTTGCCCCACTCCGGCGGCCGCTCGGCATAACCTTCCATCCCCGGCTGCTCGTCGAACGGTTTGCTCAGCACCGCATGCAGGCGGCGTACTTCGGAGTAGTCGCCTTGTTCGGCGGCGTCGATGGCTTTTTGCGCCAGATAGTTGCGCAGGATGTACAGCGGATTGACTGCGTGCATCCGTGCACGGCGCTGTTCCTGATCGCTGTCGCCATCGCGGGCAACCCGTGCCACGTAGCGCTCGCCCCAGGCATCGAAGCCTTTGATGTCGACGAAGTCATCGCGCAAGCGGGCGACAGCCTGTTCTGCGGACTCCTCACCGAGATGGCGGAAGAACAAGGTGTAGTCGACGCCGCTGTTCTGCATCAGTTGCAGCAGGTCTTCGAGCAGCCTCTGGTCGTCATCCTCGGCGCTGGTGAAGCCGAGGCGGCGGCGCATCAGGTCGAGGTAGTGCGCCTGGAACAACGGCAGGTACAAACCGAGGGTTTCGCGCAGGGCTTCGACGCTGATGAACGGCGTCAGGGCCTGGGCCAGAGCGCTGAGGTTCCACTGGCCAATCGGCACCTGGTTGCTGAACGAGTAGCGGCCCTGATCATCCGAGTGGTTGCAGATGAAGTTGGCGTCGAAATCGTCGAGGAAGGCGAACGGGCCGAAGTCGAAGGTGATGCCGAGGATCGACATGTTGTCGGTGTTCATCACCCCGTGACAGAAGCCATAGGCCTGCCACTTGGCGATCAGTTCGGCATTGCGCTCGACGATCTCGCGGAACATCGCCAGATACGGCTCCGGCTGCTCCAGGCATTCGGGATAATGCATCGCCAGCACGTGCTCGCCGAGTTGCTTCTGCTGCTCGGGACGCTTGGTGTAGTAGAAGTATTCGAAGTGGCCGAAGCGCACATGGCTTGGCGCCAGACGCAGCACCATCGCCGCGCGTTCCTGCTTTTCGCGCCACACCGGAGTGTCGGAGCCAATCACGCAGGCGGCACGTGAAGACGGGATGTTCAGCGCGTGCAGCGCTTCGGAGGCAAGGAATTCGCGGATCGACGAACGCAACACCGCGCGGCCATCGCCCATGCGCGAAAACGGCGTCTGCCCGGCGCCCTTCAGATGCAGGTCCCAGTGTTCGCCGGCGTTGTTGTAGACCTCGCCAAGCAACAGCCCGCGACCATCACCCAGTTGTGGCGTGTAGCCGCCGAACTGATGCCCGGAATAGACCATCGCTCGTGGTTCGGCATCGGCCCACAACTTGTAGCCGCCGAACAGTTCAGCAAATTCCTGAGTCTCAGCGGTTGCCGGATCAAGATCGAGCAAGGCCAGGGCCGCCGGGCTGGCGACGACCAAACGCGGGTTGTCGATCGGCTCGGGCAGCACGTGGGCGGAGAACGCATCGCCGAGGCGGGCGAAGCGATTGTCGAAGGTCAGTTCGTCGAGGGCTTTCAAGGGCCGGCTCCAGCAGAATGTCCGAGCATTCTGCTGGGATCAGACCGGTTAGTCGAGTTTGGCCGGCGGCGGCTCTTGCAGCGGCTTTTGCTCGGCGTCGATCGGAACGATGGTTTTGTTCTCGTCCTCGATCGGCACCAACTTGTATTCCTGACCGTGGAGGTTCTTCAGGTACACCTCCATCTGGCGGAACGAGATGTTGATGTGCTGCTTCTTGAACTCGCGGTTGATGAAGCGGTTCACTTCGTCGATCACCGGGTTGCGGTCACCGAGGTCGCGCACATGCATGCGCAATTCGTGGTCGAGGGTGCTTTCGCCGAAGTTGAGGAAGTACACGTGCGGCTCGGGTTCCTTGAGGACGCGCGGGTTTTCCCGGGCGGCCTTGAGAAGCAGTTCCTTGACCAGATCCAGGTCGGAGCCGTAATCCACACCGAGTTTCAGGGTGACGCGGGTGATGGTGTCGGTCAGCGACCAGTTGATCAGTTGCCCGGTGATGAACGTCTTGTTCGGGACAATGATGTCCTTGCGGTCGAAATCGGTGATGGTCGTGGCGCGGATGCGGATCTTGCTCACCGTGCCCGACAGGTTGCCGATGGTGATGGTGTCGCCGATCCGCACCGGACGCTCGAACAGGATCATGATGCCGGAGATGAAGTTGGCGAAGATCTCCTGCATACCGAAACCGAGGCCGACCGACAGCGCTGCCACCAGCCACTGCAACTTGTCCCAGCTGACGCCGAGGGTCGACAGGGTCGAGACAAAACCGACGCCGGCGATCACGTAAGACAGCAGCGTCGTGGTCGCATAGGCGCTGCCCTGCGCCAGATTGAGTTTCGACAGCACGAACACTTCGAGCAGACCCGGCAGGTTGCGGGCCAGGGCGAAGGTGATGCCGATGATGATCAACGCGCCGAGCATGTCGCCGATGCTGATCGGCACCATGCTCATGTTGGCGCCAGTGCCGCTGGTGTATTCGTAGAGGGTGATGTTGTCGAGGTACGAAAAGACCGAGATCAGGTCGGCCCAGACCCAGTACAGCGCGGCGATGAAACCGCCGAGCAGTGCCAGACGGATCAGGCGCAGCGACTGTTCGTTGACCTTTTCGATGTCCAGGGTCGGCTCTTCGATCACCGCTTCGCCGTCGCCGGCCTCTTTCGCCGCCTGACGTTTGGCCAGGGCGCGCTGATAGGCCAGGCGGCGTGCGGCGACCGCCAGACCACGGACGAAGGTAGCCTCGATCACCAGCCAGAACATCAGCAGGTACAGGGTGTTGATCAACCGGTCGCTGAGTTTCAGCGCGGTGTAGTAGTAGCCGAAGCACACCGCGACGAACAGGGCGATTGGCAGCAGGGTGAACATCACGCCCACGGCCCTTCGGAACAATGAGGTGTTTTCGTGGGCCGGACTGCTGATCAGCAGACGGCTGAGCAGCCACGCCATCAGGGCGTAGCAGGTCAATACCACCGGCATGCCGAGCACGTCGTCAGCCAGCGCTGCCGGTTGCAATTCGGCCACCGCCACCACGGTCACCAGCGCCATCACCACCAGCCCGAGGCGGCGGATCCAGCCTTGAAGGAACTCGACCTGCGGTTTGTCCCAGCGGAAATGCAGTTCGGCCACGCCGCCCGGCGAGAGAATCCGGTAAGCGGTGTAGAACACCAGCCACGCCTGGCCCATCTGCAGCAACGCCGCGCCCATGTTGGCGTTTTGCCCGCGGGCGTCGATCTGCAAGGCCAGGCCGCACAGGCCCAGGCCCAGCGCTACCGGCATCGCCAGCAGAATATTGATCAGAATCGCCTGGGGCGTATGCCACTGGCTGTCACGCTTGAAGTGCCCGATGTCCTGGTGAACCTTGTTCAGGCGCGCATAAAGCGCCTTGCGCCGCCACAGCAGAGCGCCGATCAGCAAGGCCAGCGGCAGGAACAGCAGCGGGCGCTGGGTCAGGCCGTCGGTCAGCTCGCTCAGGCTTGAGGCCAGCGGCAGGGTGTCGATCTGGCGCTTGAGCCGCTCTGGCACGCCGCGAATCCATTCCGCGTCCAGCGGCTTGTTGCTGGGGATCCAGAACATCTGCTCGTCAAGGGTCGCGCGCAGGCTTTGAGCAGTGCTCAGCAGTTGTTTCTGGTTGAGTTGCAGGGTGATCGATTCGTTGAGCACCGCGCTCAGTTCGCGGTTCAGGCGCTCCAGCAGGTCGGCGCGGGTGTTGGCCAGTTCCATCAGGCTCTTGCGCAACTGCGGGGTGACTTGTTCCGGCGGCTGGGTGGAGAGCAGATTGTCGACGTAGGTCGCCGGATTGCTCAGCAGTTCGCGCTGCTGGCTGACTTCGAACTGATACAGGCGAATGTCGGCAATCTGGTCCGCCAGATCGCGGTCGACCTTGAGCCGGGGCAGCGCCTGTTTCTGCTTATAGAGAATCTTCGACAGCAGCAGACTGCCCTTGAGCACGTTGATCTGCTCGTCGAGGGCCGAATCGCTTTGGGTCAGGCTGTCGAGTTGCTGTTTGGTCTGCAGGTTCTGTTGAGTGACTTCGTTGAGGCGGTCGGTGCTTTTGAGCAGGTAATCGGAGAGCTTGAGGTTGGCCGCACTTTCGGTGGCGAGCAGGCTGCTGCCGCCGGCCTTCTGCGCCTCGATCGACTGCTGAGTGACAGTTTCCTGAGATTGCGCCAGACGCTTCTGGTTGATCAGGGTCTGCAGCTCCTGGATCTCGCGATCGAGACGGTCGGATTTCTCCGAGAGCAGGTCGTGCTGACTGTTGCCCAGATCCTGCAGCTGGCTGTTGCCCGCCAGTTCCTGGCGGCGCAGCGGAATCAGTGAGTTCAACGCGGCGAGCTCGGCGTTCAACTGGTCGCGCTGCTCGGCGCTGACGGTCTTGCCCGCGTCCTTGCCGGACTTGAGGATGTTGTTGATCTGCTGGATGCGCGTCTGGCTGGCAGAGATTTCCGCCTGCGCCCGCTCGGGACGGGTCTGGGCAGTGATGATCAGGCTGTTGGCATCGGCCAAGGCCTTTTGCAGGTCGCTCTGCTGGGTCGAGCGATCGGTGAGGATCTGCTCCAATTGCTGGATCGACTCTTTGGTGAAGCGCTGCGCCACCGGCACCACTGGCGTGGCCTTGAGGCGCGTCAGTTCGCGGGTGTTCTCGATGGTCTGCCGAGGGGCGGAGGCCAGTTGCTGCTTGAGGTCGATCAGCTTCTGGTCGTAATCACGCCGGCTGTTGAGTTGATTGAGCGTGGTTTGCAGGACAGTCTGCAGGCTCTTTTTGTCGGCATCCGGCAGTTTGCTGTCGGCCAGTTTGTCGAGGCTGGCCTGCACGGCTTCGCTGGACGGCGGTTCGGCGGCGTAGAGCGGGCCGACGGAAAGACTCAGGCCCAGCAGGGCCGCGAAAAAGAAGGAGCGCAGGGTAGGCATAGAGACCGGTCAAGCAAGTGAGAGTGGACGCAGTTTAGAGGAAGAGACCGGGGCCCGGGCGACTTCCTTCGGGGAATCTGACGCCCACTTTGCCGATCTTGTTCCCGTCCATGACCGCGACCGTCCAGTGAGTGTTGTTCCACTCCACCTGGTCGCCAACGATCGGTGCCCCCCCGACCTTGTGGGCAATGAACGCACCCAGGGTCATGTCCGGATCGATGCCCTCGGCCGGTAACCCGTAAAGCGCTGCAACCGCTTTAAGCTGGGCGTCTCCTTCGAGCACGAAGTCGCCGAAGAAGCGCAGATCCAGACCGCGTTGCGGTGCCTGGCTGAACAGTTTTCCGAGTGCTGGCAAGTTGTGTTCATGGCCGATAACACACAGCAAATCATCGACTTCCAGCACCGTACTACCCGACGGATGGAGCAGTTGCTGGCCACGAAACAGGGCGGCGATACGTGTGCCTTCGGGCATTTTCAGCTCGCGCAGGGGCGAACCGATGCACCATTTCTCGGCGCCGAGCTTGTACACGAACAGCTCCCACTCGCTGGTGATGTGCACTTCCAGTGCCGAACGGGAAATCGGCGCCGGCTCCGGCGGGACCGTCACCTTCAACAGTTTGGCCACCCATGGCAGGCTTGTGCCTTGCACCAGCAGCGACACCAGCACGATGAAGAACGCGAGGTTGAAATACAGCTGCGCATTCGGCAACCCGGCCATCAGCGGGAACACCGCGAGAATGATCGGTACCGCGCCGCGCAACCCGACCCAGGAAATAAACGCTTTTTCGCGGCCGTGGAACGCCTTGAACGGCAGCAGGCCGACCAGTACCGACAGCGGCCGGGCGAACAGAATCATCCACAGCGCCAAGCCAAGAGCGGGCAGGGCGATCGGCAGCAAGTCATGCGGAGTGACCAGCAGCCCCAGCACGAGGAACATGCCGATCTGTGCCAGCCACGCCATGCCATCGAGCATGTGCAGAATGCCGTGACGGCTGCGCACCGGGCGGTTACCGATCACCAGACCGCACAGGTACACCGCGAGGAAACCGCTGCCGTGCAGGGCGTTGGTCAGGGCGAACACCACTAGACCGCCGGCGATCACCAGGATCGGATAGAGGCCGGTGGCGAGGTTGATCCGGTTGACCAGTTGCAGCATCAGCCAGCCACCGCCGAGGCCGATCACGCCGCCGATGCCGAACTCGCGGATCAGGTGGGTCAACAGGCTCCAGTGCAGGCCGGTCTGGCCGCTGGCGAGCATGTCGATCAGGGTCACGGTGAGAAACACCGCCATCGGGTCGTTGCTGCCGGATTCGATTTCCAGGCTGGCGGTCACCCGTTCGTTGAGGCCCTTGCCGCCGAGCAGCGAGAACACTGCGGCGGCGTCCGTCGAGCCGACAATGGCGCCGATCAGCAGGCCCTGGATCAGGTTCAGGTCGAACAGCCACGCCGCCGCCATGCCGGTCAGCCCGGTGGTGATCAACACCCCGACCGTCGCTAGCGACAGCGCCGGCCACAAGGCCACGCGGAAACTCGAAACGCGGGTGCGCAAGCCGCCGTCGAGGAGGATCACCGCCAGTGCGAGGTTGCCGACCAGATAGGCCGTCGGGTAGTTATCGAAAATGATCCCGCCGCCATCGACCCCGGCGGTCATGCCGACCGCGAGGATGATCACCAGAATGGGGATGCCGAGACGGGAGGAAAGTGAGCTGACAAGAATGCTCGCACCTACCAGCAACGCGCCGATCAAGAACAGGCTGTTGATGGTCGTCGCATTCAAAGGCAGTACTCCAGAAGCGTAAAGACGGGCACAAACTGACCATGCAGTCTGCGTGCCAGCGATTCTAACCTGTTGAAATGTGATGCTGTCAAAAAGCTTTTTACAGCGTGCTCACGCAGGAGGTGCGGCATGTGATGACTGTGGCGAGGGAGCTTGCTCCCGCTGGGGCGCGCAGCGCCCCCAAATGCAGATGCTGCGGTTTATCAGGATAAACAAGTTGGCTGGATCAGCGACTGCTTCGCAGCCGAGCGGGAGCAAGCTCCCTCGCCACAGGGAGCGCCTTTAGCATGAGAGCTGCGTGCTTAAAGGCTGAACCGCCCAACCATATTGTTCAGATCCAGCGCCAGGCGCGACAGCTCGTTGCTCGCCGCACTGGTCTGATTCGCGCCGGTAGCCGATTGCACCGACAGGTCGCGGATGTTCACCAGGTTGCGATCCACTTCGCGGGCCACTTGTGCCTGTTCTTCAGCGGCGCTGGCGATCACCAGATTGCGCTCGTTGATCTCGACGATCGCGGTATTGATGGTGTCCAGCGACATCCCGGCACCCCGCGCGATGTTCAGCGTCGATTCGGCGCGCTCGGTGCTGTTGCGCATCGAATCCACGGCGTGTTCGGTGCCGCTCTGGATGCTGCCGATCATGCGTTCGATTTCGCTTGTCGACTGCTGGGTGCGATGGGCCAAGGCACGAACCTCGTCCGCCACCACGGCAAAACCGCGACCGGCTTCACCGGCACGCGCCGCTTCGATCGCCGCATTCAGGGCCAACAGGTTGGTCTGATCCGCCAGACCACGAATCACGTCCAGCACCTTGCCGATGTCACGGGATTCATTCGCCAGATCGCCGATCAGGGTCGCAGTGCTCTGCACATCGGCGCTCATGCGTTCGATGGCGCTGACGGTTTCCTGTACCAGATCACGGCCATCACCCGCCGAGGTGGTGGCGTTCTGCGAGGCTTCCGAAGTGCTCACGGCATTGCGGGCGACTTCTTCCACGGCGCTGGTCATCTCGTTGACGGCGGTGGCGGCCTGCTCGATTTCGTTGTTCTGCTGGGTCAGGCCACGGGCGCTTTCGTCGGTGACGCTGTTCAGTTCTTCCGCTGCAGATGCAAGCTGGGTGGCCGAGCCGGAGATGCGCTGCAGGGTGTCGCGCAGCTTCGATTGCATTTTGGCCATGGCCGCCAGCAGACGCCCGGCTTCGTCGGTGCCGTCGACGTGGATCGGCTGGGTCAGGTTGCCTTCGGCGATGGTTTCCGCCGCGTCCAGCGCTTTGGAAATCGGCTTGGTGATGCTGATGGTCAGCAGCCAGGCGAACAGGAAGGTCAGGCCGGTCGCCACGACCAGCAGGGTGACCACCAGATTGAACGCCGAGGAATACTGGTCGACCGCCTCTTGATTGGTCTGGCTGATCTGCTCGCCGTTGATCTGCATCAGGCGGTTGAGCACGGTGTTCATCGCTTCGGAGTTGTTCAGCAACTCGGTGTTGAGCAGGTTGCGCAGCTCGTCCACCTGATTGTTGCGCGACAGGCTCTTCATCCGGTCTTCAATCTGGCGGTACTGGCCGAGCAACTGCACATATTGATCGTAGGCCGCGCGTTCCTGCGGGCCGCTGATCAACGGCTCATAGGCCGTTTGGGCGGCGCGGATCTGCTGGTTGCGGGTGTCCAGCAGTTCCATGGTCTTCTGCTGTACGTCCGGCTCGCGGTTGACCAGCAAGCGGTAGGACAGCACCCGCAGGCGCAAGGTCAGTTGGGTGAACTCGTCGAGGTTCTTGATGCTCGGCACGCTGCTGTTGGTGATGTCCTCGGCAGCGCCGCGGATTTTGCTCATCTGGTTCAGGGCGAACACGCCGAGAATCAGCATCAGGCCGCCGATCAGGGCGAAGCCGGTGAACGCCCGGGGGGCGATATTCATATTGCGAAGGGACATGGCGCGGATACCAAAAAGGGCCGCATCCATGCGGGCTGAGACTGCTGTATGGATGACTTATCGGTCATACGACTAAAGTCTTGAGGCACTGTGCGTATTTGTCGCATACGGGCCTGAGCGACGAAGTGCAGGAACCAGATCGGCAGATCACAGTCTTTTAAACTCGCGAGAACGGTCGGCCGCCAGGAAAATCAAGGCCTTGCGCCGGTATAACCCTGGCATCCGCAGTGACTTTTCTTTATCGTACGCGCCCTTTGAAAAACGCCTGGAAGATCAAAATGTTGGAAGCATCCCTCAGCCAATTGGAACAGCTCGTCAGCGACCTGGTGCAACAGAACCAGACCCTCACGCAAACCAACCAGACCCTGTCCACGGAACTGGCCCAGGCCAAGGATGAAAACGAAAGCCTGCAACTGAGCCTGATGGAACAGGAAGAGAAGCACGGCGCCACCGCAGCGCGCATCCAGGCTCTGGTTGATCGCGTCAACGCAGGCCCTGTCAGCGCATGAACCACGGCACCGCAGGGGTAAAAGTCATCTCCATTCTCGGGGAGGACTATTCGATCAAGGCACCGGCCGGGGAAGAACAGACCCTGCTGGACGCCGCACTGATGCTCAAGGCCGCCCTGGCCGACACCAAACGCAAATACCCGACGCTGATCGGTGACCGCTTGCTGGTGCTGGCAGCGATGAACCTGTGCTCGCAGCAGATCGAAATGAAGAAGCAGCATCAGGCAGAACTCGACCGTTACCAAGAGCAAGTCAGCGCCACGGTCGACACCATCGCCAAGACCATCAATCAGGGCTGATGGGGTTGCGCACAACCAAAGAATAAATTGTCGATCAGGTTGTATACAATCGGCACGGCTGTTGCATTGTTTCGGCCACTTATTCTTTGGGGGTGCTCCATGCAGTTGTGGCGACGCAGTATTCAATGGCAGCTGATTCTCAGCATGGGCACCGCCCTGCTGGTCAGCATCCTGATCGTGGTTGGCATTTATACCCTGGTGGTCAACCGCCTCGCCCAGAGCTATCTGGTCGAACAAGCGCTGCCGTCGAGCATCGAAGCGACGCGCAACGACATCGAACGCATCCTCGTCCAACCCCTCACCGCCGCCAAAGACATCGCCAGCAATTCCATGGTGCGCGACTGGTTGGCCTCGGGTGAAGACAGCAGCAAAACAGCGGCCTTCGCGCAGTATCTGGAGGGCATCCGCGCCGAACATAAAGCTTTCACCGCGTTGATCATCGGCACCGACTCCAACCACTACATCACCGAAAAAGGCCTGGATCGCACCCTCAGTCGGACCAAGCCGGCCGATGCCTGGTTTTATTCCTTCCTCGACAGCCATCAGCCGCGCACCCTGAACATCGACAACGATGGCGCCACCGGAGAATTGGCACTGTTCATCGACTTGAAGGTCGAGCAGGCCGGCAAAGTGGTCGGCGTCGCGGGGCTCGGCCTAAGCATGAAAGAGCTGTCGGAGTTGATCCACAACTTCAGCTTTGGCGAGCGCGGCAAGGTCTATCTCGTGCGTTCCGACGGTTTGATCCAGGTCCATCCCGAAGCGCAGTTCAGTGGCAAGCGCACCCTCACGGAGCAGATCGGTGCGTCGGCGGCGCAAGCGGTCATGGGTCAAAAAGTTGCCACCAGCAGTTCCTTCCAGCGCGATGGCGAAGACTTCCTCGCCTTCAGCCTGCCGCTGCGCGATCTGGGCTGGACGCTGGTGGCCGAAGTGCCGCAATCGCAGATCTACGCCGAAGCCCGCAAGGCGATGTGGATGAGCGGCGGCATCGGTCTGGCGGTGGCACTGGTGTGCCTGGCGCTGGTGGTGTGGCTGGCCCAAGGGCTGGTGCGACCGATTCGTCAGGTAACAGCCGCGCTGGTAGCGATCGGTAGCGGCGGTGGAGATTTGACCCATCGGTTAGATTCCAGTCGCGCCGATGAGCTGGGCGATCTCGCGCGCGGCTTCAACCGTTTTCTCGACAGCCAGCGCGGGCTGATTGGCGAAGTGCTGACCACCAGCGAGCGCTTGCGCACGGCAGTCGGCCAAGTGGCGAAAGTGGTGGAAAACACCGCTGAACGCTCCGGACGCCAGCAGGAAATGACCGACATGGTCGCCACGGCGGTGCATGAGATGGGCCTGACCGTGCAGGAAATCGCCCAGAACGCTGGCAGCGCCGCGCTGGCTTCACAAACTGCTCGCGATGAAGCGCTGCAGGCGCGGGAGGTGGTCGGCGGCTCGATCCGTCATATCGAAAGCATGTCCGATGAGATTGGCGTGGCGGCGGGCGCGGTGGGTGAGCTGGCGCATCAGGTGGCGTCGATCGATTCGGTACTGGCGGTGATTCGCGGCGTGTCCGAGCAGACCAACTTGCTGGCGCTCAATGCTGCGATTGAAGCTGCGCGGGCGGGTGATATGGGGCGCGGGTTTGCCGTGGTGGCGGATGAAGTGCGCACCTTGGCGCGCAGGACGCAGGCGTCTACCGACGAAATCCAGCAAATGATCGGCAGCCTCAAACAAGGCGCAGAAAACGCGGTGTCATCGATGCGCACCGGGCAGGCGGCGACCGGCACCGGGGTTGAATCGAGCCAGCGTACCGGCGCGTCGTTGACCGCGATTACCGGGCAGGTCGAGCGCATCAGCGACATGAACCATCAAGTGGCAACCGCGACAGAAGAACAGTCGGCGGTGACTGAAGAGATTAACCGCAACGTACAGGGGATTTCCGATCTGGCCCGGGCCACGGCGGGCGAGGTGCGGGCGTGTCGTGAGGATTGTCAGATGTTGCAGAAGCTGGCGGATGATCTGGCAAGGCAGATGGGTGGGTTCAAGCTGTCCTGAGAGATGTGTTGTTTGAACTGACGCTATCGCGAGCAGGCTCACTCCTACAGAGGAACGCATTCCAACTGTAGGAGTGAGCCTGCTCGCGATTGGATTTCAGCCGCGGCACACAACTCGGATCAGAACCACCCATCCTGCATCGCCAGGCACGTGTCATCCCGCGCCTCCAGCAACGCCAGCTCATGGTGACAGCCCGGCACTTCCCACGTCAGGAAATACCGCGCCGCCTGTAGCTTGCCCTTATAGAAGTCAGCATCCGCCGCATTGCCTTTGGCCAAACCTTCCTCAGCCCGAATCGCCTGCTCCAGCCAGCGCCAGCCAATCACCGTGTGCCCGAACACTTTCAGATACAGCGCCGAATTCGCCAGGCTGCTGTTGATCTTGCCCTGCGCCAGATCGGTGAGCAGGCCGATGGTCACCGCTTGCAGGCGCGCCACGAGTTTCTCCAATGGCTCACGCAATGCGGTCAACGATTCATGCGCGGTCGCGCGCTCGGCGGTGTTGGCGATCAGACGGATCAGTTGCTTCAATCCGGCGCCGCCGTTCTGCGCCAGTTTGCGCCCGAGCAAGTCCAGCGACTGAATGCCGTGGGTGCCTTCATGGATCGGGTTCAGGCGGTTGTCGCGGTAGTACTGTTCCACCGGGTATTCGCGGGTGTAACCGTGACCGCCGAGAATCTGGATCGCCAGTTCGTTGGCCTTCAGGCAGAACTCCGACGGCCAGGATTTGACGATCGGCGTCAGCAAATCCAGCAGCTCGTGGGCCTGTTTGCGCTCGGCTTCGGTTTCCAGCGTGGTGGTGTCATCGAACAGCCGCGCCGCGTACAGGCCGAGGCCAAACGCCCCTTCGACGTAGGACTTTTGCGTCAACAGCATGCGTCTGACGTCCGCGTGCTGAATGATCGCCACTGGCGCGGTGCTCGGATCCTTGCTGTCCGGCACTCGGCCTTGCGGGCGTTCGCGGGCGTACTCCAGCGAGTACAGGTAACCGGCGTAACCGAGCATCACCGCGCCCATGCCGACGCCAATCCGCGCCTCGTTCATCATCTGGAACATGTAGCTCAAGCCATGATGCGGCTTGCCCACCAGATAGCCGACGCACTCGCCGTTATCGCCGAAGTTCAGCGCGGTGGAAGTGGTGCCGCGCCAGCCCATCTTGTGGAACAGCCCGGCCAGCAGCACATCGTTGCGCTGGCCGAGGCTGCCGTCATCATTGACCAGAAACTTCGGCACGATGAACAGCGAAATGCCCTTCACCCCCGGCGGCGCGTCCGGCAGCTTGGCCAGGACCATGTGCACGATGTTTTCCGACAGCGGATGATCGCCGCCGGAAATGAAGATCTTGTTGCCCTTCAGGCGATAGGTGCCGTCAGACGCCGGCTCGGCGCGGGTACGAATATCCGACAGCGACGAACCGGCGTGCGGTTCGGTCAGGGCCATGGTGCCGAAGAAACGGCCGTCGATCATCGGTTGCAGGAAGCGCTGTTTCTGCTCGTCGGTGCCAAAGCTTTCGATCAGGTTGGCCGCGCCCATGGTCAGGAACGGGTAGGATGTGGTCGCCGCGTTCGCCGCTTGAAAGTGCGCAAAGCAGGCTTGCGACAGCAGCGTCGGCAGTTGCATGCCGCCGGCTTCGAAGCTGCGCGCGGCATTGAGGAAACCCGCCTCAAGAAACGAGTCCACCGCCGGTTTCACTTCGGGAATCAGCATCGCCTGGCCGTTCTCGTAGCGCGGCTCGTTCTCGTCGCCCTTGCGGTTGTGCGGTGCGAAGTATTTCTCGGCGATGCTGCGCGCGGTGCCGATGGCCGCGTCGAAGGTCTCACGGTTGTGCTCGGCAAAGCGCTCACGCCGGGTCAGGCCCTCGGCATCGAGGACTTCGTACAGCTCGAAAGCCAGATTGCGGGAACTGAGCAGCGTCTCGGACATGGCGGCCTACCTGAACATTGGGGTTGGGCCGAGTCTAGGCGTGCTGATAAAGACTGAATACGATGATTGATAACGGTGATGTCAGGGCCGAGCACCGACTTAACAAACACCCCAAAACAACTGTGGGAGCGGGCTTGCTCGCGAATGCGGTGGATCAGTCACTGGAGATGTCGACTGACACAACGCCTTCGCGAGCAAGCCCGCTCCCACATTGGGATTTGATTGTCAGGCAACCATCGCGGTTGCCTGACTTCTCGGGTTTAACCGATAGTCATCAAGCTCGCATTACCCCCCGCCGCCGCGGTGTTAACGCTCAATGCCCGCTCAATCACCAGACGCTCCAGCGCAATGTTGGTCTCACCCTGGGACAGGCCCTGAACGCCAACGATCGCACCAGCACGTTTGGCAATCTGCTGGCACACACCACGCAACTGGTCGGAATGGCCGTGATGCAGCACGGCATCAAACACCACTTCATCCTTGTGCCAGTCGGCAACCCGTTTGATTCGCGTCTGAACGTCCTTCGGCAGGCGGGCGAACAAAGCCTTGCTGATGTCGGATTCCGGCCATACCGCCGAACCGCCGACCGCCAAGACCGCCGCCAGTTGAGTCAGCAGATCGCCTTCGACGTCGGCCAGGCACAGCACGTGTTCACGCGGCAGGATCGCGTAGCTGTTCTTCTCGCCGGTCGGGCCGGCCAGCACGCGGGTGATGCCGCTTTGCGATTGCGCGGCGTACTGCACGCACAGGTTGCTCAGTTCGGCGTACTGGTTGCTTTCGGCCCAGGCCTTGAAGGCGTTCAGCGGTTTGCTCATGGCATCACGCAGACGCACGTCCGGGGCGACGGCTGCATCACCGCGAGCGAAGGATTGTTCGATCGCGTCAGTAGGACGGGTCGACAGCAGGCGGTACAGGTACAGCGGACCACCGGCTTTCGGGCCAGTACCCGACAGGCCTTCGCCGCCGAATGGCTGCACGCCGACCACGGCACCGACGATGTTGCGGTTGACGTAGACGTTACCGGCGTTGACGTTGTCGATCACCTTGGCGATGGTCTCGTCGATGCGGGTGTGTACGCCGAGGGTCAGGCCATAACCGGACGCATTGATCTGGCCGATCAACTGGTCGATGTCCTTGCGCTTGTAGCGCACCACGTGCAGCACCGGGCCGAAGATCTCGCGTTGCAGCTCGTCGAAGCTTTCCAGCTCGATCAGGGTCGGCATGACGAAGGTGCCGCGTTTGACTTCTTCGCTGTCGGCGATAGCCACCTGGTACACGCTGCGACCTTTATCGCGCATGCCCTGGATGTGCTTGTCGATACCGGCCTTGGCTTCGGCGTCGATCACCGGGCCAATGTCCACGGACAGACGCTCAGGGTTGCCGAGGCGGCTTTCAGCCATCGCGCCTTTGAGCATTTCGATGACACGGTCGGCGGAATCTTCCTGCAGGCACAGCACGCGCAGGGCCGAGCAACGCTGACCGGCACTGTCGAAGGCCGAGGACACCACGTCGATCACCACTTGTTCGGTCAGTGCCGAAGAGTCGACGATCATCGCGTTCTGCCCGCCGGTTTCGGCGATCAGTGGAATCGGACGGCCCTGGCTGTCGAGACGGCCAGCGATATTGCGTTGCAGCAGGCGCGCCACTTCGGTGGAACCGGTGAACATCACGCCTTTGACGCGCTCATCACCGACCAGACCGGCGCCGACGGTTTCACCGCGACCCGGCAGCAGTTGCAGCACGCCTTCGGGAATCCCGGCTTCCAGCAGCAAGCGCACGGCTTGCGCGGCGACCAGCGGAGTCTGTTCAGCCGGTTTGGCCAGTACCGGGTTACCGGCGGCCAGCGCGGCAGCGACCTGACCGCTGAAGATGGCCAGCGGGAAGTTCCACGGGCTGATGCACACCACCGGGCCCAGTGGGCGGTGGGCGTCATTGCTGAAGTCGTTGCGTGCCTGCACCGCGTAGTAGCGCAGGAAGTCGACCGCTTCACGCACCTCAGCAATGGCGTTGGCGAAGGTCTTGCCGGCTTCACGAGCCAGCAGGCCCATCAGCGGCTGGATCTCGCCTTCCATCAGGTCGGCGGCACGCTCCAGAATCGCCGCGCGCTCGGCTGGCGGAGTAGCCTGCCAGATTGGCGCAGCATTCAGGGCGCACTGGATCGCGTTGTCGACGTCTTCGACGGTAGCTTCCTGCACGTGACCGACCACATCGCGGTGATCCGCCGGGTTCAGCACCGGTGCCGGGGCTTCGTTGCTGGAAGCGCAACCGAGCATCGGCGCGGCTTTCCAGTTGTTGTGCGCAGTGGCGAGCAGGGCGCAGGACAGCGAGGCCAGACGATGTTCGTTGGCCATGTCGATGCCGCTGGAGTTGGCGCGCTCGGAACCATACAGGTCACGCGGCAGCGGAATGCGTGGGTGCGGCAGGCCGAAACCACCTTCCACGGTCGCCATCTGCTCGATCTGCGCCACCGGATCGGCCACCAGTTCCTGAATCGAAATCGACTGGTCGGCAATGCGGTTGACGAACGAGGTGTTCGCGCCGTTTTCCAGCAGACGACGCACGAGGTACGCCAGCAGGGTTTCGTGGGTACCGACCGGTGCGTACACGCGGCACGGACGGTTCAGCTTGCCTTCGGAAACTTTGCCTACAACTTGCTCGTAGAGCGGTTCGCCCATGCCGTGCAGGCACTGGAATTCGTACTGGCCCGGGTAATAGTTCTGACCGGCAATGTGGTAAATCGCCGACAGGGTGTGGGCGTTGTGCGTGGCGAACTGCGGGTAGATGACTTCCGGCACCGACAGCAGTTTGCGCGCGCAGGCGATGTAGGAAACGTCGGTGTACACCTTGCGGGTGTAGACCGGATAGCCTTCCAGGCCTTCGACCTGGGCGCGCTTGATTTCGCTGTCCCAGTACGCGCCTTTCACCAGACGGATCATCAGGCGATGACGGCTGCGGCGAGCCAGGTCGATCACGTAGTCGATCACGTACGGGCAACGCTTCTGGTACGCCTGAATCACGAAACCGATGCCGTTCCAGCCGGTCAGTTGCGGTTCGAAGCACAGGCGCTCAAGCAGATCCAGCGACAGCTCCAGGCGGTCGGCCTCTTCGGCGTCGATGTTCAAGCCGATGTCGTATTGCTTGGCCAGCAGGGTCAGCGACAGCAGACGCGGGTACAGCTCGTCCATCACGCGCTCGTACTGCGCACGGCTGTAACGCGGGTGCAGGGCCGAGAGCTTGATGGAAATGCCCGGGCCTTCATAAATCCCACGGCCGTGGGAGGCTTTGCCGATCGAGTGGATGGCTTGTTCGTACGACGCCAGGTACTTCTGCGCATCGTGTTCGGTGAGGGCCGCTTCACCGAGCATGTCGTAGGAATAACGGAAGCCCTTGGCTTCGAACTTGCTCGCGTTGGCCAGCGCTTCGGCGATGGTTTCGCCGGTGACGAACTGCTCGCCCATCAGACGCATGGCCATGTCGACGCCCTTGCGGATCATCGGCTCGCCGCTCTTGCCGATGATCCGGCTCAGCGACGAAGTCAGGCCGGCTTCGTTGTGCGTGGAAACAAGCTTGCCTGTCAGCAGCAGACCCCAGGTGGCGGCGTTGACGAACAGCGACGGGCTGTTGCCCAGGTGCGGCTGCCAGTTGCCGGTGCTGATCTTGTCGCGGATCAGCGCATCGCGAGTGCCTTTGTCCGGGATACGCAGCAGCGCTTCGGCCAGGCACATCAGGGCCACGCCTTCCTGGGACGACAGGGAAAATTCCTGTAGCAGGCCCTGAACAATGCCTGCACGACCGCCGGCACTTTTCTGGTTACGCAGTTTTTCCGCGATGGTCGCGGCGAGTTTGTTGGTGGCGTCGGCCATCGGTGCCGGCAGGCGTGCCTGCTCGATCAGCATCGGTACCACTTCCGGCTCAGGGCGACGGTAAGCAGCGGTGATCGATGCGCGCAGTACCGATTGCGGCAGGATGCTTTCAGCGAATTCGAGGAAGCACTGGTGGGCGTGATCGGTATGGACTTCACCGGCATCGTCGGTGTCTTTGGCGGTCAAGCCGTTCAGCTCGGTCAGGGTTGCACCACCCTCGAGTTTTTCTAGGTAATTGAAAATTGCCTGCTTGATCAGCCAGTGCGGTGTGCGATCAATCGAGGTCGCGGCAGCCTTCAGGCGCTCGCGGGTCGGGTCATCGAGTTTGACCCCAAGGGTGGTGGTAGCCATATTTTTATCCTCATGGTTGCCACAGTTGCGTGGCATCAGCTGGCGGCAAGATTAGCCGTGCGCCGAAAGAGGTGCAACCGGGTGCAACCCTTTTTTTGTCGGAAAAATAAACGCTTCGTCAGGAATTATTTTCTGGTACTGAAGTGCCGCTCCTGCTTGGTGCTTTTACTTCTAGCAGAGCGACGCAACTGCGCTAAAAGGGAGCAAAAACGGCCTATTTGTCGGTATATCCGACTAGGTGCAACTTAATCGCCAGAAACTGGTTGCACCTTTTTTACTTTGTTGCATAGCATTCGCGCCCAAGGTGCAACCGGGAATGCCCGGTGCATCGGCTGGTGGCTTTCCTGGGGAAACATCAGTCCTAAATGCGCGGGATCCCGTTTCGTCTGCCAAACGTCGTCGTTTGTGGGCGATCAATCACCGCTGCAACATAAAAACAAAGCCAGGGCGTAACTTAATGAGCGTAAGCAATCCAACACTGATCACGTTCGTGATCTACATCGCAGCAATGGTGCTGATCGGCTTCATGGCCTATCGCTCCACCAATAACCTCTCTGACTACATTCTTGGCGGCCGTAGCCTGGGCAGCGTCGTGACGGCTCTGTCCGCCGGTGCTTCCGACATGAGCGGCTGGTTGTTGATGGGCCTGCCGGGCGCCATCTACATGTCCGGTCTGTCCGAAAGCTGGATCGCCATCGGCCTGATCGTCGGCGCCTACCTGAACTGGCTGTTCGTCGCCGGCCGTCTGCGCGTGCAGACCGAGCACAACGGCGATGCCCTGACCCTGCCGGACTACTTCTCCAGCCGTTTCGAAGACAAAAGCGGCCTGCTGCGTATCATCTCGGCGGTGGTGATTCTGGTGTTCTTCACCATTTACTGCGCTTCCGGCATCGTGGCTGGCGCCCGTCTGTTCGAAAGCACCTTCGGCATGTCCTACGAGACGGCGCTGTGGGCTGGTGCTGCGGCGACGATTGCCTACACCTTCGTCGGCGGTTTCCTCGCGGTGAGCTGGACTGACACCGTACAAGCCACGCTGATGATCTTCGCCCTGCTGCTGACGCCGATCATCGTGCTGCTGGCCACCGGTGGTGTCGATACCACGTTCCTCGCCATCGAAGCTCAGGACCCGAGCAACTTCGACATGCTCAAGGGCACCACCTTCATCGGCATCATCTCGCTGATGGGCTGGGGTCTGGGTTACTTCGGTCAACCGCACATCCTCGCGCGCTTCATGGCCGCTGACTCGGTGAAGTCGATTGCCAACGCCCGTCGCATCTCCATGACCTGGATGATCCTGTGCCTGGGCGGCACCGTCGCCGTGGGTTTCTTCGGTATCGCCTACTTCTCGGCGCACCCGGAAGTGGCCGGTCCAGTCACCGAGAACCACGAGCGGGTGTTCATCGAGCTGGCAAAAATTCTTTTCAACCCGTGGGTTGCCGGTGTCCTGCTGTCGGCGATTCTCGCCGCTGTGATGAGCACCCTGAGCTGCCAGCTGCTGGTTTGCTCGAGCGCTCTGACCGAGGACTTCTACAAAACCTTCCTGCGCAAATCCGCTTCCCAGGTGGAACTGGTGTGGGTCGGTCGCGCGATGGTGTTGCTGGTGGCGCTGATCGCTATCGCCATGGCCGCCAACCCGGAAAACCGCGTACTGGGCCTGGTGTCATACGCCTGGGCCGGTTTCGGTGCCGCGTTCGGTCCGGTGGTGCTGATTTCGGTGATCTGGAAGGACATGACCCGCAACGGCGCACTGGCCGGCATCCTGGTCGGCGCGATCACCGTAGTGGTCTGGAAGCATTTCGAACTGCTGGGTCTGTACGAAATCATCCCGGGCTTCATCTTCGCCAGCCTGGCGATCTACATCGTCAGCAAAATGGGTGAGCCAACCAAAGGCATGGTGCAGCGCTTTGAAGCGGCGGAAAAAGATTTCCACCTGAACAAGTGATGCATTGAGCTGCGGCTCACAGAAAAACGGCCCGTTTCCTACAAGGAGGCGGGCCGTTTTTTTGTGCCTGCAATATCCCTGACTCAGCATAGATCCCCTGTGGGAGCGGGCTTGCTCGCGAATGCGGTGGGTCAAATGAAATCAATGTCGACTGACACGGCCCTTTCGCGAGCAAGCCCGCTCCCACAGTTGTTCGGTGGTGATTTTGAGAGGGTTGTCTGTAGTCGGATACACCGATTTGCGAAGGCTTTTTCGACAGGAAAAGTAGGGCAAATCTGATTTTCCCGTCACCCACCCAACACCTCTTGCCCCTCATGCAGAATCGCCCGCCCTCAATCTGCAGAGAGACATCGGATGTTCGCGCCTGCCAATCAACCGCGTTTCACGTTGACCCTCGAAGGCGCCCAAGTTGATCTCAAAGTCCTTGAGTTCACGGGCAAGGAAGCCATCAGCCAACCCTTTCGTTTCGAGCTGGAACTGGTCAGTGAGCGTCCGGATCTGGACCTCGAAAGCCTGCTGCACCGTCAGGCGTTTCTGAGCCTCGATGCGGAAGGTTCCGGTGTCCATGGTCAGATTTATCAGGTCGGGCAGGGCGATTCCGGGAAACGTCTGACGCGCTATCACCTGAGTCTGGTGCCGCGTCTGACCTACCTCGGTCACCGCATCAACCAGCGGATTTTTCAGCATCAGACGGTTCCACAGATCGTCGCGCAGATCCTCAAGGATCACGCAATCCTGCGCGATGCCTTCGAGTTCCGCCTCGGCAGCGATTACCCGGTGCGGGAATATTGCGTGCAATACGCCGAGAGCGATCTGGCGTTCATCCAGCGCCTGTGTGCCGAGGTCGGCATTCATTACCACTTTCAGCACAGTCCCGAAGGCCATCTGTTGGTGTTCGGCGACGATCAAACGGTGTTTCCGCGCCTGGCCGAGCCGACGCTGTATCTGCCGGGCAGCGGCATGGCGTCGACGGCGCCGGCCATCAAGCGCTTCAACGTCCGGGTGGAGACTCGCACCAGCGTGGTCACCCGGCGCGACTACAACTTCGAAAAGCCGCGACTGCAACTGCAAAGCCGCAGCGACAGTGAGCAGCGCCCGGTGCTCGAGGACTATCACTTTCCCGGCCAATTCAACGATCGAGAAACCGGCAGGCAACTGGCGAAACGTACGCTGGAAAGGCATGTCGCCGACTACCGTCAGGCTGAGGGCATCAGCGACGTATCCGCACTGGTTTGCGGACATTTCCTGCAACTGAGCGAGCATCCGCGCCAGGACTGGAATGACCTTTGGCTGCTCACCGCCATCGAGCATCATGGCCGACAGCCGCAAGTGCTGGAGGAATCGGTGACCAGCGATGGGGAAACATTTCAGGGTTACCGTAATACCTTTCTTGCCACGCCGTGGGAGGTGTTCTTTCGCCCGGCGTTGGGGCCGGAAAAACCGCGCATGCCCGGTTATCAGCCTGCCGTGGTCACCGGGCCGCAAGACACGGAAATCCATTGCGACGAGTACGGCCGGGTCAAGGTGCAACTGGCCTGGGATCGTGACGGCGAGCTCAACGAGCATTCCAGTTGCTGGCTGCGCGTTGCCACGGGTTGGGCGCATGATCATTACGGCAGCGTGCTGATCCCGCGGGTCGGCATGGAAGTGCTGGTCGGTTTCATCGATGCCGATGCCGACAAACCGTTGGTGATGGGTTGCCTGCCAAACGCCGCAACTCCGCTGCCGCTGGACCTGCCCACCGACCAGACCCGCAGCATCTTCCGCAGCCAGAGCAGCCCCGGTGGTGGCGGTTACAACGAGCTGCGCATCGAGGACAAAAAGGGCGCCGAAGAAATCTACCTGCGCGCCCAGCGCAACTGGACGCAGCATGTCCTGCACGACCAGCAGGTGCAGGTCGACAACCAGCGCAGCATTGTCGTCACTGGCCTTGCCAGCCATGAACTCAAGGCTGACGAGCAGCGCATCACCCACGGCCAGCGCCACACCGAAGTGAAACAGGACGATCACCTCACGGTTATTGGTGATCGACATATTCGGGTGAGTAGTCAGGCAACCAGTGCGAGCGCACAAATTCACGTCAGTGCCGGGCAACAAGTGGTGATCGACGGTGGCGCGAGCGCGACCATTCAGGCCGGCGGGCAATGGATCAACATCGGTCCCGGCGGGATTTTCAGTAGCGTACCGATTGTCGTGGGTGGGGCGCCAATGGCGGCGATGAGTGCAGCGCCGGGAGTGCCGGGATTGCCGGCAAAACTCGCAGCAGCACCAGCGGCCATGCTCACTGCTGCGCAAATCATGAGCTTTAAAGGTGATGCACCATTCTGCGAAGAATGCGAGCGCTGCAAGGACGGTGTCTGTGCAGCCTGATTGCCTGACGCCTTCAGCGTGGCTGGCGCGTGAGCCGCTGAAACCTTCGGAGCAACTGTTCGCGATTTTCAGTAACGCCAGCGACGCCAGGCCTCCACTGGTTGCACCGAGCCCGATCTGGGCAGAGACGATCTACGCCGAGTGGGATGCGGTGATGCCCTTCGTGGGAATTGTCGCGGCGGACAGTGAGTTTCTCGATTGGGTGGCCTCTACCGAGTCTCGCGACTGGGGGTGGTTGGCGGTGTCCTCGGCGAGCCTGGAGGTGGTAGTTGAGCACTTTCGCAGCCTGACTCAAGTGCTGATGCCGGACGGCACAGCGGTGTTTTTCCGATTTTGGGATGGACGGTTTTTGTTGCCGATCCTGCAGTCCGATGAAGTGCAATCTGTGCAGTTGATGCCGGTGATCTCGCGCGGCTTGATCAACGGACAGACCGTGGAGATCGGGGGCAGGGCGCAGGTTTCGGGGCGGGTGTTTCCTTGGTGGAAAGTACCGGGATCGGTCTTGGCCGCAACAGCTGATGACATTCGCATCGGCAATGCTGTGCAGTGGCTGAGCGAGGAGCATCCTGCCGTGTTCGAGGCCTTTCCCGAGCCGGTTTTACGTTGCAAGGTCAGGCAGTTTTTTCAGGTTTCAGCGTCGGAAGAAACGTCGCAATCGGCGTTATTGGACCATTTGCAGGACCAAGCAGAATGAAATTTCCGGGCGAAGTCCTCGGATCAGCGATGTTCGCATCCTGGGTTTTGATAAAGCTTTCGATGGGTTGTCGAGGCAACTGAACTGTGGCGAGGGGATTCATCCCCGATGGGCAGCGAAGCGGCCCCAAGACCTGTCATCGCGGAGCAACAGATACAACATGTTGACAGAATAGGGGGGCTGCTGCGCAGCCCATCGGGGATGAATCCCCTCGCCACAGGTATTGGGCCGAATCTTAAGGTGTAAGAGGGCCACTCAGCCCCCAACCCCTGACTTGCCGCCCGGTAAAAGGTAAACTTTGCGCCCTTCGCAGGAGCAGCCATGAATTATCGTCACGCCTTCCATGCCGGCAATCACGCCGATGTGTTCAAACACCTGACCTTGACCCGCCTCATCGCCTTGATGTCGCGCAAGGAGCAGCCGTTTGCCTATCTCGATACGCACGCCGGTATCGGTTTGTATGACTTGCAGGGTGATCAGGCCAACCGTACCGGCGAGTACCTGGAAGGCATTGCGCGTTTGTGGGATCAGCCGGATCTGCCGGCGCTGACCGCCGACTACATGAAGGTGCTGCACGAGATGAACCCGGATGGCCAGTTGCGCTACTACCCGGGTTCGCCGGAGTTGGCGCGGCGTCTGACCCGGCCTCAGGACCGGGTGATGCTCAACGAGAAACACCCGGAAGACGGCGTGCAGCTCAAAGAGAACATGGCCGGTGACCGTCGGGTGAAAGTGCATCTGGGCGAGGGCTGGCATGTGGCGCGGGCGATGCTGCCGGTGCAGGAGAAGCGTGCGGTGATGTTGATCGATCCGCCGTTCGAGCAGCTTGATGAGATGCAAAAGTGTGCGGCGTCGCTGAAAGAAGCGATTGGCCGGATGCGCCAAACCGTGGCGGCGATCTGGTATCCGGTGAAGGATCAGCGTGCGTTGCGCCGTTTCTATCAGGATCTGGCTGGTACCGGTGCGCCGAAGTTGCTGCGCGTGGAACTGCTGGTGCATCCGCTGGATACGCCGAACAGCCTCAACGGCTCGGGGATGGCGATTGCCAATCCGCCGTGGGGGCTGGAGGAAGAATTGCGTGAGCTGCTGCCGTGGTTGTCGAAGAAGCTTGGGCAGACTCAGGGTGGGTGGCAGATGGATTGGTTGATTGCTGAAAGCTGATCAACTGTTTTAGCGGTGTCTGAACGGACGCCTTCGCGGGCAAGCCCGCTACCACAAAGTACTGCGCCATTTTGAAGTCGGCGCTAAACCTGTGGGAGCGGGCTTGCCCGCGATGCTTTGGGGTTTAGTTACCCGCCAGGCTCGGTGGCATGCACACGCCGGTGCCGCCAATCCCGCAATAGCCCTCAGGGTTCTTCGCCAGATATTGCTGGTGATACGCCTCGGCGAAGTACACGGTCGGCGCCTGCTCGATCTCGGTGCTGATTTCGCCCAGACCCGCCTTCGACAGTTCAGCCTGATACACCGCTTTGCTCTTCAGCGCAGCGTCCAGTTGCTCTGGCGAGGTGGCGTAGATTACCGAACGGTACTGGGTACCGATGTCGTTGCCCTGACGCATGCCCTGCGTCGGGTTGTGCAGCTCCCAGAACATCGCCAGCAGCTCTTCGTAGCTGACTTTGTCCTTGTCATACACCACCAGCACTACTTCGGCATGGCCGGTCAGGCCCGAGCAGACTTCTTCGTAGGTCGGGTTCGGTGTGTAGCCGCCGGCGTAACCGACCACGGTGCTGACCACGCCTTCGCGCTGCCAGAAGCGGCGCTCCGCCCCCCAGAAGCAACCCAAGCCGAAGATCGCAAAGTCGACGTCCTGGAAAAACGGGCCGAGCAGCGGAGTTTCTTCGAAGACGAAATGCTTTTCAGGCAGGGTCATCGCGGTTTCGCGGCCGGGCAGAGCTTGATCTTTGGTCGGTAGCACGTTTTTGTTCACCAGAATTTCCGAGCGCAGAACCATGATCGTTCCTCTCAGTCAGGATGGGATGTAAAAAGTCAGACCGCCAGTGTGCCGAATGATGCCGGATTTCGCACTATTCAAATGTGGGAGCGGGCTTGCTCGCGAATGCGGTGTGTCATTCAACATTTTCTCTGCTGACCCACCGCATTCGCGAGCAAGCCCGCTCCCACAAGGGGAGTTCATCGACAGGGTATCTTTGGGTCTAGAGGCAGAGCGGGCCGCGCGGGTAGCGCTTGAGCGCCTGGATCAGCTCGGCGCCGGGGATCGGCCGGTCGAACAGGTAGCCCTGGCCGACGTCGCAACGGTGGCGACGCAGGAACGCCAGTTGCTCGGCGGTCTCGATGCCTTCAGCCACGACTTTGAGCTTCAGGTTGTGGGCCATGGCGATCACCGCGGAGGTGATTTCCATGTCGTCCTGGTTGTCGGGGATTTCGTGGATAAAGCTTCGATCGATCTTGATGATGTCGATCGGGAATTTCTTCAGGTAGCTGAGCGACGAGTAACCGGTGCCGAAGTCGTCCATGGCCAGGGTCAGGCCCAGACGCTTGAGCTGATCAAGTTGCAAGTGAGTGTCTTCGGTGGCTTCCAGCAACAGGCCTTCGGTCAGCTCCAGTTCGAGCAGATTGGCCGGCAGCGCCTCTTCCTTGAGGATGTTGGCGATCGAGGCGACCAGATCCGGGTCGGAGAACTGCTTCGGCGAGAGGTTGATCGCCACTTGCAGGTTGCCCATGCCGGCGGCGGTCAGCGCCTTGCTCATGCGGCAGGCCTGACGCGCAATCCACTTGCCGATCGGAATGATCAGGCCGGTTTCTTCGGCAACGCTGATGAACTGATCCGGGCGGATCATCCCGCGTTCCGGGTGGTTCCAGCGCAGCAGCGCTTCCATGCCTAGCAGGCGACCGCTGCGCAGGCACAGCTTGGGCTGGTAGAACACGTCCAGCTCGTTCTGGGTCAGGGCGCGGCGCAGGTTGTTCTCGACGAACAGCTTGTAGCTGGCCTCGGCGTTGAGTGCTTCGGTGAAGACTTGCACCTGGTGTTTGCCGTTGGCCTTGGCCTTGTGCAGGGCCAGACCGGCGTTGCGCATCAGGGTCTGCGGATCGCGACCATGCAGCGGCGCACAGGCCAGGCCCACGGAGCCGGTGACACTGATCAGCTGGTTGTCGACGAACATCGGTTTGTCGAGGGTCGCCAGTAATTGGTTGGCGATCTGTTGGCCGGTGGCGAGGTCGGTATCGTCGAGCAGCACGGCGAATTCGTTACTGGCGAAGCGCGCGAGGCTGCCACTCGGGCTGAGGCTGTTGCGCAGGCGCCGGGCGAGGCTGATCAACAACTTGTCACCGGTCTGGTGCCCGAGGCTGTCGTTGATCCGTTTGAAGTTGTCGATGTCCACCAGCAGCAGGCTGATCGGCGTATCGCTGTCGCGGGCGAAGCGTTCGTCCAGATTGCGGATAAACGCCGGGCGGTTGCCGAGGTTGGTCAAGTTGTCGGTGTAGGCCAGACGTTCGATGCGCTGCTGCGCCAGTTTGGTCTGGGTGATGTCTTCGTAGATGCCGATGTAGTGCGTCAGCTCACGGTTGTCGCCGTACACCTTGGAGATCGACAACTGGCCCCAGTACGGTTCGAGGTTTTTGCGCCGGCTCTTGAATTCGCCCTGCCAGCTGTTGCTCTTGGCCAGCGCCGAGGGAGCGTCGAACAGCAGCTCGCTGAGGTTTTCCAGCGCCGGCAGCTCCGACAGGCGCTGGCCGTGGACTTCCTCGGTGGAGTACTGGGTGATCGCGGTGAAGCTCGGGTTGACGTACTCGACCACGCCGTCGCAATTGACCAGCAGAAAGGCGTTGGCACTTTGCTCGACCGCACGCTGGAACAGGTGCAGGGCGCTGGTGGCGGTGCGGCGGTTGTGGTTGTTGATGACCTGGGCGAACTGGTCGGCCAGCTCACCGGCAAAGGCGATTTCGTCGGACTGCCAGGCGCGGGTGACGCCGGTCTGCTCCAGACAGAGCACGCCGACCACCTGGCCGTCGACGCGGATGCTGGCGTCGAGCATGGCGTTGACGTCACGCGGGCGCAGGGCTTCGGCCATCTCACGGGTGCGCGGGTCGCGCATCGCATTATGCGCGTCGATGGCGCGGCTGCCGTGCAGGGCCTCCATGTAGTCGGGGAAACCGCTGATGTCGATCACCTCCGGCAGGATGTATTCCTGCGTCGCGCGGTGATACGCGGAAATCGGCACCAGCAGATTGCCTTCGAGGTTCCACAGGCTGGCGCAGTCGATTTCATAGATATCGCAGGCGCAGCGGGTGATCAGTTCGGCGGCTTCCTGCAGCGAGTTGTGGCTGCTGTAGCGCTGGCGGGCGAGCAGCAGAATCAGATCCTGCTGGGCGCGCACCCGATCAAGGTGCTGCAATTGTTCCTGCTGGGCGCGCTGGTTGAGTTCGAGGGCGATCTGCAGGCGCGAGTTCTGGGTTTCGAGGTCAACGGACGGCAGCGTTGGCGCTTCGTCGAACACGTCATCGACCGCCAGCAAATAACCGCGCAGCAAGTGTCGATTGTGCTGTTTATAGGCTTCGCCCAGTTCGAGGATGCTCAGCACGCCCGCAGCGGTGTGCAGGGTGTAGCGCACCAGATAATGCGGGCTGTCGCGCAGTTGCTGCTGGATCGCGTCGTGCAACTGATAGCGCGCTTCAGGCTCCATCAGGCTGGCATACGGTGAACCGACCAGCGCACAGAGCTCGACGGCCGGCTGGCCGAATTGACGTTCGCAATTGGGGTCGAGAAACAGCATCGCCCAACTGGCTTCATTCAAGCGCTCGAAACGCAGCATGCCGAGCCGCGAGGGCACAGGCAACTGCGTCACTACCTCGGCCGCCATACGGCTGGCGGCATCGGGTTGGCTCTTCATGAAGGAACTCGCTTGGAAATATGCTGAACGCGCCGGGCTCTCGCCCTCTTTACTGTTGCCTGCGGCAAGGTTGCATCATTGCGGCACCGACTGACAAGAGAGATGAAGGCCAAGTGCTATAAGAATGTGTCGGCCGCTCGGGGCATTTCTCCAGTGGGTGGTTGAAAAGAGCAAAAGATCGCAGCCTGCGGCAGCGCCTGCAGGGATATACGATGTCCTTCAGGAGCTGCCGAAGGCTGCGATCTTTTAGATTCAACGTAATTTCAGGCTGAGCGATTGCAGCTTCTTGCCATCTCGATCATGGTAATTGATCAAAATCTGATCAGCCTCGACCACTACATGGGCGAAGTTGTCTTCGCTGACCACAGTGCTGGTCAACTCATGTTGATAGTCACCCGCCGCAGTGCGTACCAGTGGCTGATCAAGGATGAACGTCGACGCCGTGGCATAGGGCAAAAGTTTGCTGTTACACAACGGCGAGGAGACGATGGTGTGGACTTCGAAGTCCGGGTCTTCGCTATGGGTCAGGCGCGAGGTCAGCGAGCCGTGCACGTCGCCCGAGACGAATACGACATTCCTGATCTGTCGGGTGCGAATGGTTTCCAGCAGGCGCAGGCGCTGCGCCGGGAAGGCTTTCCACGCATCGTCGCCGTGCAGTTTGCGATCCGGATAGAACATCACGCTGGTGACCACGAATTTGACCCGTGCCTTGCTGTTGCTCAGCCAGGCAACCAGGGCCAGTTCCTGCTCGCTGTCCAGGATGCGTCGATCATCAGCAGCCAGGTTGCGCCGAGTGCGGCTATCAGTGACAAACCATTCAATATCGCCATCGCTGAACTGATACCAGTAATGCGCCAGTTTTGAATGATCAATCTCGCCATCAACTGTTAGTTCATGCGCCGGACTATGACTGGTTTGATACAACTCATACGCCGCCATTGCATTGCGATATAACTCATGATCGGACTTACTGGCGTTCGCCGGCCAGTTGTCTTCAATTTCGTGGTCGTCGAGGATCATGTAAGTCGAAGTGCCGGACATCAGCCGCTGAATATTCGGTTGCGAGAAGGCCGCGCGATATTTGTCGAGGATGTCCTTGTATTCGCGATCCGGGGCAATCAGGTTGAGGTCGTCGACATAGATCTGGTCTCCGGTCATCAGGGTGGCGCTGATCGGCGGCTCGGCGCCTTCGATCAACTGATTGATCGAGGCGAATATACGGTCGCCAATTTGGGGCAGGGAAGCAATGCCGGCGGTCATGCGCAAGTAGCGACAGGAGCCGATGATATAAGCGCGTGGCTGCGCGGCGTCGCTGGCACGGGTGCGAAAGCGGTAGATCTCGCGCGGCCATTGCAGAGGCAATTCGGCGATGCTCTCGACGGTATGCACCGGGCTCATGGGGCTGAACCAGCCCGTCTGGTATTCGTATTCGCAATGGCTCTCCAGGTTATTCAATGAAAAGACCTGGCAAAAATCGCGCAAAGCACTTAAACGGGAAAAAAGGCTATTTGACCATTGATTGCTGTCGCGCTTTCGATAACGCAGGCCGGCAAATGTGGTGGCGTTGTTTTGCGAGTCGCCGCGCATGAAGATGCGTGCGTGATTAGTTGTTGTATGGCCAATAATCGGGCCGACAGTTGGTTTTAACATGTTCGAATCCGTTCGAATTGATACTTGAATAACGGTCAGTGTTTAGCAAGTTATTCGTTTAACTTGTGCCGCCAAGGTTAGTTGTCGGCGGATAAAAAATATCGGCGCGAAGTGGACTGGACTCGTGGCTTAAGTAGACCGAAGTTGTAGGAATAAAAGCGTTGTAACTTTTCTTCGGGCAAAAAAAGCCCCGTCAAACTGACGGGGTTGAGGTACGAGCGTGTGGCGCTCGAAAACGTGGGACGCAATCGGCCCTCCGTTGCCGGAGGGCCGAACGCTTTACAGCAGGATGGTGCGGATGTCGCCCAGCAGGCTGCCCAGACGCTGGGTGAAGCGTGCAGCGGCGGCGCCGTTGATCACACGGTGATCGTAGGACAGCGACAGTGGCAGCATCAGTTTCGGCTGGAAGGCTTTGCCGTCCCAGACTGGCTGGATGGTTGCCTTGGAAACACCGAGGATCGCCACTTCCGGCGCGTTGACGATCGGCGTGAAGCCGGTGCCGCCAATGTGGCCGAGGCTGGAAATGGTGAAGCAGGCGCCTTGCATCTCGTCCGAAGACAGCTTCTTGGTGCGGGCTTTTTCAGCCAGCGAAGCCGCTTCAGCAGCCAGTTGCAGCAGGCTCTTCTGGTCGACGTTCTTGATCACCGGGACCAGCAGGCCATCCGGAGTGTCTACCGCGAAACCGATGTTGACGTACTTCTTGCGAATGATCGCCTTGCCGCTTGGCGCCAGCGAACTGTTGAAGTCCGGCAGCTCCTTGAGCAGGTGCGCGCAGGTCTTGAGCAGCAGCGGCAGGATGGTCAGCTTGACGCCGGCCTTCTCGGCGACGGCTTTTTGCGCAACACGGAAGGCTTCCAGCTCGGTGATGTCCGCCGAGTCGAATTGCGTCACGTGCGGCACGTTCAGCCAGCTGCGGTGCAGGTTGGCAGCGCCGACCTGCATCAGGCGGGTCATCGGCACTTCTTCGATTTCACCGAAGCGGCTGAAGTCCACGACCGGAATCGGCGGGATGCCCGCGCCACCGGTTGCGCCGCCAGCAGCGGCCGGTGCTTCCTTGGCCTTCTGCATCATCGCCTTGACGTAAACCTGCACGTCTTCTTTCAGAATGCGACCGTGCGGACCGCTGGCGCCAACGGCGCTCAGCTCGACGCCGAACTCACGGGCCAGTTGACGCACGGCAGGGCCGGCGTGAACTTTCGCGCCTGGCTTGGCCGGCGCAGCAACCGGAGCGGCAGCAGCAGGTGCTGCGGCTGCCGGAGCCGCAGCGGCCGGTGCCGGAGCACTTGGCGCAGCGGCAGCTGGAGCCGGGGCAGCAGCAGGGGCTGCGCCTTTGACTTTCAGCTTGAGGATCAGGTCGCCGGTGCCGACTTCGTCGTCCAGCTTGATGGAAATGCTTTCCACCACGCCAGCGGCAGGCGATGGGATTTCCATGCTTGCCTTGTCGGATTCGAGGGTGATCAGCGACTGGTCGGCTTCAACGCTGTCGCCAGCCTTGACCAGGACTTCGATGATCTTGGCCTTGCCGGCCGAACCGATGTCCGGAACATGGATGTCCTGAACGCTGTCAGCCACTGGAGCAGCCGGGGCTGCCGCAGGAGCAGGCGCAGCGGCAGCGGCTGGCGCAGCAGCCTGAGCCGGAGCGGCCGCAGCAGGCGCCGCAGCACCCGCCACTTCCAGATCCAGAATCAGGTCGCCAGTGCCGACTTCGTCGTTGAGCTTGACGCTGATGGCCTTGACCACGCCCGCGGCAGGCGACGGGATTTCCATGCTGGCCTTGTCGGATTCCAGGGTGATCAAAGATTGATCAGCCTCGACGGTGTCGCCGACCTTGACCTGGATCTCGATGATCTGCGCCTTGCCCGACGAACCGATGTCCGGCACGTGCACTTGCTGCACCGAAGCGGCAGCAGGGGCAGCGGCTGGCGCGGCAGCAGCAGGCGCGGCAGCCGGTTTGGCTTCAGCTTTTGCAGCCGGTGCAGCAGCAGGTGCAGGGGCCGCTTGCGCGGCGCCCTCGACTTCCAGCTCAAGCAGTTCGTCGCCTTCTTTCAGGCGGTCGCCCAGCTTCACTTTCAGGCTCTTGATGACGCCGGCTTTCGGGGCCGGCACTTCCATGCTGGCCTTGTCCGATTCCAGAGTCAGGATGCTCTGGTCGGCTTCGATACGGTCGCCGACCTTCACAAACAGTTCAATTACTTCACCTTCACCGCTGCCGATGTCAGGTACGCGAATGAGTTCGCTCACAAAATGTCTCCTCAGCAGTCCAGTGGGTTGCGTTTTTCCGGGTCGATGCCGAACTTGACGATGGCCTCGGCCACCACTTTAGGTTCGATATCACCACGGTCAGCCAGTGCTTCCAGGGCTGCCAACACCACGAAATGACGGTCGACTTCGAAGAAATGACGCAGTTTCTTGCGGCTGTCGCTGCGGCCGAAACCGTCGGTGCCCAGGACTTTGAATTCCTTGGACGGTACCCACTGACGGATCTGCTCGGCGAACAGCTTCATGTAGTCGGTAGAGGCAATCACCGGACCTTTACGGCCGCTCAGGCACTCTTCAACGTAGCTCTGCTTAGGCTTCTGGCCAGGCTTCAGACGGTTGCTGCGCTCTACGGCCAGGCCGTCGCGACGCAGTTCGTTGAAGCTGGTGACGCTCCATACGTCGGCGCCGATGTTGAACTCTTCACGCAGGATCTTCGCCGCTTCACGCACTTCACGCAGGATGGTGCCGGAGCCCATCAGCTGTACGTGATGCGCCGCATCGCGGGTGTCTTCTTCGAGCAGGTACATGCCTTTCTTGATGCCTTCTTCGGCACCGGCCGGCATGGCTGGCTGCTGGTACGACTCGTTCATCACGGTGATGTAGTAGAAGATGTCCTGTTGTTCTTCGGTCATCTTCTTCATGCCGTCCTGAATGATCACCGCCAGCTCGTAGCCGTAGGTCGGATCGTAGGTGCGGCAGTTCGGGATGGTCGCGGCCAGCAGGTGGCTGTGACCGTCTTCGTGCTGCAGGCCTTCACCGTTCAGGGTGGTACGGCCGGCGGTGCCGCCGATCAGGAAGCCACGGGTACGGCTGTCGCCAGCGGCCCAGGCCAGGTCACCGATACGCTGGAAGCCGAACATCGAGTAGAAGATGTAGAACGGCAGCATCGGCTGGTTGTGGCTGGAGTACGAAGTACCGGCAGCGATGAAGGAGCTCATGGCGCCTGCTTCGTTGATGCCTTCTTCAAGGATCTGACCTTTCTGGTCTTCCTTGTAGAACATCACCTGGTCTTTATCGACTGGCTCGTAGAGCTGGCCGACGGAGGAGTAGATGCCCAACTGACGGAACATGCCTTCCATACCGAAGGTACGGGCTTCGTCCGGGATGATCGGCACGATGCGCGGGCCGATTTCCTTGTCCTTGACCAGTTGCGCGAGGATCCGCACGAAGGCCATGGTGGTGGAAATTTCACGGTCGCCCGAACCATCGAGGATGGCTTTGAGGGTGTCCAGGTCCGGGGTCGGTACGCTGAAGCTCTGCGCGCGGCGCTGCGGTACGAAACCGCCCAGTGCGGCACGGCGCTCGCTCAGGTAGCGGGCTTCGGCGCTGTTTGGCTCTGGCTTGAAGAACGGCAGGTTCTCCAGCTCTTCGTCCTTGACCGGGATGTCGAAGCGGTCGCGGAACAGCTTCAGGCTGTCGACGTCGACTTTCTTGGTGTTGTGCGCAGTGTTTTTCGCTTCGCCGGCACCGGTGCCATAACCCTTGATGGTCTTGGCGAGGATGACGGTTGGTTGTTCTTTGTGGTTGACCGCTTCGTGGTACGCCGCATAGACCTTGTACGGGTCGTGGCCGCCACGGTTGAGTTTCCAGATCTCGTCGTCGGACAGATCGGCAACCATCGCCTTGAGTTCAGGCGTGTTGAAGAAGTGCTCGCGAACGAACGCGCCGTCTTTGGCTTTGTAGTTCTGGTACTCGCCGTCGATGACTTCGTCCATGCGACGTTGCAGGATGCCGTCGACGTCTTTGGCCAGCAGTGGGTCCCAGAAACGGCCCCAGATGACTTTGGTCACGTTCCACTGAGCACCGCGGAACACGCCTTCGAGTTCCTGGATGATCTTGCCGTTGCCACGAACCGGGCCGTCGAGGCGCTGCAGGTTGCAGTTGATGACGAAGATCAGGTTGTCCAGCTTCTCGCGGCCGGCCAGGGAGATCGCGCCCAGGGATTCCGGCTCGTCGCACTCGCCGTCGCCCAGGAAGCACCAGACTTTCTGTTTGCCCGGCTGGATGAAACCGCGGTGTTCCAGGTACTTCATGAAGCGTGCCTGGTAGATCGCCTGGATCGGACCCAGACCCATGGATACGGTCGGGAACTGCCAGAAGTCAGGCATCAGCCAAGGGTGCGGGTAGGACGACAGGCCCTGACCGTCGACTTCCTGGCGGAAGTTGTTCATCTGGTCTTCGGTGATGCGGCCTTCCATGAATGCACGGGCGTAAACGCCTGGCGAGGTGTGGCCCTGGAAGTAGATCAGGTCGCCGCCGTGTTCGTCGGTCGGGGCCTGGAAGAAGTAGTTGAAGCCGATGTCATACAGGGTCGCACTGGAAGCGAAGCTGGAGATGTGACCACCCAGGTCAGAATCTTTCAGGTTCGTACGCATTACCATGGCCATTGCGTTCCAGCGCACCAGCGAGCGAATGCGGCGTTCCATGAACAGGTCGCCAGGCATGCGTGCTTCGTGGGTTACCGGGATGGTGTTGCGGTAAGGCGTGGTGATGGCGTAAGGGAGCTGCGAACCGCTGCGGGTCGCCAGTTCACCCATACGGGTCATCAGATAGTGAGCACGGTCTTCGCCTTCTTTGTCGAGAACCGATTCCAGGGCGTCCAGCCATTCCTGGGTTTCGACGGGATCGAGGTCTTGCATGGCTTGCTCCAGGGCGGAAAGGCTTCCAGAATCGGTTGCCTGAGTTTGCGACTGGCCTTGTGGGCAGACGATTTAAAATTCTTGGATTGCCGACAGGTTGTTCCGGCGGCGTGTAGTTTTACTACAAATCTTTGAGCATTTCAGCCTTTCGCCTGTATAGACGAGTAGTAAAACTACAGAGGAAAGGCTTGTGGCCTCCGACTGCGTTGTGAGAATAATCGTTAAGGTTGGTCGATTACCATCCGAAAAAGGTGAAAGTTTGATGCTGGATGCCAAAGAAGAAGAAATTTCAGCTATTTCTAACTTTTGTTCGACAGTCCTTCGCGTAGCGGGTTTTCATCAAACACTACAAGCGGCCATTTACACGCCGATCAAGGATAGACCATGACCCTGCCCGTGCTCGCTGAACTCCCCGCCATTCTCCTGCCGTTGGTCACTCGATCCGAGCAGTCGTTCCGTACGGCCGTCGCCGCGCTGGAAGACGATCACGGTTTCTCCAGCTGGACCCCGGAACGCTGGGCGCAATTCGCCCGCGTCAGTGCCGCCAGCGATTTCGTCATTGAACAGAGCGTTCGTGACCCTTTGATGTTGCTGTCGCTGGTGCAGTCCGGCGAACTCGACCGGCCGTTCGCGCCGGGTGAATTGTGCGCGCAGATTGCCGCCGCCGTGAACACCGCGCAAAGCGAAGACGAGCTCGGGCGCGTCCTGCGTCGTCAGCGCGCTCGGCATCAAGTGCGGATCATCTGGCGTGACCTCAACCGCCAGGCCGATCTGGTGCAGACCTGCCGCGACCTCTCCGACATGGCCGACGCCACCATCGATCAGGCTTACCGGTGGCTGTACAGCCGCCATTGCCAGCAGTTCGGCACGCCGACCGGCCGGCGCAGCGGCTTGCCGCAGCAGATGGTCATCCTCGGCATGGGCAAGCTCGGTGCGGTCGAGTTGAACCTGTCGTCGGACATCGACCTGATCTTCGCCTACCCCGAGGGCGGCGAAACCGTCGGTGTGAAACGCGCGCTGGATAATCAGGAATTCTTCATTCGCCTCGGTCAGCGCCTGATCAAGGCCCTCGACCCGATGACCGTCGACGGTTTCGTGTTCCGCGTCGACATGCGCCTGCGCCCGTACGGTTCATCCGGCGCGCTGGTGCTGAGCTTCAATGCACTGGAGCAGTATTACCAGGATCAGGGCCGCGACTGGGAACGCTACGCGATGATCAAGGCGCGGGTGGTGGCCGGCGATCAGACGGCCGGCGCGCAGTTGCTCGACATGCTGCGCCCGTTCGTTTACCGCCGTTACCTGGACTTCTCGGCGATCGAAGCGCTGCGCACCATGAAGCAGCTGATCCAGCAGGAAGTGCGGCGCAAGGGCATGGCCGACAACATCAAGCTCGGCTCCGGCGGTATCCGCGAGGTCGAGTTCATTGCCCAGGCTTTTCAGTTGATCCACGGCGGGCGCGACCTCAGCCTGCAACAGCGTCCTCTATTAAAGGTGCTGAGCACGCTGGAAGGACAGGGCTACCTGCCGCCGGCGGTGATCAGCGAGCTGCGCGAAGGTTACGAATTCCTGCGTTACACCGAACACGCGATCCAGGCGATTGCCGACCGCCAGACCCAGATGTTGCCGGACGGCGCTCAGGATCAGGCGCGCATCGCGTTCATGCTCGGCTTCGCCGATTGGCACGCCTTCCATGAAAAGCTGATGTTCTGGCGTGGTCGGGTGGCCTGGCACTTTGCGCAGGTGATCGCCGATCCCGATGAAGAAGAGGGCGCCGACTGCGAAGTGGTAGTGGGCGGTGAATGGTTGCCGCTGTGGGAAGAGGAGCAGGATGAAGAGGCCGCTTGCCGACAGCTCGAAGAGGGCGGCTTTGCTGATGCGACCAAGGCCCTGAAGGCGCTGGCCGGTTTGCGCGGCAGCCCGCAGTTGCGTGCGATGCAACGGCTGGGTCGCGAGCGTCTCGATGCTTTTATTCCGCGTCTGCTGGCCCAGGCGGTGGAGCATGACAACCCGGATCTGGTGCTGGAACGGGTGCTGCCACTGGTCGAAGCCGTGGCCCGACGTTCGGCTTATTTAGTGTTGCTGACGGAAAACCCCGGCGCCCTGCGGCGTTTGCTGACGCTGTGTGCGGCCAGTCCGTGGATTGCCGAACAGATCACCCGTTTCCCGTTGCTGCTCGACGAGTTGCTCAATGAAGGCCGGCTGTTCAAGCCGCCACTGGCCCCGGAACTGGCCGCCGAATTGCGCGAGCGCCTGACGCGGATCCCCGAAGATGACCTCGAACAGCAGATGGAAGCCCTGCGTCACTTCAAACTGGCGCACCGCTTGCGCGTCGCCGCCTCGGAAATCGCCGGCAGTCTGCCGTTGATGAAAGTCAGTGATTACCTGACCTGGCTCGCCGAAGCGATTCTCGAGCAAGTGCTGGCGCTGGCCTGGCGTCAGACGGTGGCCAAGTACGGCACGCCGCTGCGCACTGACGGCAGTTTGTGCGATCCCGGCTTCATCATTGTCGGTTATGGCAAAGTCGGCGGGCTGGAACTGGGGCATGGTTCGGACCTGGACCTGGTGTTCATCCATGACGGTGATCCGCAGGCGGAAACCGACGGGCCGAAGCCGATCGATGGCGCGCAGTTCTTCACCCGGCTGGGGCAGCGGATCATTCACTTGCTGACGGCGCAGACCAACTCCGGCCAGCTGTATGAAGTGGACATGCGTTTGCGCCCGTCCGGCGCGTCGGGGCTGTTGGTCAGTTCGCTCGGGGCGTTTGAGCGCTATCAGGAAAATGAAGCCTGGACCTGGGAACATCAGGCCCTGGTGCGGGCGCGGGTGCTGGTCGGCAGTCAGGATGTCGGCCAGGCCTTCGAGAAAGTTCGCGCGCAGGTTTTGGGCAAGGCGCGGGATCTGGCGAAGCTGCAACAGGAAGTCAGCGAGATGCGCGCCAAGATGCGCGATAACCTCGGCAGCAAGAGCACGGCGGCCGGCACGGCGGTAAATGCCTTCGAGGCCACAGCGCCGTTCGACCTCAAGCAGGACGCCGGAGGTATCGTCGATATTGAATTTATGGTGCAATACGCGGCCCTGGCGTGGTCGCACAGCCACCCGCCGTTGCTGCGCTGGACCGATAACATCCGCATTCTGGAAGAGCTGGAACACGAAGGGCTGATGCCTGCCGAAGACGCCAGCCTGTTGCGCGAGGCCTATAAAGCCTACCGCTCCGCCGCCCACCGACAGGCCTTGCAGAAGGACGCCGGGGTGATTGCAGGCGACCAGTTTGTCGAGGAGCGCCGGCAGGTATTGCGGATCTGGAAAGAGTTGGGGCTAAGCTGAGTCGCAGATGTGTGAATGAATGCAAAACCCTGTAGGAGTGAGCCTGCTCGCGATAGCGGAGTGTCAGACGACTTCAATGTTGAATGTAACGACCCCATCGCGAGCAGGCTCACTCCTACAATAGATCTGCGGTGAGTCGCAGATGTGTGAACAGAGGCAAAACCATGTGGGAGCGAGCCTGCTCGCGATAGCGGAGTGACAGTCGACAGTCATGTTGAAGGTAATGACCCATCGCAAGCAGCGCCGCTCCCTCAGTGATTCTCGAGGCGGGGAGGCATTGGCCTCCCCGGTTCGTTTATGGAAACCACATGAATATTCTGATCGTTGGGCCCAGTTGGGTCGGTGACATGGTGATGGCGCAGACACTGTTTCAGTGTCTCAAGCAGCGCCACCCGCAATGCGAAATCGACGTGCTGGCCCCCGAGTGGAGCCGGCCGATCCTTGAGCGCATGCCTGAAGTGCGCAAGGCCTTGAGCTTCCCGCTCGGCCATGGCGCGCTGGAACTGGCGACGCGTCGGCGGATCGGCAAGTCCCTGGCCGGCCAGTACGATCAGGCGATCCTGCTGCCGAATTCGCTGAAGTCGGCGCTGGTGCCGTTTTTCGCCGGCATCAAGCAGCGTACCGGCTGGCGTGGCGAATTCCGCTACGGCCTGCTCAATGACGTGCGCACGCTGGATAAAGAACGTTATCCGCTGATGATCGAGCGCTTCATGGCGCTGGCTTACGAGCCGAACGCCGAGCTGCCAAAGCCTTATCCGCGTCCGAGCCTGCAAATCGATCCGGTGACCCGCGAAGCGGCGCTGGCCAAGTTCGGCCTGACTCTGGACCGCCCGGTGTTGGCCCTGTGCCCCGGCGCCGAGTTCGGCGAATCCAAGCGCTGGCCGTCCGAGCATTACGCCAAAGTTGCCGAAGCGCGGATTCGCGAAGGCTGGCAGGTGTGGCTGTTCGGCTCGAAAAACGACCACGCGGTAGGCGAAGACATTCGCGCACGGCTGATTCCCGGGCTGCGTGAAGAGTCGGTCAATCTCAGCGGCGGTACCTCGCTGGCCGAAGCCATCGACCTGTTGTCCTGCGCCGACTCGGTGGTGTCCAACGACTCCGGCCTGATGCACGTTGCGGCGGCGCTGAACCGTCCGCTGGTGGCGGTCTACGGCTCTACGTCACCGGGGTTCACCCCGCCGCTGGCCGAGCACGTCGAAATCGTTCGTTTGGGACTCGATTGCAGCCCGTGCTTCGACCGTACCTGCCGGTTCGGCCATTACAACTGCCTGCGCCAGCTGATGCCGGACGCGGTCAACGATGCCTTGCAGAAACTGCAGGGCTCCGTGGTCGAGGTTCATTAAGTTGCGGGTATTGCTGATCAAGACTTCATCGCTGGGCGACGTGATTCACGCGTTGCCGGCGCTGACCGACGCCGCCCGGGCCATTCCCGGGATCAAGTTCGACTGGGTGGTGGAAGAAGGCTTCGCCGAGATCCCGACCTGGCACCCGGCCGTCGGCAAGGTGATTCCGGTGGCGATCCGCCGCTGGCGCAAAAACCTCTGGCAGACCATCAAGAGCGGCGAGTGGAAGCACTTCAAGCAAAGCGTGCGCGCCAGCCAATACGATCTGGTGATCGACGCTCAGGGCCTGCTGAAAAGCGCCTGGCTGACCCGCTACGTCAAAGCCCCGGTGGCCGGCCTCGACAAAGGCTCGGCGCGCGAGCCGATCGCTGCACGTTTCTACGACCGCAAACTGGCGGTGGCCCGTGGGCAACACGCCGTCGAACGGGTGCGTCAGTTGTTCGCCATCGCCCTTGGTTATGACCTGCCCAAAGGGTTGGGCGACTACGGCCTCAACGTCGAGCGTCTGGTGGAATTGCCGCGCAAGAGCGCCTTCGTGGTGTTCCTGCACGGCACCACGTGGGACACCAAACACTGGCCGGAAGCCTACTGGCGCGAGCTGACCGAGCGGGTCGGCTATCTGGGCGTCGGGGTCAAACTGCCGTGGGGCAACCCGCTGGAGAAGGCCCGTGCCGAACGGATTGCCGCCGGTTTCAAACACGCCGAAGTGCTGCCGAAGCTGAATCTGGCCGGGGTCGGTAAAGTGCTGGCCGGCGCCCAGGCCTGCGTCGCGGTGGACACCGGCCTCGGCCATCTGGCGGCCGCGCTGGACGTGCCGACGATTTCCCTGTTCGGCCCGACCAACCCGGGCCTGACCGGCGCCTACGGCAAGGTGCAGATTCACATGGCCAGTGATTTCCCCTGCGCCCCTTGCCTGCAAAAGAAATGCACTTACCAACCGACCGCGCAGGATGCCCGCCAGTTTGACCTGAAACGCGAGCAGCCGCTGTGCTTCACGCGTGTGAATCCCGAGCGTGTCGCCAGCCGTCTGAGCACGTTGTTAATGGCTGAGGAGCTGCGCTGATGCAATTGGCTTTTGTTCTGTACAAATATTTCCCGTTCGGTGGCTTGCAGCGCGACTTCATGCGCATCGCCCTCGAATGCCAGAAGCGCGGCCATCAGATCCGTGTCTATACGCTGATCTGGGAAGGCGACGTGCCGCCCGGTTTCGAAGTGCTGGTGGCGCCGGTCAAGGCGTTCTTCAACCACCGTCGCAACGAGAAACTCACGGCGTGGATGGAAGCGGATCTGGCCAAGCGTCCGGTGGACCGCTTGATCGGCTTCAACAAGATGCCGGGGCTGGACGTCTACTACGCCGCCGACGGCTGCTTCGAAGACAAGGCGCAGAACCTGCGCCATTCGCTGTACCGCCGCTGGGGCCGCTACCGCCACTTCGCCGAGTACGAGCGCGCGGTGTTCGCCAAAGACGCGAAAACCGAAGTGCTGATGATTTCCGAAGTGCAGCAGCCGCTGTTCATCAAGCATTACGACACGCCATTGGAGCGCTTCCACCTGCTGCCGCCGGGTATCGCCCAGGATCGTCGCCGGCCGGCGGATGCCGACCAGATTCGCGCCGGGTTCCGCGCCGAATTCAGCCTCAAGGACGATGAATTGCTGCTGGTGCAGATCGGCTCCGGGTTCAAGACCAAGGGCGTCGATCGCAGCCTCAAGGCGCTGGCTGCACTGCCCGCCGAGCTGAAGAAGCGCACCCGGCTGTTTGTAATCGGCCAGGATGACCCCAAATTGTTCCAGATGCAGAGTACGACTTTGGGCCTGGGCGACAACGTGACCTTCCTCAAGGGCCGCAGCGATATCCCGCGCTTCCTGCTTGGCGCCGACCTGTTGATCCACCCGGCGTACAACGAAAACACCGGCACAGTATTGCTCGAAGCGCTGGTCGCCGGGTTGCCGGTGCTGGTCAGCGCGGTCTGCGGTTACGCCCATTACATTGCCGAGGCGGACGCCGGGCGAGTGCTGGACGAGCCGTTCGATCAGGCGCAACTGACGCAGTACCTGACTGACATGTTGAATGACGACGCTGCACGCGCGGCCTGGAGCCGCAATGGTCTGGCTTTCGCCGAGACGGCCGACCTCTACAGCATGCCGCAGCACGCGGCCGATGTGATTCTGGCGGAGCACGCTTAAATGAAGTTGATGCTGGCTGAACCGTTCAAGAGCCTTTGGGCCGGGCGCGACCCGTTCGCCGAAGTCGAAGGCTTGCAGGGCGAAGTCTACCGCGAGCTGGAAGCTCGACGGACTCTGCGCACGGAAGTCGACGGCAACGGATTTTTCGTCAAGATCCACCGGGGCATCGGCTGGGGCGAGATTTTCAAGAACCTGCTGACCGCCAAGCTGCCGGTGCTTGGCGCAGGTCAGGAGTGGAAGGCAATCCAGCGTCTGCAGGAAGTCGGCGTGCCGACCATGACCGCCGTGGCTTACGGCGAGAAGGGCAGCAACCCGGCGGATCAGCATTCGTTCATCGTCACCGAAGAGCTGGCGCCGACCATCAGCCTCGAAGACTTCAGCATCGATTGGGTCAAGAACCCGCCGCAGCCGAAACTCAAGCACGCGCTGATCGCTGAAGTGGCGCGCATGACCGGCATGATGCACCGCGCCGGGGTCAACCATCGCGACTGCTACATCTGCCACTTTCTGCTGCACACCGACAAGCCGATCACCCCGGACGATTTCAAGCTGTCGGTGATCGACCTGCACCGCGCCCAGACTCGCCCAAGAATTACTCAACGCTGGCGCAACAAGGATCTGGCCGCGTTGTATTTCTCGGCACTGGACATCGGCCTGACCCGACGCGACAAGCTGCGTTTCCTCAAAGGCTACTTCCAGCAACCGCTACGCCAGATCCTCGCCGAAGAAGCGCCGTTGCTGAGTTGGCTCGAAGGCAAGGCCAACAAGCTTTATGCGCGCAAACAGCGTTACGGGGATGCGCTCTGATGGCGGGTTGGACGCTTGAACCGCAATACAGCGAACTGAGCGAAGATTTCGGCAGCCTCGAAGCGGTGTTTGCCCTGCAGGGCGAGCGCCTGACCCGCGACCCGCTGTCCGAAGTCATCCGCGTGCAGCGCAACGGCGTGAATTACTACGTCAAACGCTACGTCGGCGCCGGTAAAGGCTTGCGCCGTTACCTGGGCAAGCCCCGGGTGAAGATGGAGTGGCAGAACCTCAAGCGCTTCGCCAAGTGGGGCATTCCCACCGCCGAAGTGGTGGCCTGGGGCCTGGAGCGACGTGGCGCGGCCTATGCCCGTGGCGCCATGATCACCCGCGAGCTGCCGCGCACCGAAGACCTGTCGGCGCTGGCCGAGCGCAATGATCCGAAACTCAAGGATCGCCTGTGGGTCGATGGCATCAGCCGGCAGTTGGCCGGCTACACCCGAACCATGCACGACCACCGCTTTACCCATAATGATCTGAAGTGGCGCAATCTGCTGATCGACGATCAGGCGCAGCTGTTTCTGATCGATTGCCCGAACGGCGATTTCTGGCGCGGCTTCTGGCTCAAATACCGGATCACCAAGGATCTGGCCTGTCTCGACAAGGTGGCCAAATATCACCTGTCGAACACCCAGCGCCTGCGCTTCTACCTGCAATACCGCGGACGTGATCGGCTGAATGCCGCCGACAAGAAACGGATTCGCCACGTGGTGAGATTTTTCGAGGGACGCGAATGACTGATTTCCTGGCTGCTGAAGACCGGGCGCTGCTTGAGCGTCATGGCCTCGGCACTTTCGACGCGCTCTGGGCCAAACAGCTCGAGGCCGTGGACGAACCGAACACCGATGGCGGTGGCTGGAGCAGCGTGTTTCGCCTGGAGCTGGAAGGGCAGGCCTACTACCTCAAGCGCCAGAGCAACTACCTGACCCGCACCCTGCATGCGCCGTTCGGCGAGCCGAGTTTCGCCCGCGAGTTTCGCAATATCAGCCGCTACAACAAGTTGGGGATCCCGGCGCTGCAAGCGGCGTTCTTCGGTGAGCGCAAGGTCAAGGGCGAAGTCCAGGCGATCCTGCTGACCCGTGCCCTCGACGGCTGGGATGATCTCGACTCGTTGCTGCAGCGCTGGTCCGAGCTGAGCACCGCGCAGCAATCGGCCATTCTCAAGGCCTGTGGACAGCTGGCGCGCCGGCTGCACGGCTTGCGTCAGGTGCACGGCTGCTTTTATCCGAAACACATCTTTTTGCAGGCTGATGGCGACGCCTATCGGGCGCAACTGATCGACCTGGAAAAGACCCGGCCCTTGCTGTTCGGCATGCGCGACCGGGTCAAGGATCTGGAGCCGCTACTGCGTCGCGCCCCGGAATGGAGCGAAGCGCAATTGCGCGAGTTGCTCGCGGCCTATCTCGATCAGCCAGTCAACAGTTCGCTGGTCGACAGCTGGGTGACGCGCCTGACTGCGCGGCGCAGTCGCAAGGAGACCCGTTGATGCGCTTGTCCGAACTGAAAAACGCCGGACGTGCGCCGAGTCTGCCGCTGACGATCAGCCTCGCTGATGCGGCCGGTCCTGCGGATCTGCAACTGCTGAATCTGCTGCGGGTGTTGCCCGGGCAGCGCTATGTCGGTGCCGGGGTCTGGCGCGGGCGGCCGGTGCTGGCCAAATTACTGGTGGGCAGCAAGGCTGCACGGCATTTTCAGCGTGAGCTTGCGGGCGTCAAGCTGCTCGCCGAACAAGGCCTGACCACGCCACTGTTGCTGGCTGATGGCTTGCAGGACGGCGAGGGTGGCTGGCTGTTGTTCGAATTTCTCGAAGGTGCCGAAAGCCTTGGTGAGGCCTGGCAGAAAGTCGAATCGCTGCCAGTGCTGGCGGACGAGCAATCGGCGGTACTCGCCGAGGCGCTGGGCGCTATCGGTCAACTGCATGGCAAAGGCCTGTGGCAGGAAGATCTGCACCTCGACAATCTGCTGCGCCAGGGCGGTCAGTTGTACCTGATCGATGGCGCCGGGATCTGCGCCGAGACCGCTGGCCAGCCGCTGTCGCGGCAAAAAGTGCTGGAAAACCTCGGGGTGTTTTTCGCCCAGTTGCCCAAGTCGCTGGAGCCGTTCACCGAAGAATTGCTGGTGTATTACCTGCTGAGCAACAGCGAACACGCGTTGCCGCTGGAAGCCTTGCAGAAGCAGATCGCCAAGGTGCGCGCCTGGCGCCTGAAGGATTACCTGATCAAGGTGGGCCGCGAGTGCACGTTGTTCAGTGTGCAGCGCGGTGCGTTCGCCTTGCGGGCGATCCGTCGCGAGGAAGAAGCGGCGATGCTGCCGGTGCTGGATCAGGCCGATGCATTGCTCGATCAGGGCCATCTGTACAAGACCGGCGGCGCGGCGAGCGTCGGCAAGGTCGAAGTGGCCGGGCGTACGCTGGTGATCAAGCGCTACAACATCAAAGGCTTTGCGCACTGGCTCAAGCGCTTCTGGCGCCCGAGCCGTGCGTGGCACTCGTGGCGTGAAGGCAATCGCCTGGCGTTCCTCGGCATCGCCACGCCGAAACCGCTGGCGGTGCTGGAAAAGCGTTTTTTGTGGTTGCGCAGCCGTGCCTATCTGGTGACCGAGTTCCTGCCGGGGCCGGACATCATCGAGCGCTTTGCGCCGTATGTGGAAAGCGGTGCGGCGCCGGAATCCGAGTTGCAGGCGCTGGATCGACTGTTCGCACGATTGATTGCCGAGCGCATCAGCCATGGCGACTTCAAGGGGCATAACCTGTTCTGGCAGGAAGATCGCTGGGCACTGATCGATCTGGATTCGATGTGTCAGCACAGCTCTGTCGGAAGTTTCGCAGCGGCCTATGCGCGGGATCGGGCACGGTTCATGCGCAACTGGCCCGAGAGCAGCGCGCTGTATCAGGTGATCGATCAGCGGTTGCCCAAGGACATCTCCAGCGCGGCCTGAACCGCCTTCGCCAGCAGGCTGGCTCCCACATGGGAAAGCATTCCCCTGTAGGAGCGAGCCTGCTCGCAACAGGGCTTTAAAGCCCCAAAAATCTCCCGTTGAGCAATAGCGGACAAACACCACTGACTTGTCCTACAGCTTCTCCAGAAGCCATGAACTGTGCCCGCTCCAGCCCCGATGCTAGCTTGCCCTGACCACTTCGGAGGGCAAGACTTGACCATCAAAAACGCTTTAACACTCAGCACCTGCGCATGGCTTTTATCCGGCTGCGGCACCGCCGCCTCGGTAATGCAAATGGACGCCGACGTCGCCCGCGACATGCGCAAACAGAAAACCTACTGCCAATCGATTCCACGGATCTACAGCGGGCTGGCGTTCGACTTCTGTGTGCTCCACGCGCCCCCTGACCCCTCCGGCGTCCTGGTGCCATTCGTGTTGCTGGACCTGCCATTGTCCGGGGTGCTGGATACGGTGGTGTTGCCGTATACGATTTATCAACAGGTCGTGGATGGCAATATCGGCATCTATTGGCGAACAGATCGCGGGTAACTTTTTTTGCAATTTTCTCTGTTTGAAAACCAGAGCGAGTCGCAAGCGATTGTTGAAGCGGCAGCGCTCTTGTATCCGTCCGGGAGATACAGCGACTACATCGTCTATGTTGATGAAAGCGGTGATCAAGGGATGCAGAAGCTGGATCCCTATTACCCTATATTCGTGCTTGCTTTTTGCGTCTTTCAAAAAAGGCATTACTGCGAAAAGGTCATTCCGGCTGTCCAGAAATTCAAGTTCAACCATATGGGGCACGATCTGATCGTGCTGCATGAGCTGGAGATTCGAAAAGAAAAAGGAGCGTTCTCCAGCCTGTTCACTTCGAGAGTGCACAAGCATGCCTTTCTCGACGAATTGACCGGCATTATCGAGGCCATCAATTTTGTCCTGATCAGTTGCGTTATCGACAAGGCCTTGCTGCGCGAAAAGCAGGCATCTGCGGACAACCCCTACCACTTGGCTCTCGGCTTCTGTCTGGAAACGCTGCATGAGTTTTTGCAGGAAAAGCATCAACATAAAGTGTTAACGCATGTGATTTTCGAGCGGCGAGGCAAGCGGGAGGATAACGAGCTTGAGCTGGAGTTTCGCAGGGTTTGTGGCGGGTCTAACCGATTGGGGGTTCAACTGCCGTTTGACATCGTCTTCGCCACAAAACAAGTCAATTCCACCGGATTGCAGCTGGCTGATCTTGTTGCAAGGCCGATCGGCATGAGTGTTTTGAGGGCGGGTCAGGAAAATCGCGCGTTTGATGTGCTCAGGCGCAAGTTCTATTGCAGCGGTGGGCGGAATAAAGTTGGGAAAGGTTTCGAGAATTGGGGGTTGAAGGTTTTCCCTCCCCCAGAAAGCGAAAAGCCCCGGTGATCTCACCGAGGCATTAGCGCCGACCGGGATCCCCCAGCCCATTTGCACGGAAGTCTATGTTGAGAGGCTCGGGAGTGTCAACGCAAAGGCCGGCCAGTTCCGCTAGAGGCTTGTCGGCGCTTTTACGCTATAATCCCGCCCTTTAGCTGTCTCTCGCCCGGTGCGAGGGCACATCAATTTTCAAGGCGCATCGCGCCTGAATGCAGACTAAAGAGGCTAGACCCTGTGGCATTGACGATTCTTGGCCTGTCCGGCGCCCTTAGCCATGACCCTTCAGCCGCCTTGTACATCGACGGCAAGCTGGTGGCGGCGGCTGAAGAAGAGCGCTTCGTCCGCGATAAGCATGCAAAGAACCGCATGCCCTACGAATCGGCGAAGTTCTGCCTGGAACAGGCCGGTATCAAGCCGTCCGACGTTGACGTGGTGGCGATTCCGTTCGCCCCGATCAGCCTGTTCGGCAAGGCCCGCTGGCACTACGCCAAGCGCTACTGGTACGCGCCGGATCGCGCCCTCGATGCGATCCTGATGGGCAACCGTCGCTACAAGCGCTATCGCAACAAGATCGTCTGGTGCCTGGAGCAACTGGGTTTTGATCCGAAGAAGATCAAGATCGAGCCGGTCGAGCACCACCTGGCTCACGCCTCCAGCGCCTACCACTGCTCGGGTTTCAAAGAGAAAACCGCGATCCTCGGCATCGACGGCAAGGGCGAGTACGCCACGACCTTCTTCGGTTATGGCGAAAACGGCAAGATCCACAAGATCAAGGAATTCTTCGATCCGGACTCCCTCGGCGGCCTGTACGGCGCGATCACCGAGTTCCTCGGTTTCGAGATGCTCGACGGTGAGTTCAAGGTCATGGGCATGGCGCCGTACGGCGATGCCAGCAAATATGATTTCTCGCGTCTGGCCTCGTTCGAGAACGGCGAACTGGTGATCAACACCGACTACGCCAACGTGATCGGCCTGCGTCGCTATAAAGAGAAGGGCAAAGGCTTCTACTTCTCGCCGAAGCTGATCGAGTGGCTGGGTCCGAAGCGTGAAGGTGATATTGCCGACGAACCGTACATCCACTACGCCGCGAGCATGCAAGCGCTGTTCGAGAAACTGGCGTTGCAGATGATCGATTACTACCTGGGCGACGTGCTCAAGGAAACCGGCAAGCTGGCCTTCGCCGGTGGCTGCGCGCTGAACGTCAAGCTGAACCAGAAAATCATCGCCCGCGATGACATCAAGGAACTGTTCGTCCAGCCTGCGTCCGGCGATGCCGGCACCGCGGTCGGCGCAGCAGCCTATGTGTCCCACGCCCGTGGCGTGCCGGTCGAGAAGATGGAACACGTCTACCTCGGCCCGTCGTACAGCAACGAAGACGTGATCGCCGCGTGCGCCCGTCACGAGAACAAGCCGACCTGGCGCAAGCTCGACAACATGCCGGAGCAGATCGCCAAAATCATGGTCGATGGCAACCCGGTGGCCTGGTTCCAGGGCCGCATGGAATTCGGTCCGCGTGCGCTCGGTGGTCGTTCGATCATCGGTTGCCCGAGCGTGGCCGGTGTGGCTGACCGGATCAACCACCAGATCAAGTTCCGCGAGCGCTGGAGGCCTTTCTGCCCGTCGATGCTCGACACCGTTGCGCCACAGATGATCAAGATCGATCACCCGGCGCCGTTCATGACCTTCACTTTCGAAGTGGCGGAAGAGTGGAAGACCCGCGTGCCGGAAGTCGTTCACGAAGACGGCACTTCCCGTGCCCAGGTCCTCAAGCGCGAATACAACCCGCGCTACTACGACATGATGAAGGCGCTGGAAAACCTCACCGGCAACGGCGTGTCGCTGAACACCTCGCTGAACCGTCGTGGTGAACCAATGATCTGCTCGCCGACCGATGCCCTGAACATGTTCTTCGGCTCCGATCTACAGTACCTGATCATGGAAGACATTCTGGTGGTCAAAGAGGGCGCAAACGCTTATGACTCGCTCGGCTGAACGCCATGTGCTGCAGTTCTGTCACGGCTATGACGGGCCGTTCCTCGACTGCGCACGGCAGTACGCCAGCCTGTTCGCGGGCACCGGTTATCGGGTGACCACGGTCTTTCTGACCGGGGCCGCCGACAGCGAGGTGGCCGCAGCGTGTGCTTCCGATGAAGTGTTGTTCATGGAATACAGCTCCAAGGCCATTCGTGGCCTGAAGCTGGGCGCCATCGGTGATCTGCGCAAGATCGCCGCTTCACGCAATTTCAGTTTCTGCATCGCCCATCGCTTCAAGCCGATCTACATCGCCTTGCTCGGCACCTCGCTGCCGGTGATTGGCGTGCACCACGCGTTTGACGATTACAAACGTGGCACGCGCAAGCTGTTCGCGCACATTTTTCGCAAGCGTCTGAGTCTGCTCGGCGTCTCCGATGCCGTGCGCGACGACATGCGGCGCTGCCTGCCGAAATGGCCGTCCACTCGCATCCAGACCTTGTACAACCGCATCGATGTGCCGGCCTTGCAGGCCAGTCAGGTGTCGGCCCGCGAGGCCCGCGAGACCCTCGGTCTGGCGGCGGATGCGTTCATTGTCGGCAACGTCGGACGGCTGCACCCGGACAAGGATCAGGCCACCTTGCTGCACGGTTTTGCCGCGGCGTTACCCGGTCTGCCGGGCAACAGTCAGCTGGTGATTCTCGGCAAGGGCCGTCTGGAACAGGATCTCAAGGAGCTGGCGCGCGAACTGGGCATCGGTGACCGGGTGTTGTTTCTCGGTCAGGTGCCGGACGCGCGCAATTACTTCCGCGCCTTCGATGTGTTTGCCCTGAGCTCCGATCACGAACCGTTCGGCATGGTGCTGCTCGAAGCCATGGCCGCTGGCGTGCCGTTGCTCGCCACTGCCTGTGGCGGGGCCAAGGAAGTGGTCGAAGGCGTGGGGATTCTGTTCCCGCTGGGCGATGCCGAACACCTTGCACAAGGCCTGCAACATTTGGCCGGTATGGATGATCAGCAGCGCCGGCAGTGCGCCGAGCTGATGCTCGATCGCCTGCGTGAGCGTTTCTCCGACCGTGCGGTGCGCGACACCTTCTGGCGTCTGCCGCAAGTTACCGATCTGGCACCGAGGGGCTGATGCTCAACCGATTTCAAGGCTGGCGCGAACGTGGCTGGTCGCCCGTTGACGCCTCCACCTATGCCACCGTCTGGCAGCGATTTGGCGGCAGCGTCGCGACGCATCCTTTGGTAGTCGAGCGTCTGGCTGATCTGGCCGGCATCCCGGTGCGCTATCTGGCCTGGGAGCAGGACGGTGAAGTCAAAGCGGCAATCCCGACCTGGGGCCGCGACCTGGCCCTGTCCAAGGACGTGCTTAAGCGCAACGGCAAGAAAGGTCTGTTCGACCTCGGCAATGCCGAGCTGATCCTGCCGGCCGCGGTCGATGCCCAGGCACCCCTGCGCCATCGCGCACGCTATCTGTCGGCGCTCAACGAAAACCGCTTCAGCGGCCTCAAGTTGCAGACCGAACAATTGGCCATGGCCCGCACCCCCGAAGAACTGTCGAAGAAGTTTCGCTACAACCAGCGCCGCGAACTGCGCCTGCTGGAGGAGGCGGGTGGCGTGGTGCGTCCGGTTGTCGAGTTCTCCAGTGCCGAACTGGCGGCGATCTACTGTGATCTGTTCCAGCGCCGCTGGGGCTTCCCGGCCACCGGCGCGGCGCGCATGGCCGAAGTCATCGAGCTGCTGCGCGAACTGCTGATCGGCTCGGTGATCTTCCTCAATGATGCGCCGATCGCCATTCAACTGGTGTACCGCGTCGAAGCGCCGGAGTGGATCAGCGTCGAGTACATCAACGGCGGCGTCGATCCCGAAACCCGCGAATTCAGCCCCGGCAGCGTGTTGAGCTTCCTCAATACTCAAAGCGCCTGGGAACACGCGCGAGCACTGAACAAGCCGCTGCGGTTTTCCTTCGGTCGCGCCGACCGTGAATACAAGGATCGCTGGTGCAATCCTGTGCCGGTGTTCACCGTATGAGTCAGCCCATGAGCCGCAAACAGCAACTGCTCAAGCGTCATCGTCGCAATAAACGCATTACCTTGCTGATCGCCCTGAGCGTGTTGATCGCGCTCGGTGTGCTGGTCGCGTGGTGGTTGCCGCTGGTGCTCGCGGTGGTTGGCTGGGTCGCCCATGAAGCGTGGTTTGCCGATCACCTGTTCTATTCGCCGAAAGACGATTATCAGTACAGCTTTCCGCCGTTTACACCGCAGCCGAAGGTGCATTTGAGCGGCGAGCAATTGCGTCTGGATGAAGGCGTGATGCTGGTCGACGAAGCGACGTTGATCCTCGCGGTAAAGGTTAAAAGCACCTGGCTGGGACGGTTCTTTGATCCGCGCGTCGAACTGCTCGGCGGGACGCATCCAGATTCGCAAACCTTCGAGCGCGCGGTCAATGGCCTGCGTTACCTGAACCTCAGCGGTCAGGCGCAAGCTCTGGCGCAAGGCCAGTTGCGCTTGCGCGGGCGCTTCTGCCGGGTCTCCGGCGAGCCGGTGCTGTGGGCACTGGAGCAACCGGACTATCGCCGTCAGCGGGTGATGGTGATCGCCCCGCACGCCGACGATGCCGAGCTGGCCGCCTATGGCTTGTACAGCCAGACCGACGAAGCCTGGATCGTCACCCTGACCGCTGGCGAGATCGAAGCCGAACATTATCAGCAGATGGGCATGAGCAAGGTCGAGGCCGCGCGGCTCAAGGGCCGTCTGCGTGCCTGGGACAGCCTCGCCGTGCCGCGTTGGGCCGGTGTGCCGCAGGAACACTGCGTGCAACTCGGTTACTTTTGCCTGCAACTGGCGGCGATGCAGGCCGCGCCGAATCAGGCGGTGGGCTCGCGTGAAGCCGACCTGAACGACACGCGCCTGTTTCGTCAGTTGAATCCGTTCACTCTGCCGGGCGATGCCGACGGCGCGCCGACCTGGAACAACCTGCTGGCCGACTTGCGTGAAGTGCTGTTGCGCGCCCGTCCAGAGGTGATCGTGCTGCCGCACCCGACTCTCGATCCGCACCCTGACCATATCTGCGCCCAGCAAGCGGTTTTGCAGGCGCTCCAAGGCCTCGACTGGCAGCCGACGCTGCTCGGTTACGCCAACCACTTGCACGACAACGACCGCTGGCCGATGGGCAACACCGGGCAGGGCATTGCCTTGCCGCCGGCCTTCGATGCGGCGGTGCCGATGCAGCCTTTGTGCCTGCCGCTGTCCATCGAGCTGCAACGGGACAAGGCCATGGCGCTGGGCATGATGCATGACCTGCAGCCGCCGGCACCGTTCAAGCGTCGCCTGCGCCGGGTTATCCAGCGTGTGCTCGCCGGGCGGGCTGGGTCGGTGTACGGCGAAAACGAATTTTTTCGAAAAGCAGTCAGGCGCCAGGAGTTGTTCTGGCTACTGAGGCACGGTGAGACAGGCGTCCAGCGGGGAGAGTCATGAGTCAACGGTTCAAGGTGTTGCAGCTGCAACCCGACTACAACGTCAAAGCCCATGACTTTGCCGACCTCGCCGAGCAGATCGTCAAGGCGCTGCCGAGCGATCGCTATGAGATCACCGCGGCTTTCCTGCGCGGCAAACCGGGGCCGGGCGAGCCGGTGAGCCGGGCCGACCATTCGGTGTACTTCGAGTTTTCCGACAAGTCGCTCAAGGGCATGCGCCTGCGGGCGATGTGGCAGTTGTACAAGTTCTGCCGCCGGGAAAAGTTCGACGTGGTGATCTGCAACCGCTTCAAACCGGTGAACATGATGCTGGCGCTCAACCGCTGGTTGAAGGTGCCGCTGTGCATTGGCATCTCCCACGGTTTCGGTGAATACGACCGCTTTTACCGACGACGCCAGACCCAGCGTCTGATCGATCGACACTGGCGCTTCGTTGGCGTGTCACCCGCGGTCAAACAGTACCTGCTCGATTGTGACTGCGGCTTCACCGACCAGAACACCTACGCCATCACCAATGCCATCGACATCGAGCAGGCCGAGGGCTTGCAGCACAGCCGCGAAAAAGCTCGCGAGTTGTTGGGCCTCGACCCGAATGTGCGTTTGATCGGTGCGTTGGGGCGGCTGGTGTCGGTCAAGGGCCACACCTATCTGCTGCAAGCCTTTGCCGCATTGAAGGACAAATACCCGAACACCCAGTTGGCGATCATCGGTGCCGGGCGCCTGCAGGCACCGCTGGCGGCCGAGATCGAGCAACTGGGCCTGAGCGGTCGCGCGCACCTGCTGGGCTTCAAGGAAAACGCTCTGCAATACGTGCGTGCGTTCGACATCTGGACCATGCCGTCGCTGGCCGAAGGCCTGGGCCTGGCCTTGCTCGAAGGCATGAGCGGCCATTTGCCGGTGATCGCTTCGAACGTGCCGGCAATGTTGCCGCTGATCGAAGGTGCCGGTGGTCTGGCGATCACGCCCAAAGACGTACCGAGTCTGGTCGCCGCGCTGGATAACTATCTGGCGCTGTCGGACGACGAGCTCAAGGCCAAGGGCGAACAGGCCTACCGTTATCTGCAGGAACAGCACGACATCGAGGTGTTCCGTCAGGAATACCTGGACCTGATCGAATCCGGCCTGGAGCAGGCTCGCAAGGAGCAGCCGTGAGCGAAGAACAAGTCATGAGCGAAGCCAACGCCCTCGTCACCGTGATCATCGCCTCTTACAACCACGGCCCGTACATTGAGGAAAGCATCCTCAGTGTCCTCAGCCAGAGCTACAAGAACATCGAGTTGCTGGTGGTCGACGACGGTTCGAAGGACGACAGCGTCGAGCGCATCAGCGCGTTGCAGGCGCAGTACGGCTTCGATTTCCGTGTGCAGCAGAATCAGGGCCTGACCAATACCCTCAACGGCGCGATCGCCCGTTCGAAGGGCAGCCTGATTGTGCCGTTCGGCTCCGACGACATCATGTACCCCGAACGTATTGCCACCCAGGTGGCGTACATGGACGGCAAGCCTGAAGTCGGGATCTGTGCCGGCAATATCGAGCTGATGCACGCCGACGGCAGTCTTTACCCGGAGAAACGTCAGCGCCGCGACGTGCCGTTTCGCCGCCTCGATTTCGACGACATGTTTCTTGAACGCAAGCCGTATCCGCCAGCACCGACGTTGATGATCCGTCGTGAGGCGCTGGAAAAGGTGGGAGGGTTTGATCCGACGATTCGTCTTGAAGACCTGTACATTGAGCTCAAGGTGACCCGTGCTGGCTACTTCATCGACGGTTTGAACGTGGTGATGGCGCGTTACCGCAAGCACGCCACCAACTCGTACAAGAATCATCGTTTCATGATCGAGAACATCCTGCGCACCTATGCGCTGTTCAGCGATCATCCGCTGTACGACGAAGTGCGCTTCAAGGCGCTGAACTCGATGTTCCTCAAGACCGCCAACCGTAATCGCAAGCTGGCACGCGAGCTGCTGGCGCAGATCCCGTTCAAGGCCTGGAACAAGAAGACCTGGCGCGGACTGGGGCGTTTACTCTTTTCCCCGCTGGAAAAGGACTGAGGCAGCGGTCGCTCGCGCTCAGCGGGCGACCTTCTCCGGCAAGCGCTTTTCGCCCTTCTGACGCTGGCGCAGCCAATGCACAACCTTCTTGCCGGCAGCCATGCCCGGCTGCTCGATATAGAGGAACGTCGCGCTGCTGATCAGAATCAGCAAGCAGGTGCAGACGGCCACCAGGGGCAGGTACACCGCCGTTTCCCGCGCATCGATATTCAGCAGCAGCGGCAGCCGTTGCACCATCAGCCACAGGACGAACCCGTGCAGCAGATAGGTGCTGTAGCTAATTTCGCCTAGCCAGCGAATGCTGCGTGGTTTCAGCGCGCCGAACAGATTATTGCCGGACGCCACGATCACGAAAAACAACCCCAGCAAAAACAGCGGTGCAGTCTTGAATGCACGACTGAACGCGGTGAACGCAATCACCAGCGCGAGCACGGCGATGATGCTCGCCAGACGCGACTGGCTCCACGCCACGAGCGCCGGCCGGCGAATCCAGTAGGCGGCGGCGATGCCACCGAGGAAGCTCGCCAGAAAGTGTTTCTTCAGCGAATGTTCCCAGCCGATGACCTGGTACAGCGTGTAGATGCCGATCAGGCACAGCACCACCTGCAACCAGCTGCCGCGGTAGATGAACACCAGCCCGGCCAATGGCAGCGCCATGTAGAAAAACACCTCATAGGCCAGCGTCCAGGTGACGTTGGATATCAGCATGCCGGAGTGGCGGTACTGGTTGATGTCCGGGCGGTCGAACGTCAGCCAGGCGAGGATCTGCTTGAACAGCTCCAGGCCAGGCTCCTTCATTTGCCAGTCCTGCAAGTGGAAGATCGAGACGAACACCAGCAGCATCAGCGGCAGATAAAGCGGATACAGGCGAAATACCCGTGACACGCCGAAGGCCAGCCAGTCATGGTTGCGTCCCTGCGCGAGCAGGCGGCTCCAGAACAGAAAACCGGTGATCATGAAGAACAGCGCGACGCTGCCTTGACCCAGCATCGAATAGAAGTTGCTCGGCGGAAAGTCGATCACCCCGGTGCGCAAGAAGATCCAGGTAATGACCGAGTGGTGCACGAACACACCAAACGCCAGATAGCCACGCAGGCCGTCGATGCTGGCATATCGACTTTCGCCGGAATGCTGCAGGTGCCGAGCGATTTTCGGCACCGCACGCAACAGCAGGGCGGAAGTGACGATGGCCAGCAGATAGGCTGCCAGCGCGATAAGCGGATTGGTTTCGATCATCAATGAACCCGAGCCGGGGTGTTGCCGGCCAGCACTTGCCTGTGCAGATTTTCAACCGCGGATTTAGACGCCGTCATGGCGTACCCCTGGAGCAACGCATCGAGGTGATCCTCGAACAACCAGCGTTTGTCGACAGTGTAACGTTGCATATGACGCAAATTGCGTTGGCGCAGGGAAAGACTGAGCGGAGTAGGGTAGATTCGCAGGTCGGCCAGATCGATCAGGCCGAACTCGCCGTCTTCCAGTACCAGTACGTTGCCCAGGTGCAGCGAGCGGAAATAAACGCCTTTCTCGTGCAGTTGCGCCATGAATTTGCCAAAGCGCTCCACCAGCGCCTGGCGCACCGCTGGAGCGGTAATGCTCTGCAGCACCTGACGCAGCGTGTGCCCCGGCAACGGCGCGTAATGCACAGCGCTGCTGCCATCGTCGAGACGGTACAGATTCAATATTTGCGGGGTCGGGATGCCCATCTGACGAAGTTGTTCGCTGTTGACCGCGAAACGTTCGGAGTAGGGATTGAAGCTGCCGGAGGTGTACCAGCGGCGACGGCGGAACAGCTTGAGGAAACTGCCGTCGGTCAGGCGCAGGACTTTCGGGCCGAGGCCATCTTCTTCAATGATCTGGGCCGTGCTGCTCATGTGCTCCAGGTCAGCGGTCGCAAGCTTTTGCACCGGCTGGGTCAACAGGCGCCGCGCGCGTTGATTGATGCTCAACGCTGCGATCAGTGCCAGCGGGATCCACAACAGGAACCAGTGTTCCTTGGGCCGCGAAATGATCCCGCCGCCTTCGGTCAGCCCGGCGCCGATACCGAATACCAGCCAGGTCGAGGCTATGATCAGCAGTGGCTGCACGCGCTGGCGCCAACTGCTCAGCAGGCCCCACAGCAGGAAGAACAGCCAGGGCAGCAAGCCGATGATGCCGACGTAATACAGCACACCCAGGATAAAGCTGTGCGGCTCCTGAAAGCTGATGCCGTTACCGGGGTCTACGGCAAGGCTGGCGCTGTAGCCATGACCGATCCATGGATGATCGGCAATCATGTGCAGTACCTTCTGCCAGATTTCCAGACGATAGGAGTCGCCACGTTCGGTGATCATCTGCGAAAACTGCGTAATGACTGCTACGCCGCTCAGGACCAGCGCGATCAGTAACCCCATCGAGCGTCTGTTCCAGCAGATGAAGCACAGCCACAGCGCCGCCATGGTCAGTGCCACCAACGGCGTCCGGGAACCGGTGCCGATCACGGCCATGAACATGATTGCCATCGCCGGCAAGCTGAGCCACATCATCTGGCGACGTTTGCAGGTCATGGTCACGCTCAGCCAGTAGGCACTGAAGAAGCCGAACAGGTGCGAGCTGAGCAACGGGTTATCGAAGGCACCACCGCCGATCAGGCGCATGCCCGGCTCATAAACCCGGGCGAACATGAACAGGAAAATGGTCGTGGCAATCAGCGCGACCAACGCGGCGCCGAACAGCAAGGGTTGCAGGATGTCGCTGCGGTAGCGCACCAGCAGGTAGCAGCCGGCAAACAGCAGCAAGGTATGCAGTGGCGGCTTGAACATTCCGCCGAGCGGCTCCCCGCCCGGCCCCCAGGCGAGGCTGAGCAACGCCCAGGCGGCGAACAGCAGAGCCGCGATGAAAATCGGCTCGCGCAGCAGCTCCTTGAGTTCGCGCGGGCGCAGGCACAGCGCGATCAGTGTCGGAATGCTGAACAGGCCATAGAACAACTTGTGATGCAGACTTCGACCCGGCAAGAAGAACAGCGCGCACAGGAGCAGGAAATAACCGGTGGGAAGAATCCACAGGCTAATGAAATCGAAAATCCGATTGGACGTACTGCTGAAGCCGCGAAGTTGCATGCTGTGAGATTCATTCCTGAGGTTGATCGACCATTCGAGTGATGGCTATTTGATGCAGAAGAGGTGCATAACAATAACAGCCTTTCGCCGATTGCCAGAACCCTGAAGAAGCTGTGCTAAAGTCAGCGTCCTTTTTATCGACTTTCGCGTGATATGACCGATTCCAGTCCCGCCGCAAGCCCATCGAGCTTGAAAATCTACTTCCGCCTGCTCGGCTATGTCCGGCCGTACATCAGTCTGTTCCTGATCAGCATCGTCGGCTTTCTGATTTTCGCCTCGACGCAACCGATGCTTGGCTACATCCTCAAGTACTTTGTCGATGGCCTGTCCAACCCTGAAGCGGTGCTGTTTCCCTCCGTGCCCTACCTGCGTGACCTGCAACTGTTGCAGGCCGTACCGCTGCTGATCATCCTGATCGCCGCGTGGCAGGGGCTGGGCTCCTATCTGGGCAACTATTTCCTGGCCAAGGTTTCCCTGGGGCTGGTGCATGACTTGCGTGTGCAGTTGTTCAACAACCTGTTGGTGCTGCCTAACCGCTATTTCGACAAGCATAACTCCGGTCATCTGATTTCGCGTATCACCTTCAACGTGACGATGGTCACGGGGGCGGCAACAGATGCGATCAAGGTCGTAATCCGTGAAGGCATGACGGTGATCTTCCTGTTTGCCTCGCTGTTGTTCATGAACTGGAAGCTGACCCTGGTGATGGTGGCGATCCTGCCGCTGATCGCCGTAATGGTGCGCACCGCCAGCAAAAAATTCCGCAAGCAGAGCAAGAAGATCCAGCTGGCGATGGGCGATGTCACGCATGTGGCCTCGGAAACCATCCAGGGTTATCGCGTGGTTCGCAGCTTCGGCGGCGAGGCCTATGAAGAAAAGCGCTTCCTCGATGCCAGCCAGGGCAACACCGACAAGCAACTGCGCATGACTCGCACGGGTGCGATCTACACGCCGATGCTGCAACTGGTGATCTACACCGCCATGGCCGTGCTGATGTTCCTGGTGCTGTACCTGCGCGGTGACGCCTCGGCCGGTGACATGGTCGCCTACATCACGCTGGCGGGCCTGTTGCCCAAGCCGATCCGTCAATTGTCCGAAGTCAGCTCGACCATTCAGAAAGGCGTGGCCGGTGCCGAGAGCATTTTCGAGCAACTGGACGTCGAGCCGGAAGTCGATACCGGCACCGTCGAGCGCGATGCGGTGAGTGGCCGTCTGGACGTGCGCAACCTCAGCTTCACCTACCCTGGCACCGAACGCCAGGTGCTGGACGACATCAGTTTCTCGGTCCAGCCAGGGCAGATGGTCGCACTGGTCGGGCGTTCGGGCAGCGGCAAGTCGACGCTGGCCAACCTGATTCCGCGTTTCTATCACCACGACAAGGGCGAAATCCTCATCGACGATGTGGAAGTCGAACAGTACAAACTGCTCAACCTGCGTCGTCACATCGCTCAGGTGACTCAGCACGTCACTCTGTTCAGCGACACCGTGGCCAACAACATCGCTTATGGCGATCTGGCCGGTGCGCCGCGTGAAGACATTGAAAAAGCCGCGCGTGATGCCTACGCGATGGACTTCATTTCGCAGTTGCCGCAAGGCCTGGACACTCAGGTCGGCGAGAACGGCGTCTTGCTTTCCGGTGGCCAGCGCCAGCGTCTGGCGATTGCCCGTGCGTTGCTGAAGAATGCACCGCTGCTGATTCTCGACGAGGCCACCTCGGCACTCGACACCGAGTCCGAACGGCACATTCAGGCGGCACTGGATCAGGTGATGAAGGGGCGTACCACGCTGGTGATCGCTCACCGTCTGTCGACCATCGAGAAGGCCGACCTGATTCTGGTCATGGATCAGGGGCGCATCGTCGAGCGCGGCACCCACGACCAGTTGCTGGCGCAAAATGGTTACTACGCGCGCCTCAACGCCATGGGCCTCGATGCCCCGGCCGAAGATATCGCCTGACTCCAGGCCCTGCCCTGTGGGAGCGAGCCTGCTCGCTCCCACCGTCGTTTGTATCCAGACCTTTACCCTTCTTGACCAAACCGGAATAAATCCGGGCACCGCGCTTGTTAAGGTTCCTCAACGAACTCTGACTTCCATCGAGGGGGCCATCCCCGTCGCGCGGGTGCTTTCATGCTGCAACGCTATCTCTGGAAACTGCTGCCCAAGCCACAGCGGGCTTTTCTGCTCGGGCGCCTGTCGGTGGTCGATCGGCAGGTGGTGAACAAGTCGATGTCGGCCAACCTGACGTTTCCTCAGGCCTTCCAGCAGCGCTCCTGCCTGTTTATCCATGTTCCGAAATGCGCCGGCAGCAGCGTTTGCACGGCGCTGTTCGACGGCTGGCGACCCGGGCACTTGCCGCTGTATTGGTATGAAGAGCAGTTTCCCGAGCAGTTCGCCCACGCCTTCAAGTTCGCTTTTGTTCGCGACCCGCTGGAACGCGCCTATTCGGCCTACGCCTTTTTGCGTGGCAACGAGTTGAGCGCGCGTGACCATATGGCGCAACGGTTGGTGCGGCAGTACCGGGATTTCGACGCTTTTGTCGCGCGCTGGCTGCATCCGGAAACGATTGCCCGGCAATTGCACTTTGCCGCGCAGACCGACTTTCTGACGGACTCGCTGGGGCATCTGGCGCTGGACTTCATCGGTTATCAGGAACACCTGACGCGGGATTTTCGTCTGGTTTGCGAACAGTTGGGGCTGACTGGCGAGTTGCCTCACGTCAACGGCTCGCGGGAACGGCAATCATTGCCGGCGCGGGAGTTCTGTACGGTGCGCACCCGGCGTCTGGTGCGTCGGGTTTATCAGCGTGATTACGAGTTGCTCGGGTATGAATGAGTCCCTGCCACTGCCGCTACAGACGCTCGCCATTCGGCCTTACGGTCTGGCGCTCTCGCACCAGGCCCGGGCAGCGCTCAAGGCACAACACCCACGCTGCGTGTGGTTGACCGGATTTTCCGGCGCCGGCAAGTCAACCCTGGCCAATGCCCTCGAACTGCACCTGCATGCGTCGGGTCTGCACACGTTTTTGCTCGATGGCGACAATGTGCGCAATGGCCTGTGCCGCGACCTGGGCATGAGCGACCTCTGCCGCCGGGAAAACATCCGGCGTATGGCCGAGGTGGCGCGGTTGATGGTCGACGCCGGGCTGATTGTGATCGTTGCGGCCATTTCGCCGTTCCGCGCCGAACGCGACGCCGCGCGCAGGCTGTTTGCCCAGGATGAGTTCATTGAAGTCCACGTCAGCACTTCGCTCGAAGTCTGCGCCCGTCGCGATCCGAAAGGTTTGTATCAGGCCGTACGGGAAGGGCGGATCACGCACTTTACGGGCGTGGACAGTCCTTACGAAGCGCCATTGGCAGCCGAGTGGCAAATCGACACCGAGGCGCTGGAATTGTCCGAAGCCTGTGGACAACTGGCGGCACTGGTGCTCAAAAAATAAGCAAAGTAACGGACTGTTTCATCCTGTTGCAGGCTGCACGCAAGCCTGCGCCAACCCTGTGTTAATATCGCGCCCCTGTTCATTTTGTATGTGGGTTGCTCCATGAAGTTGTCCATGCCGCGATTCGATCAAGCCCCAGTCTTGGTGGTCGGCGATGTCATGCTCGACCGTTACTGGCATGGTGGAACCTCACGGATTTCCCCTGAGGCACCGGTACCGGTCGTAAAAGTCGAGCAAATCGAAGACCGCCCGGGCGGTGCTGCCAACGTTGCCTTGAACATTGCCGCGCTGGGTGCGCCGGCGTCGCTGGTCGGTGTGACCGGCGACGACGAAGCCGCCGACAGCCTGAGCAACAGTCTCAAGGGTGCGGGCGTACGCGCGCTGTTCCAGCGCATCGCGCACCAGCCGACCATCGTCAAACTGCGGGTCATGAGCCGGCACCAGCAGTTGCTGCGTATCGACTTCGAAGAACCGTTTGCCACCGATGCGCTGGCCCTGGCCTCGCAGGTCGATGATCTGCTCGAAGGCATCAAGGTGCTGGTGCTGTCGGACTACGGCAAAGGCGCGCTGAAGAACCATCAGGCCTTGATTCAGGCGGCCCGGGCCAAAGGCATTCCGGTGCTGGCCGATCCCAAGGGCAAGGATTTTTCGATCTACCGTGGTGCGAGCCTGATCACGCCGAACCTCAGCGAATTCGAAGCCATCGTTGGCGGGTGCGCCGATGAGCACGAGCTGGTGAGCAAGGGCGCGGCCCTGATGCACGATCTCGAACTCGGCGCGCTGCTGGTCACCCGTGGTGAACACGGCATGACCTTGCTGCGCCCGGAGCATCCGGCGCTGCACTTGCCGGCCCGTGCCCGTGAAGTGTTCGATGTGACCGGTGCCGGCGACACGGTGATTTCCACCCTGGCGGCGGCGATCGCTGCCGGTGAAGAGCTGCCGCACGCGGTGGCGCTGGCCAATCTGGCGGCGGGCATCGTGGTCGGCAAACTCGGTACTGCGGCGATCAGCGCCCCGGAACTGCGCCGCGCGATTCAGCGTGAAGAAGGTTCGGAGCGTGGGGTGCTAGGTCTGGAACAGCTGGTGCTGGCAGTGGCCGATGCCCGTGCGCATAACGAGCGCATCGTCTTCACCAACGGCTGCTTCGACATTCTGCATGCCGGGCACGTGACCTACCTCGAGCAGGCGCGCGCCCAGGGCGACCGTCTGATCGTGGCGATCAACGATGACGCCTCCGTCAGCCGTCTGAAAGGGCCGGGACGTCCGATCAACAGTGTCGACCGACGCATGGCGGTACTCGCCGGCCTCGGTGCGGTGGACTGGGTGATCAGCTTCCCCGAAGGCACCCCGGAAAACCTGCTGCGCGAGGTCAAGCCGGATGTGCTGGTCAAGGGCGGTGATTACGGTATCGACCAGGTTGTTGGTGCCGATATCGTCAAGGCTTACGGCGGCACGGTGAAAGTGCTGGGTCTGGTGGAAAACAGCTCGACGACGGCGATCGTGGAGAAAATCCGCGGTAACTGATTCAAGCTAAAAAGATCGCCGCCTGCGGTGTAGTGGTTCAGTTTTTTTAAACCACTCCGTAGGAGTATTAGGCCGC